>JAOTVL010000024.1 GCA_029863525.1 Gemmatimonadota bacterium
GGAGATGGACTTCCAACAGGAAGCCCGGAACCTGGCGCGCTTCAAGGAAGTCTTCGCAGCGGATCGAAAGGTTCGGGCGCCCGACGTGATCGAGCGTTTCACTCGCCGGCGCGTCCTCGTCATGGAGTATATCGAGGGCACGAAGATCGACGGGCTCGGGCGCCATTTCGAGTCCGGTCGGCTGTCGTTCAAGCAGGTCATGGAGACGCTGACCACGGTCTATCTTCGAATGCTCATGGTGGACGGCTTCATGCACGCCGACCCGCATCCGGGCAATCTACTCGTGCAGGACGACGGAACGCTGGTCGTGTTGGACTGGGGTGCCGCGCTCGAAGTCCCGAAGTGGACCCGGGAATCGATCCTGGGAATCGCGCTCGCGCTGAGTCGCGAAGACCTCGACGGCGTCATCAACGAGATGTACAGGCTCGGGATGATCAGCCCCGAGGTGTCGCGCGGTGACATTCGCGAGGCCGCGACGGAGATCCTCAGGATCGTCGACCGTGCCAGAACCACGAATTCTCAGATGATCGTGGAAGATGTCATAGCGGAGCTGCTCGACACCTTCTACACCTGGCCGCTCGTGCTCCCGCAGGAGCTGGTGTACTTCTTCCGCACGTCTGCGCTCATCGAAGGGCTGGCCTTTCACTACGACAGCCGCTTCGACGGACTCAGGTTCATCAAGGGCGTCGTCCTCGACAACAAGGCGGAGTTGCTCAAGACGACCGGTCAGCAACCGACCCAGATCGCGCGCAGTTTCGTGGAAGAGTCGCAGTCGGTTGTGCGGTCGGTGCGCGATCTCGTGAGCAGGGCGGAACGGGAAGAGCTGCGTGTACGCGTGCATCCGCGAGACATCCAATCCCAGGAGCGTTTTCTTCATCTGCAGGCTCGTAGGCTGCTCTTGAGCATCTTCGCCTCGGTGACCGCCGTGATCTCGTCGATCCTCTTCATCGCGTTGCGAAACTGGTGGCTGCTCGGCATCGGCCTGCTGGCGTCCCTCATCATGTTCATCGTGGTGCTGTTCATCCCCACCCACCTACTCGAGAATCCGTTGCGGCACGCCAGGGGCATCCGCCCTCCGGGTGGTCTCTGACAAGGATCGTCTCGCGCATGAGTCGAATCGAAACGCTCGATGCACGCACCGTGGAGCTGCTCGCCCGCTTCCGGACCGGCGCGGTGCCTGCCTTGGCCCGGGCCATCTCGGTCGTGGAGGGTCAACGGCCCGGATTCCAGGCGCTGCTGCACGAGGTCATGGCCTCTGGACCGCAGGCGCGCCGGATCGGTTTCACCGGCCCGCCGGGGGCCGGCAAGTCGAGTCTGGTGGCCGCGGCTGCCACGACCTACCGGGTTCGTGACGAGCACGTCGGCGTCGTCGCGGTGGACCCGACGTCTCCATACTCGGGGGGTGCGCTCCTGGGGGACCGCATCCGGATGAATGACGTCGCGACCGACCCCGGTATCTTCATCCGCTCGATGGCGACGCGTGGATCGCTCGGTGGGTTGGCGACCACCACCAAGGAAGTCGTCGACCTCATGGACGGATTCGGCTTCGCCCGGATCTTGATCGAGACCGTCGGCGTCGGACAGACCGAGCTCGAGATCACGGCCGCGGCCGACACGGTGGTCGTGGTGCTCGTGCCTGAGTCGGGCGACGCGATCCAAGCCATGAAGGCTGGACTCATGGAGATCGCGGACGTCTTCGTGGTCAACAAGGCCGACCGACCCGGCTCGGCGAGGCTGGTCAAGGAGCTCCGACAGGCGCTGCACCTGCGGGCCGGTAGCGCGCTCAAGGACATCCCGGCGCATCACGGCGTCGATCTCGGCCGGGCGTTGAAGAGGGAGCGCACGACCGACTCGGCCGCGCAAGAGGTGGAGGACTGGCCCGTACCGGTGCTCACCACGAACGCGTTGACGAACGAGGGCGTCGACGACCTCGTGGACGCCGTCGAACGGCACCGGAGTTGGCTCGTGGAGAGCGGTCAGTTGGAGGAACGCAGGAGGGACCGCGCAGAAGGGCGCGTGCGGGACGTGGTGAACCGTGAGCTCCAGCGCATAACCTGGAGTTCGGACGAGGTGCGGAGGCTGCTCGGGGAGGGCGTGCTGGGGATCGCCGGGGGAGAGGAGACGCCTTATTCGGTGGCGCGCCGCATCACGGATGCGCTGCTCCGGTAGGGGTGGATGGGGCGTAAACCCTCCGCGCCACCGGACAGGATGAGTATCTTTAGAGGCTGAGGTCCGTGGTTCGATGAGGGGTGCCCATGTCTACGATCGAGAAAGAGCTGGAGAGCCGCGCCGAGCTGGCGTCCGTCCTGCGCGCACGCGAGCGTGAGCTCGCCGAGCTGAAGGCACGGCTCGCCGAATGGGAGGAGGCCTTCGAGAGCACGCCGAAGCGCGACGCGCTCTTCACCACCGTGTCGGGGAGGGAGATCGATCCGCTCTATACCGAGCTCGATCGTTCCGGGGCCCCGGACCATGAAGCTCTGGGCGTGCCGGGGACGTTTCCCTTCACGCGCGGTCCGTATCCAACGATGTACCGAACGCGGCTCTGGACCATGCGGCAGTTCGCCGGCTTCGCGACCGCCGAGGAGACGAACGCCCGCTACAAGTATCTCCTCCAGCACGGGCAGACGGGACTCAGCGTCGCATTCGATTTCCCGACGCTGATGGGGTTCGACTCCGACCATCCCCGCTCACTGGGCGAGGTGGGCGTGTGCGGCGTCGCAATTTCGTCGCTGGCCGACATGGAGCAGCTCTTCGACGAGATCCCGCTGGACGAGGTCTCGGTGTCGATGACCATCAACGGACCGGCGATCATCCTCTTCTGCTTCTACGTCGCCGCCGCGGAGAAGCAGGGCGTCGACGTGTCCGAGCTCCGCGGGACCGTCCAAAACGACATCCTCAAGGAGTATCAGGCCCAGCACGCGTGGGTCTTCCCGCCGGAGCCGGCCCTTCGCTGCATCGTCGACATGTTCGCTTGGTGCAGCGAGCACACGCCGAAGTACAACCCGATCTCGATCTCCGGCTACCACATCCGCGAGGCCGGTGCGACAGCCGCCGAAGAGTTGGCGTTCACGCTCCGGAACGGCTTCGAGTACGTCGAGCGCGGGATCGCGCGGGGTCTCGACGTGGATTCGTTCGCACCGCGCCTGTCGTTCTTCTTCGACGTGCACAACGACTTCTTCGAGGAGATCGCCAAGCTTCGAGCGGCTCGTCGCATCTGGGCACGCGGCATGAAAGAGAAGTACGGGGCGAAGAACCCCGACTCGTGGCGCCTCCGCACCCATTGCCAGACCGCCGGGGTCAGCCTCACGGCGCAGCAGCCGGAGAACAACATCGTCCGGGTCGCCTATCAGGCGATGGCCGCGGCACTCGGCGGGACGCAATCGCTGCACACGAACTCGATGGACGAAACCCTGTCTCTCCCGACGGAAAAAGCAGTCCGGATCGCGCTGCGTACCCAACAGATCCTCGCCTACGAGTCCGGCGTACCGAACACGATCGACCCACTCGCGGGATCGTATTTCGTCGAGTCGCTCACCGATGATCTCGAGCGAGAAGCGCTGGAGCTGTTCGACGAGATCGACGAGCAGGGGGGTGTCGTGCCGGGGATCGAGCAGGGATGGTTCCAAAGGGAGATCGCCGCGTCGGCCATGAGGCAGCAAGGTGAGGTCGAATCGGGCGACCGGGTGATCGTCGGGGTCAACGACTTCCTCGACGGCTCGGAGAAGGTCGAGATCGATACGCTCAAGATCGATCCCGAGGTCGAGTCGCGTCAGGTGGCCCGCATGGCCGCCATACGTGCAGCACGGGATTCCGACCGGGTCGAACAGACGCTGTCCGCGCTGAGGGACGCGTGCAGGTCCGACGAAAACGTCGTGCCGCGCATTCTCGACTGCGCGCGCGCGTATTGCACACTGTACGAGATCCGCGCGGCGATGGAAGACGTGTTTGGGGCCTTCAAGGAGCCCGTCTTCTTCTGATGACGATCACCTGATCACGAGCCAAACTCGATTCATGTCCGAAGAACGCAAGATCCGAATCCTCGTGGCGAAGCCGGGCCTCGACGGTCACGACCGAGGGGCGAAGGTCATCGCGAGCGCGTTCCGCGACGCGGGCTTGGAGGTCATTTACACCGGGCTCCATCAGACGCCCGAGATGATCGTGAGCGCGGCGGTACAGGAGGACGTGGACGTAGTCGCGATGTCCGTTCTCTCCGGTGCGCACATGACGCTCTTCCCGCGTGTGAAGAAGCTCCTCGACGAGGCAGGCGCCGACCACGTCCTGCTCACGGGCGGCGGCATCATTCCCGAGGACGATGTCGCGGCGTTGGAGGCACAGGGCGTCGGGCGTCTCTTCGGTCCAGGCACGCCGACCTCGGCCGCCATCGAGTACGTCAAGGAGTGGTTCTCGGCCCAGAACACGGCGTGAGACCCCCCTCGTCGACAGCTGGCCCGTGAGCGCCGACGTCGTGGCCGGCCCGACCGGCCGGCTGAGCACGCTCGCGGGCGAGCTCAAAGAGCTTCGCGAGCGGCTGAGTCAGGGCGGGGGTGCCAAGCGGATCGAGCGTCAGCACGACCAGGGCAAGCTCACGGCGCGGGAACGAATCGCATTGCTCCTCGACGACGCGGAGCCCTCCGTCGAAATCGGGATGCTGGTGGCCTACGACCAGTACGACGGGCAGGCACCCAGCGCCGGCGTGGTCACGACGGTGGGGCGTGTCGAGGGCCGCGAAGTCGTCGTGGTGGCGAACGATGCCACGGTGAAAGCGGGTTCGTGGTGGCCGGAGACGATCACGAAGATCCTGCGGGCCCAAGAGATCGCCATGCGCTGCCGCATCCCGATCGTGTACCTCGTCGACTCGGCCGGGGTGAACCTCCCCTACCAGGGTGGCGTCTTCCCCGGTCAGTACGGTGCGGCTCGGATCTTTTACTACAATTCCGTCATGCGCCGCTATTTGCGCATTCCGCAGCTCGCCGCGGTCATGGGACCGTGCATCGCGGGGGGGGCGTATCTACCGGCGCTCTCCGATGTGATTCTCATGGTGGAGGGCACGTCGTTCATGGGGCTCGGCGGCCCGAACCTCGTGAAGGGGGCGACCGGGCAGACAGTGGGTACCGAAGAGCTCGGGGGAGCGTCGGTGCACACGCGGCTAAGCGGGGTTGCCCACTACATGGTGCCGGACGACGAGGCGTGCATCGGGCGGCTCCGCCGATTGGTCTCCGAGCTGCCGATGGCCGAGGACGCGCCCCGACGCATGCCGACCCCACCGAAGCGGCTCGCCTACGAGCTGTACGACCTTCTTCCAGAGGACCATCGCCAGCCGTACCAGATGCGGGAGGTGCTCGAGTGTATTCTCGACGGTGAGGAGCTCGACGAATTCCAGCCCGAGTACGCTCAGGAGATGATCTGCGGCACGGGATTCGTGGACGGCGTCCCGGTCGGTGTGATCGCCAACGCGCGCGGTATGTTCAAGAGCGCGAGCGGAGGGACGCCCAGGTTCGGGGGCATCGTCTACACCGAGAGCGCCCGGAAGGTGGCGTACTTCATCGAAACGATGAATCGGCACGATACGCCGCTCCTCTTCCTGCAGGACGTCTCGGGCTTCATGGTCGGGCCGGAGGCCGAACACTCGGGAATCATCCGCGCCGGCGCGGAGTTCGTCGAGGCCATGGCGACCGCGACGGTACCGAAGCTGGTCGTGACGCTGAACCACGCGTCCGGAGCCGGCTACTACGCCATGGCCGGTCAGGGATTCGACCCCGACTTCATTCTCTCCCTTCCCACGGGTCGCATGGGTGTGATGGAGGGAGCGAGCGCGGTGATGGCGCTCTTCAGCGGACAACTCGACCGGCTCAAAGCGGACGGCGAAGTGCCCGACGAAGATCTGACGACCCGCATGGACGAGGTGCGCGAGGAATACGACCGGCAGCTCGATGCCCGCTTCGCTGCGGCGCGTGGCTTCGTCGACGAGGTCGTGCTACCCGAAGAGCTCAGGCCCGCTCTGGGTCTGCTGCTCCGGGCCGCACTCCAGAACCCGGGTCCGCACATCGGTGCGTTCCAGCTCTCCTCGGGGGACGTTCGATGAGCGACCGCGTGGTCCGAGTCGCGGGCGGGCAGGGCTTCTGGGGCGACGACCTCGAGGCACCGGTGCGCCAAGTCGAGGGAGGCTCGATCGACTACCTCATGCTGGACTATCTGGCCGAAGTCACGATGTCGATCATGCAAAAGCAGCGGGCACGGGATCCCGAAGCCGGGTTCGCGCGCGACTTCGTGCCGCTCATGGAGCGCATTTTCCCGAAGTGCATCGAAGACGGGGTCCGGGTCGTGACCAACGCGGGGGGCGTGAATCCGGACGGGTGCGCCGAGGCTCTCGTGGAAGCCGGCCGCCGGGCGGGCGTCGCGGGGCGCGCGAAGATCGGGTTGGTCACGGGGGATGACCTCATGGACCGCCTGGACGAGCTGCTCGCCGGCGGTCACGAGTTGGCCAACATGGAGACCGGAGCGCCCCTCTCGACCGTCTTGGGCCAGGTGCAGAGCGCGAACGCGTACATCGGCGCGGCCCCGATCGTCGAGGCGCTGTCGCGAGGGGCGGACGTGATCGTCACGGGCCGGAGCACCGACACCGCGCTGACGTATGGTCCGCTGATCTACGAGCACGGGTGGGACGAGGGGGACCACGACCGGATCGCGTCCGGGGTCGTCGCTGGGCACATCAACGAGTGCGGCGCCCAGTGCACGGGTGGCAACTGCCTCATCGACTGGTGGACGATCCCAGACATGGAGAACGTGGGCTTCCCCATCGTCGAGGTCTCGCAGGACGGGACCTTCGTGGTGACGAAGCATCCCGGCACGGGGGGGCGAGTCAGCCGGGCGACGGTTTCCGAGCAGATCGTCTACGAAATGGGCGACCCGACGACGTACATCACACCCGATGTCGTCGCCGACTTCACCACGATCCACCTGGACGATCTAGGCAACGACCGGGTCCGTGTCCACGGAGTGAAAGGCGGGCCGAGAACGGATTTCCTGAAGGTCTCGATCGCCTACTCGTCGGGTTGGAAGGCGACCGGGACGCTCACCTATGCGTGGCCCGATGCGGCCGCGAAGGCTCGGTCGGCCGACGTCATCCTCCGTCGGAGGCTCGACAGGCTCGGCCTCCAGTTCGACGAGATCCGGACGGAGTTGGTCGGGTGGGACTCCACGCACGGCCCGCTCGTCGGTGAACCGCCCGCCGACCTTCCCGAAGTACAGCTTCGTGTGGGGGTCCGGTCGTCGGACCGGGCGGCGGTGGAGCGATTCACGCGTGAGATCGCGCCCCTCGTGTTGACCGGCCCACCCTCCGTCACGGGCTTCGCGGGTGGTCGGCCCCGGGTTCAGGAAATCATGGCCTATTGGCCCGCGCTCCTCCGTCGCGAGGTCGTCGAGTCCCACCTCCAGGTGGAGGTGCGAGAGGTATGAAGAAGATCCCCCTGGTGCACTTGGCGCACGCCCGCTCGGGCGACAAGGGCGACACCGCCAACGTGGGTGTCATCGCGTACGACGAGGCACACTACGGGCTGCTCCGCGACGCGCTTACACCCGCTGCGGTGAAGGCGCATTTCGGTCCGATGGTCAAAGGTGAGGTAGAGCGTTTCGAGCTGCCGAATCTCTACGCGCTGAATTTCCTGCTGCACGGTGCGTTGGGGGGCGGTGGCACGATGTCGCTCATGAACGACGCTCAGGGCAAGGTCTTCAGCACGGCCCTCCTTCGCATGCGCGTCGAGGTACCCGACGACGTGGCGGAGGCCGTGCGAGGGCGGGGGCGCGTGCCCCCGGGCTGGACGCCGGACCGACAGGGGAGCGGGAGCGACGGACAGTGAGCTCCCTGCTCGAGATCGCGGTCGATGATGCTGGGGTGGCTACGCTCACGCTGAACCGCCCCGAGAAGCGCAATGCGCTGAATGGCGAGTTGGTGGCGGCGCTCAAGGGCGGCCTCCAGTCGGCCGCGTCCGACGACTCCGTGCGTGTCGTAGCTCTGCGCGGTGCCGGTCCCGACTTCTGCTCGGGCGCCGACTTGGCCGAGCTCGAGCGGATCGCGAGCATGGGCGAGGAAGAGAACCTCGAGGACGCCCGATCGCTTGGCGCGCTCTTCGCGCAGATGCGATCGCATCCGAGGCCGATCGTAGGCGTCGTGCACGGGCGAGCGCTCGCCGGCGGGTGCGGCCTCGCGTCGGCGTGTGACCTCGTGTTGGCCCGTGAGGACGCCGAGTTCGGTTACCCCGAGGTCCACCTCGGCTTCGTACCGGCGCTCGTCATGACCATCCTTCGCCGCAAAGTCGGAGAGGGGGAGGCGTTCCACCTCGTTGCCCAGGGCGAGCGCTTCGACGCGGGCGAGGCGAAGAGGCTCGGGCTCGTGACGCGCGTCTTCTCGACCGAGGCCTTCGACGGCGAAGTCGATCGATACCTCGGCCGCTTGGCGGCCAAGCCGCCGTCGGCGATCACGATGACCAAGGCGCTTCTTTACGAGCTCGACGCGCTCGACTTCTCGTCGGGCCTCGAGCGTGGTGCCGAGGTGAACGCAGAGGCCCGCATGACTGAGGCGTGTCGAGACGGCGTGCGCCGCTTTCTCGACAAGTCCTCGGGTGGCGCCGTCTAGGGTGCCCCTGCTGCGCGGGATCCCGATCGGGCCGGAGACCCCGTCGTGTTCGTAAGCCGGCGGCGGCGCCACGACCCGCTCCTCGAGTGGAAGGTCCGGCTCTTCTCCGTCGCGGCGGTCCTCGTCGTGTTGGGCCTCTATTTCGGCGAGCGCTGGATGACGGGCGCGGCCATCGTGATCCTTCTCGGGGCGATGCTTCTCCGTTTTCTACCCCATGCGGGGGATGCGGCCCATGAGGAGGCGGACGAGGACGACGACGTTTCTGGCGAGAGCGCGATCAGTTGATGCGCTCCAGCTCCACTCGACGGTTCATGCGGCGTCCTTCTTCGGTCTCGTTGGTGGCCACGGGTCTGTCGGGTCCGAAGCCGGCACTCTCCAACCGCTCGGCCGCGACGCCCCGCTCGGTCAGGTAGCGAACCACGGACGCCGCCCGGTCCTCCGAGAGGGTCAGGTTATACGACCGCAGGCCAACCGAGTCGGTATGCCCGACGACCCGCACACGGACGTCGGGACTGCGCAGCAGCGATTCGGCCACCGCGTCGAGGACTTCGGTCGCGGAAGCGGTGAGGTCGGCGCTCGCGGTTTCGAAGGTCACGCCTTCCAGAACCACGACGGATTCCTCGCGCACGAACAGGACCTCGCAACCGGATGTGTCGACCTCGACACCTCGTGAAGTGTCGCGGCACAGGTCGTCCTCGTCGAAGACGCCGTCCTGGTCCCCATCGAGGCGGCACCCTCGACCGTCCACGCCGACACCGGCCGGTGTCGCCGCGCAGAGATCGCGATGGTCGGGGACGCGGTCGCCGTCCGTATCGAGCGCGCACCCCGAGGGGTCGACCGCCACGCCCTCCGGTGTGTTCGGGCAGACATCGTCCTCGTCAAAGACCGAGTCGCGATCGCCGTCCACGCGGCACCCTTCCAGGTCCACCCGAACCCCGGCGGGCGTCGCTGCACAGGCGTCGTCTTCGTCGAAGATGCGATCCCCATCCTCGTCGAGGCGGCACCCCGACTCATCGACTCCCACGCCCCGCGGCGTGTCCGGGCACGCGTCACGGTGGTCGTACACGAGATCTCCATCGCGATCCGAATAGCGTCCGGGTCCGATATCGAGCGATAGGCCCGCGGCCAGGCTCCAATTGACGTGCTTCGACACGGCCGAGCTCGAGACGCTCTCACCCTGGTTGAACGGTGAGGAGATCCAGTCGATCGTCACGTCACTCCGAAAGGACCACCGATCACGGAGGTAGGTCTTGAAGCCGGCGAGCGCCGTGACGCCGTTGTCGGCCTCACGAAGTCCGTCGCCATACCCGTTGCGGACCCAGCCGACACCGGCCATCGGGTAGAAGTTTTCGGTCACCGGTAGTTGATACGCGATCGTCGCCCGAAACGGCACCCAGGACACGCTCGGACTCGGGTCGGCGGCCGTCTCAGACCAGGTAAAGGACGTCGTCGCGGCGAGGAGGAGGTTCGGATAGACGTAGAGGCCGAGCCGACCGCCGATGCCCGGGGCCGTGCCGAAGGCGAGCGTGGTCAGCTCGTCGAAGGCGGTGCGCTGCGCGAAGAGGCCGACCTCGACGGTCCCCGTCCGTTGTGCGGACACGGGACGCCCGAGGGGCGCCATGACGCCAGCGATCAGCAACACCAAGAACCAGCCCGGTCGATTCACGTCAACCTCCGAGGCGAGTGCGCCAGAACGCGGCGGTGGATCCCACGGGTTCAGTGGCGGCATCGTCTATAATCGCCCCGAACGGCCCTTCCAATGAAGTCGATCGGGCATCGGGAGACGTGGAGCTCGTCGAAAACGACCTGCTGCTGGAAGGGCGAGCTGGCTCCACGCCGCGTGCCCCGGATGAAGCAGCGCACCCGATTCGACATGGTGCTGTCCCGCTTCGGTCGCTTTGGTTCGCGATGCACGCCGACCCCGTCGCGACCCTCCGGAGCGCGTTTGGCTATCCCAGATTCCGGCCCGGACAGGAGGAGCTCGTCCGGGCGGTTCTCGAAGGTCGCGACGCGCTCGGCGTTCTCCCGACCGGTGGGGGCAAGAGCGTGTGCTACCAAGTGCCGGCGCTGATGCTCGACGGAACGGTTCTGGTCGTCACCCCGCTCGTTTCGCTCATGCAGGACCAAATCCGCCGGGCTCGAGCGATCGGGCTCGGGGCGGAGTGTCTGAGCGGCACGCAAACCGCCTCGGAGCGGCAACGGGTGATCGAGCGGTTGCGGGCCGGCCGCGTGAGTTTGCTCCTCGTCTCGCCCGAGCGGCTCGAGATCGCGGGGTTCCGCTCGCTCCTCGACGCGGTACGCGTGTCACTGGTCGCAGTCGACGAAGCGCACTGTATCAGCGAGTGGGGGCACGACTTCCGTCCGGCGTATCGGCGAATCGGTCGACTCCTCACGCTCGAAGCTCCGGTCCTCGCGCTCACGGCGAGCGCCACCCCCGCCGTACGGGCTGACATCGTGGAGAGCCTAGGGCTTGTCGATCCGCTCCGGGTCGTGCGCTCGTTCGACCGTCCCAACCTCCGGTGGGTCGTAGAGCGGCGTGGTCCGGGCGACGATCGAATCAGCGCTGTTCGCCGGGCTCTCATGGGGGGCGAGGGTGCGGGCATCGTCTATGCGCCGACGCGTCGCGCCGCAGAGATCCTTCGGGACGGACTCGCCGCGCGGGGGCACTCTTGCGATGTCTACCACGCGGGCCTCACGGGAGCGGAACGCTCCAGCGTTCAGGAGCGATTCCTGAACCGCGACGTGCGCGTGGTCGTCGCGACGAACGCGTTCGGCATGGGCATCGACAAGGCCGACGTCCGCGCGGTGATCCACCTCCAACTCCCCGGAACGCTGGAGTCGTATTACCAGGAGGCAGGGCGCGCCGGGCGAGACGGCGAGCCCTCGATCTGTGTCGCGTTCCACAATCGAAGCGATCGTCGCCTGGCCAACCGGTTCATCGCCCGCACGCACCCACGCCGTAGCGTGCTGGTCCGTCTTTGGCGCGCCCTTCGCGGAGCGTCGCTGATGGGCGAGGTGGCGGACATCGACCACCCGAAGGTCGTCAGAGCCCTCTCCGAGCCCGCGCGGACGTGGGCCGAGGGCGACCCCGTCGGAGCGCTGGGCGCTCTGGAGCGCATAGGGGCGATCTGTCGCGTCGAGTCGGTCACGGGTCGGACCGAGAGAGTCCTGGTTCGGTCCGAGCCCGACTGGACGGCTGCCGCGGGCCTCCGTCGCCGCGCGATGGACAAAGTCGCTGACGTCGAACGCTACGCTCGCGAGCGTCGATGTCGCCGAAACGCGTTACTGAGGTACTTCGGAGAGAAGCGCGTAGATCGCTGCGGGCAGTGCGACCGGTGTGGCTGGCGCATGGCGGACAGCCGGGAGCGCCGACCGTGAACCGGGTGGACCCGCCCGGGAATCAGGAAGACGCTCAGGCAGTTGCCGTAACTCTCCAGCCCGAATCAATTGGGGCTCGACCGCACATTCCTTGGAACGCCGAGTGGTGCAGCCACATGAGAACCAGTTGTGTCGTCTTGGTGCTCGCGAGTCTGTTCACCGCGTCCGCCGACGCCCAGCGAAGGCCGATGACGCCGGAAGAGCGGGCCGCGCGAGCGGCCGCCCGGGAGGCGGAGCTGAACGCGCCGCGGCCCATCGAGGCGGTCGAGAGCGTATGGCTCGAGGAGCTGACCTGGATGGAAATCCGTGACGCCGTTCGGGCAGGGAACACGACGGCCCTGATCCTCACCGGTGGCGTCGAGTCCAACGGCCCTCATTTGGCGTCGGGGAAGCACAACTACTCGAACAAGCTCATGGGCGAGTCGGTCGCTCGTGCCCTTGGCGCGACGCTCGTCGCACCCCTGGTCACCCTCGAGCCGGGTGATCCGAGCCGGCCGGTGACGGTCGGGGCGACCGGGCCGATGGTGTCTCAGGAGACGTACATCGCGTGGCTGACCGACATGGGCGACAGTTTGCGCGGCATGGGATTCACAGAGGTGTACTTCCTCGGCGACAGCGGGGGCAATCTCCGCGGCATGCAGGCGGCGGCCGACGCCCTCAACGAGCGATATGGCGGTATTCCGACCCGCTTCCATCACGTGCCGGAGTTCTACAATCACGTGCAGGTCCGTCAGTACATCCAGGAGACCCTCGGGATTCCCGAACAGATGGACTACAACGCCAGCTCCGGCTCAGACGGGATCCACGAGGAGCTGTCGATTGCGTCGATCATGTCCGTTATCGATCCGACCTCGATTCGCTTCGACCAGCGGGTGCGAGCGGGCAGGGCATCGATCAACGGCATCAGCCTCGAACCGCTTGCGGAGACACAGGAGCTCGGACGGAAGGTCATCGAATTCCGGACGAAGCTGACCGTGGACGCAATCCACGCGCTTCGCGCGGGATCGAACGACTGACCGCAAGCCGAGCGAGCGTCCCGCTCTAGCGTCCGGGGAGGTGCGTCCCGTTCGACAGGCTCCATACGTACGCTGCGAGCGAAGAGTACTGAGCCCAGGTCGGATCGGCTCCCCCCCCGGGGTTCATTTCGAACCGCCACGCCGGGTCGGAGAACGCCTCTCGACGCACGCCCCAGAAGATCGTCCTGCGGATCCCCTCGAGCGATCCGTCGCTCTGCACCCACGTGCTGTCCGTGAGGTCCGGTCCGTTTCGCCCACCCGAGCCGTTGTCCCCGTGGCACCGTCGGCAACTCTGGGAGTTGAAGATCGAATCGCCCTCGGCGATCATCGCGGCCCATCGCTGAGCCTGATCCCGTGCGAGCCATTCGCGCACCTCCGGTGGCAGCTCGACGGCCTGTGCGGCCGCCGCGTCGGGTCGGGCGATTCCCAGCGCCGCACCCATGACGACCACGCCCAACAGCGTTCTCCTCATCTTCCCTCCTCTCTCGGTTTCGTCCGAACCGTGCCCACCTCGGCCATATCGGCGCCCGGGGAACACATTGTGCATTCCCAGGGTCTTTCAAGGGCACCCTCGAGGGCGGCCCGGGGCTGAGACCTTAGTCGGCCGACTCCCCATTCCGCTATGCTAGGTTAGTGCCTGGATCGAGTCGGCGCTTGCGGACTACGGTTTAGGGAAGAGATGCGGACGGGACTTCGACGCAGGACTCCGAGATTGATGGATAGATATCTGACCCCCGAACACGTTGCGCTGGTGCGACGCGTGAACGACTTCGCCCGCGAGGCCATCGAGCCCGTCGCGCGCGATCTCGACGAGACGGGCGAGTTTCCTTGGGACAACGCCAAGAAGATGGCCGAGATGGGCCTCTTCGGTGTTCCCGTCCCGCGGGAACTGGGCGGTATGGGGCTCGACTACCTCAGTTACATCCTGGTTGTCCAGGAGCTCGCCAAGTTCGACGCGAGCCATTCGATCACGGTTTCTGCGCATACGACTCTGGGGCTTTCGCCGATCCTGTCTTTCGGGACGGAAGAGCAAAAGCGCCGGTTCGTTCCACCGCTCGCGACCGGCGACGTGCTCGGGGGATTCGGGCTGACAGAGCCCGGTGCGGGGTCCGACGCGTCCGGCACCCGGACGCGCGCAGAACGTGAGGGCGACGGCTACCGGATCAACGGGTCGAAGATCTTCATCACCAACGCAGGGGTCGGTGAGATCTTCGTCGCCACGGCGGTCACCGAGCCAGGCAAGGGACCGAAGGGCATCAGCAGCTTCATCGTCTGCAAGCCCACGTACGACGTCGACCGCGCCCAAGCGGTCGGATGGGGACATCGGGAGGACCTACCGTTCACCAGCGGTGTCCGCTGCGGAGAGAAAGAAGACAAGATGGGGTGGCGTGCCTCGGATACGCGTGAGCTGCACTTCGAAGAGGCCTTCGTGCCGGAGAGCCACCGTCTCGGCGCCGAAGGGGAGGGGTTCGTCAACTTCATGAAGACCCTCGACGCGGGACGCATCGGGGTCGCGGCGCTCTCGCTTGGTTTGGCGGAAGGGGCGCTGGAGGCGGCGGTCCGTTATACCAGCGACCGCCGGCAGTTCGGCCAGCGTGTGTGGGACTTTCAACAGGTGCAATTCAAGCTCGCCGATGTCGCGACGGACATCGAGGCAGGAAAGCACCTCACGTATCATGCGGCCTGGCTCAAGGACCAGGGCCAGCCGTTCGGAAAGCAGGCCGCCATGGCCAAGCTCTTCTGTTCGGAGCTGTCGATGCGTGCGACGCTGGGCGCCATCCAAGTCATGGGCGGCGCCGGCTACACGAGTGACCATCCGGTGGAGCGCATGATGCGCGACGCCAAGATCTGCGAGATCGGAGAAGGGACCAACGAGATTCAGCGGCTTGTCATCGCCCGAAGGCTGTTGAAAGAGGTGCTGGCCGAGTCGCCAGAGCGGTCCGTGCCGGACCGGGTGTTGGAGCCCGCCGGCATCGAAGCGAACTGATAACACAAGAACGTCGGCCCGTGCGGGCAGGCGGAGCGCGTCCGATAGAAGGTCTGGAAGACGCGGCCGCGGCCCCGCCCGAGTGCGCCGGAGACCAGGCGGTCGCCGAAGCTGCTCGCTCTGCACTCGCAGCGAGCAGCCGCGGGACGTGTCCGGTCACCGGTGAGGGTTTTCGGGACCGGCCCTACATTTGGAGAGATCGTTGAGGAGAGAAATCCTCGTGAGTTCGAACCCGCGTGAGTCGTGGGTCGCGCTCCGTGAAGACAATCAGCTCGTGGAAGTGATGTTCGACCGGCCCGATCAGAATCGGGTCCTCGGTGACATCTTCCTCGGAAAGGTCGAGGCCGTGCTGCCGGGCATCCAGGCAGCGTTCGTCGACATCGGGACCGGCAAGGCCGGCTTCCTGCATGTTTCCGACTTGATCCTCGACGACGAGGACGACGACGGGAACGGCAACGGTGGGCGGCGGGGTCGCCGCAGTCAGAAGCTCCCTCCGATTCAGGATCACCTGAAGAAGGGCGACGAGCTCCTGGTGCAGGTGACGAAGGAGGCGATCAGCACCAAAGGACCGCGGCTCACCGCCGAGATCTCCTTGCCGGGACGCTTTCTCGTGTACATGCCACACTCATCGCGGGTGGGCATCAGCCGAAAGATCGAGGGGCGGGATCAGCGGTCGAAGCTGCGGAAGATGGCCCAGGAGATCCTGCCGAAAGACAGCGGCGGGCTCATCGTCCGCACGGTCGGAGAAGAGGTCACCAAGGAGAAGCTCGAGCGCGAGTTCAACAGGCTCCACGAGCGGTGGCAGGGGATCGTCTCGACCGCCGAAGAGAGGAGCGCCCCGGCCGCGATCCATCGCGAAGCGACCCTCATCAGCGGGGTCATCCGCGACCTGTTCAGCGACAAGTTCGAGGCGCTGAGAGTCGATTCGAAGCAGGCCTACGACGAAATCGTCGACTATGTGCGGACGGTGGACGAAGAGCTGCTCGATCTGGTGCACCTACATCACGGTCACGGGTCCCTCTTCGACGAGTATGGGGTGGAAGAGGAGATCCAGAAGGCCTTCCGTCGCAACGTGCCTCTGAAGTCCGGGGGCAGCTTGGTCATTGAGCCCACGGAAGCGCTCGTCTCCATCGACGTGAACACCGGGCGGTTCACGGGGAAGGGGAAAAAGGACCCGGAGCAGACGATCCTGCGCAACAACATCGAGGCGGCACGCGAGATCGCGAAACAGCTACGGCTGCGCGACGTCGGTGGCATCATCGTGGTCGACTTCATCGACATGGAGTCACAGGAAAACCGGGACAAGGTCCTGCGGGAGCTCCGATCGCACCTGGGTAGAGACCGGGCTCGGACGAAGGCGTTCGAAGTGTCGAACCTCGGGCTGGTGGAGATGACCCGTCAGCGTGTGCGCCCCTCGATCTTCAATTCGCTGACCGCGGTCTGCTCCTCGTGTGGAGGTGTGGGTCGGGTCTACACGCCCGCGACGGTCGTTCGTCAGATCGAGCGGACCATCAAGCGCGCCGCGGCGGCCAAGGAGGAGAAGAGTCTCGTGGTACGCGTGCACCCCGAGGTGGCGCTTCGCGTGATCGAGGAAGAGCCGGAGCTCCTGAAGCGACTCAAGGGTCGTACCCGCCTGGAGTTGAGGCTTCGAGACGACCCGCTCATGAGACTCGACGAGTTCCGCCTCTTGTCCGGCCCGGCGGAGACCGACGTGACGGAGAAGTACGCGGCGTAGCAGGGCTCGCGGCGGATCCGCTCCTCACCTCCGTGGGGGCGACCCTTGGATGTCGCCGCCCACCCGCCGGGGGGGAGCGCGCCTTGACCCGGTCGGTGTCTCTTGTGAGTTTTACCTGCTCTACAGCGAAGGCCGACGCCCTGTATGGGATTTCATATGTACGCAGTGTTTGAAACCGGTGGGAAGCAGTTCCGGGCCGAGCCCGGAGCCCGCATCCGTATTCCGTCGCTCGACGTCGAGCCCGGGCAGTCGGTGACGTTCGATCAGGTTCTGCTCGCCGGTGACGGAGAGGAGAAGATCCAGGTTGGAGCGCCCATGGTGGACGGCGCATCGGTCAAGGCCGAGGTCATCCGCCACGGTCGGGGCGACAAGTTGATCGTCTTCAAGCGGAAGCGCCGCAAGGGCTACCGCAAGAAGCAGGGTCACCGCCAGAACTTCACGGAGATCCGGGTCGAAGACGTAGCGCTCGGCTAGCGCACCGACCCTCTCGATAGCGAGACAGTCATGGCACACAAAAAGGGTGTAGGCTCGAGCCGAAACGGCCGAGACAGCAATCCGAGCTTCCTCGGCGTGAAGAGGGCGGGCGGTCAGCCCATTCGGGCCGGCGGCATCATCGTTCGGCAGCGCGGGACGAAGTTCCATCCGGGGCGTAACGTCGGGAAGGGCAAAGACGATACGCTGTTCGCGATGGTCGACGGGGTCGTGACGTTCGAGCGCATGCGTGCGCGCAACGTCGTTTCGGTCTACGCCGCAGAGTAGTTCGTTACAATTCGATGGAGTCCGGGGGCGTCGGCGGTTCGCCGGCTCTCGGGCTCTTTTGCATAGCTGCACCGTCGAGTGCAGTGGAACGCTCGGTCCACCCCCGGGGTTCTTGCTCAGAACCTCGGCCCCCCGACTGCACGTAGGGTAGGGTTGAGCGACAACGAAGGAGGTGGACGATGTCTACCCCGAACAATCGCGGGCCCAGTTGCCGTGCCGATAGATCGGACTCGCTCGTCGGGTCCTTGCGGGAGTGTCTGGTGGGGGCATCTCACCCCGGTTGGTTCAAGACGCTCTCGGCAGTCAGCCTCTTGGCGATCCTCGCCGCCTGGACCAGGGAAGAGCCGGTTCAGGGCATTGCGATGATGGACGCCATATCGGTGTCGGAAGCACCGACCCGGACACTGCCGCTCGAATCGAATGCCCGCGTCGATCGCTGGGTGCACGCGTTCGAGACTTCACGCCGTCCGGAGTTCGAGCGACTCATGAGTCGTCGCGCGCTCTTCTCGGATATGATCCGATCGAAGCTGCGCGAACGGGACATGCCGGAGGAGTTGCTGTACATCCCGGTGATCGAGTCTGGGCTGTCACCCTTCGCGGTGTCACGTGTCGCCGCCGTCGGGCTCTGGCAGTTCATGAGCCCGACCGCGATGCAGTATGGCCTGCGTGTGGATGAGTACGTGGACGAGCGCCGCGACCCGGTGCGCGCCACCGATGCGGCTCTCGACTACCTCTCGTGGCTGCATGACCGCTTCGGTGGCTCTTGGTACCTCGCGGCGGCTGCGTTCAATGCGGGACCGGGACGGGTGGAGCGCATCGTCAATCGTCACGCCGACGGCCGAATGGAGGACGACGTCTTCTGGGAGATCCTCGAATATCTCCCACGGGAGACGCGGGAGTACGTCCCGAAGATGATTGCGGTGACCATGCTCGCTCGCGAGATCGGCGCGGGGACGTTCTACGACGCGGACCTCGAGCCGTACCGGTACGACAACGTCTTCGTGCCCGGGAACACGACGCTCCGAAGCGTCGCCCGAGCCCTCGACATCGAGACTCGGGTCCTACGCTATTTGAATCCCCACCTGATCCGGGGCGTCACGCCCCCAGGCGAGATCTACGGGGTTCGGGTGCCGGTCGGGGCGCACACGTCGGTGGTCGAGGCGATGTCGGACAGGTCGACCGGGGTTCGCGCGGACGACTGAGACTCGTCGCGCGGCTCCATCACGCCTTTTCTGGCGGTCGGTCACGACAGATAGCCGGCGAGGTGCTCCTCGCTCTGGGCAGGCGTCGCGAGGCTCACGGTTACGAGCACCGGCACATGGACGAGGAGCCCGAGAATCCCCTCGTGCATGTCGAACGGCTTGAGGTCGGGGTTCTGCCAGAAGAAGAACGCCGTCGCCGCACCCGCGATCAAGCCGGCGACGACCCCGGCCGTGGTGGCCCGCCGCCAATAGAGGGCGGCGATCACGGGCGGAGCGAACTGCGAGATGATGCCATACGCGGAGGCGAGCAAGAGGACGAGCGACGAGTCCGGATCCTGAGCGAAGACGTACGCCACGGCGCCGGTGAACAGCACCAGGAGCTGCATCAGCCGTCGCTGCATCTTCTCGTCCAGGTCGACGAACTTCGCCACGCCGTCCTCGACGAAGACGGACGCCGAGGCATGCAGCAGGGCGTCGCCCGTCGACATCGAGGCGGACAATGCTCCGGCGCAGAAGAGCCCGACCACGATCGCGGGTAGCTCAGTCTCGAGGATCATGAACGGCAAGATGAAGTCCGGCGCGGGGGGTGAGCCCGCGAAAAGGACGCCGGAGAACCCGATCAGGAAGACCGGGATCAAGAACAACTGGAAGGTGGGGAACAGGATCACCGTTCGACGCATCGTGTCGTCGTCCTTCGCGGTGAACGCCTTCATGAAGAGGTGGGGCCACATCATCAGGCCGACCGCGCTCACGAGGATGAACGTGGAGAACGCGCCCCACGTCCACGGCTCGCCCGCTGCGTCGAGTCCGGGCGGCGTGAGTAGATCGGGGCGTGCGACCTGGATCTGGGTGAACATCTCTCCGATGCCCCCGTACAGCCGGTACGGAAGGTAGAGACCGAGCGTCCATGCGATCACCACCATGAAGACGCCCTGAAACGTGTTCGTCCATCCCACGGCCATCGCTCCGGCCGACAGGACGTAGACGATGACGATCCCGTAGGCGACGAGCGAGCCGAGCCAGATCGGGACATGGCCGTCCGTGACGGCTTCGATCACGATCCCCGCGCCCCTCATCTGGAGGGTCACATAGGGGACGAACGCGACGAGACTGAGCAGCGCGATCAGGGCGGACAGTCCCTTCGACGGGAAGCGGCCGGTGATCAACTGTGCCTGCGTCACGTAGCCGTGCTTCCTACCCAGTGCCGCCACGCGAGGCCCGATCCAGTAGAACGGGGCCATGCCGATGGCGCCGTACGCCAGGATGTAGAAGGCCGCCCCTCCCCGCGAATAGGCCCACCCCGGTCCTCCGAGGAAAGCGAACGCGCTGAAGACCGACGCCCCGGTCACGAAGTACATCACCAGGAGCCCGAAGCTCCGGTCGGCCGCGACATAGCCGGTGACGCTGTGCGTCGAACGTCTCCCGGCGAGGAGCCCGATGGTGAGCGTCACGCCGAGGTAGACGGAGATGATGATCGTAACGACGACCCACTGCTCCATCAGTCCGCCTCTCCGTCCCGGTACCGCTTTTCAACCCGGTCGACCAGGAACAGGACCACCACACTTCCCGCGATCCATGCCGCGATCCATGACATCGCGAAGGGAAGGCCGAAGATCAGTGGCTCGACCCGAGAGAACGGCACGAGGCCCGGCCACGTCACGGCGACCGTCATCGCCACGAAGTACGCGGCCGCGAGCACCCGGGTGGTCCTCAGGCTCATCAACGGCTTCCGCTCACGCGACGCTTCACGTCGAGCGGCACCCTCGTGCCGTACTCGGTGACGCCCGAGAGTCGACTGAAGTAGCTGTAGGCCAGCGCGGACACCGCCTCGATCACGGCCCCACCGTTACCCCCGTAGTTCGACATGACCACGAGGACGTACGGGCGGTCGGGCACGTCGACCAGGCCCCAGACCGTCGAGACCCCCGTGATGCCACCCGGCTTGAACGCGATCGGGACGGAGTTCGGGACCGGGGCCCGGATCGGGCCCCCTTTGAACAGCTCGAGGATCTCACGGACGCGCGCGCACGACGCCTCGCTCATCGGTAGCTCGCAGCGGGCGATCTTTTCCATGATCAACGCGGCGTCGCGTGGCGTGGAGAGGTTCTCGTTTCCTCGAGCGGATTCCTCGGGCCGGATCATCTTCCGCTGGAGGAGGGTCTGCGTCGTACCCAGCGAGCGAGACAATGCGTTGATCGCATCCATGCCCAGCTCGTCGATGAGCACGTTGGTCGCGGTATTGTCCGAGTGCACGATCATGTAGATCGCGTAGTCCTCCAACGACAGCGCCGAACCGCCGTCGGTGAGGACCTGAAGCACCCCGCTCCCCGCGGTGCGGACCTCGTCGGTCAGCTCGATCCTGCGCCCCAGCAGGCCCGGCTCGGATTCGGCACGTCGGAAGAGCTCGAGCAGAATCGTGACCTTGATGGCACTGGCCTGGGGAAAGACCATGTGATCCTGCACCGCGAAACGGTCGCCGTTGGTCAGATCGACCAGATGCACGCCCGCGACGCCTTCGTAATCGTCCACGACGGCCATGAGGTCGGTCTGGAGCTTTTCCCTCAGGATCTCCAGGTGCTCGGCTTGGGCGCGGGCTGGCCCGGGACCGAAGGCGGTCAACGCAAGGCACGCAACGAGGACGGTCGGGTCGAACTTTCGACGGCTCATCCGGCTCTCCGGGGTCAGGGGACGAAGGCCATCGTAGTGCCATGCAGGGTGCTTCGCACGGCCTCCGGGGCGGATCAGCGCCCCTTGAAGTCGGGCTTCCGCTTCTCCACGAACGCGCGCACGCCTTCCTGGCCGTCCTCGGACGCGAACGCGTCGAGGAAGCGCTCCTTTTCGTACTCGATTCCCTCGGCGAGCGGCAGCTCGTACGCCGCCCGAATCGCGTCCTTGGCCAGCCTCAGCGACACGGGACTCCAGCGGACCATCCGCCCCGCGAGCTCGAGGGCCCGGTCGAGGTGCTCACCCTCGTCGACCAAGACGTCCACGAGCCCGATCCGATACGCCTCGTCGGCTTCGACGAAGTCCCCGGTCAGGCTGATGATCGAGGCCCACCCCCGGCCGACCAGCCTCGCGAGGCGTTGCGTGCCCCCTCCGCCCGGAATGAGCCCGATGCGGATCTCTGCCTGGCTGATCCGGGTCGTACGGTCCGCTACGCGGACATCGCACGCCAGCGCGAGCTCCGAACCGCCTCCGATGCAGAAGCCGTGAAGCGCGGCGATGACGGGCTTGGGGAAGTCGGCGACGGTTTCGTAGATTCGCCGCTCACGATAGACGGCGCGCTGTTCGTCCGGCGTGCGCGTGTGGAACTCCGTGATGTCGGCTCCCGCGACGAAGGCCTTCTCTCCCGCGCCATGGATGACGACGGCACGAACGTGGTCGTCTCCGGCCAGCTCGTCGAACGCCTCGCGCAGGATTCGGCGGACCTCGCCGTTCAGCGCGTTGAGCTTCTCGGGTCGGTTGAGCGTGAGGACCGCGATGTGGTCCTCGCGTCGCTCCACCAGGACGGGCGTGTCGGACATTCGCTACTCCCTGGGTGTGCGGTCTGATCGCCGGCCCCTCACTCCCCGGCCCGGGACGGGGTTGTTCACCATGCGTAGAAGCCGCCGCCGCTCTTCTTCCCGAGCTTGCCCTCCGCGACCATCCTGCGCAGTAGAGCCGGGGGCTCGAACGCGTCGGATCCGAGCCGCTCGTGCAGGTACTCGGCGATGCCCAGGCGGACATCGAGACCCACCAGATCGGTGAGCCTCAGAGGCCCCATGGGGTGGCGATATCCGAGCTCCATCGCCTTGTCGATGTCCTCCGCGCTTGCCACCTCCTGCTCGACCATCCGGATGGCCTCCATGCCCAAGACGATACCGAGCCGCGAGGAGGCGAAGCCCGGCGCGTCCTTGACGACGATGGGCTCCTTGTCGAGCCGCCGGGCGAAGTCGACCGCGGCGTCCCGAGTGGCGTCGGACGTCTCGGGGCCCCACACGACCTCGACGAGCTTCATGATGTGCACCGGATTGAAGAAGTGCATGCCGACGAAGCGGGACGGATCTCGAACGACCGAAGCGATTTGTCCGATCGACAGCGAGGAGGTGTTCGTCGCGAGGATCGCTTCCTCAGGCGCCGCGACGTCGACTTCGGAGAAGATCGACTCCTTGAGCTGTATCGACTCGGGGGCGGCCTCCACCACGAGGTCGACGCCGTCGACCGCCTCCGCGATCGATGTCGTCGTCGAGAGGTTGGCCATGATCGCGTCGCGCTCGTCCGCGGTGACCTTCCCTCGTTCGATGCCTTTGTCGAGGTTGGCGCGCACCCGCGCGAGTCCGGCCGCGACGGCGCCTTCGTCGATGTCGTAGAGTCGCACCGCGCACCCGGCGGCGGCGCTCACCTGTGCGATGCCGTGTCCCATCGTGCCGGCCCCGAGCACCGCGACCGTATCGATCGTGCTCATGCTCGCTCCACGAGGCTGGCGATGCCTTGGCCGACCCCGATGCACATCGTGGCCAACCCCCGGCGTGCGTCCTGGCGCCTCATCGCGTGGAGGAGCGTGACCAGGATTCGCGCCCCCGAGCAACCGACCGGATGGCCGAGCGCGATCGCTCCCCCGTTCACGTTCACACGCTCGGGATCGAGGCCGAGCTCCGCGATGCAAGGCAGGGCCTGGGCCGCGAAGGCTTCGTTGAGCTCCACGAGGTCGAGATCGCTTACGCTCCACCCGTAGCGGTCGAGCGCCCCTCGGGTCGCGGGCACCGGTCCGATTCCCATGCGATGGGGCTCCACACCGGCGACGGCACCGCCCACGATGCGTGCCATGGGCGCGAGTCCGTGAGCGCGGCCGTAATCCGCCGACACGACCAGGAGCGCAGCCGAGCCGTCGTTGATGCCCGACGAATTCCCCGCCGTCACGGTACCGTCTCTCTTGAAGACTGGCCGCAGACGGGCGAGTGACTCCGCGGTGGTGTCGGATCGGGGGTGCTCGTCGGTGTCGACCACGATCGGCTCACCTTTTCGGCGAGGCACTGAAACGGGAACGATCTCGTCGTCGAACCGCCCCGCGGCGATGGCGCGCTCAGCGCGCTGTTGGCTTTCGGCCGCGAACGCGTCCTGCGCGCCGCGCGAGACGCCGAACTCCTCGGCGACGACCTCGGCCGTTTCTCCGAGTCCGATCGTCCACTCCGGGGTGAACGCCGGATTGGGGAATCGCCAACCCAGCACTGTATCCGCGGTTTCGGGATGGCCGCGCTGATAGCCGACGGACGGCTTGAGCATGACGTAGGGAGCACGGCTCATGCTCTCGACGCCACCCACGACGAACGCGTCGCCCTCACCGGCGGCGATCGCCTGGTTGGCGGAGAGGACCGCCTGCATTCCCGACCCGCATAGGCGATTCACCGTCTGACCCGGCACGGTCACTGGCAGCTCGGCGCGTAACAGCGCCATACGCGCCACGTTGCGGTTGTCCTCCCCCGCCTGATTCGTGCATCCGAAGATCACGTCGTCGACGGAGTCCGGCGCGATACCCGTCCGTTCGAGCAGCGCGCGAATCGTCACGGCCGCGAGGTCGTCGGGCCGGATCGACGCGAGAGCCCCTCCGTGTCGGCCGATCGGTGTGCGGACCGCGTCGATGATCCACGCCTCTCGCTCAGCCATCGACGGCCACCCACACGCTCTTCGTCTGCGTGTACTTGTCGAGCGCCGCGGCGTAGCCGAGATCCCGACCGAAGCCGCTCTGCTTGTATCCGCCGAACGGCGAAGCAGAATCGTACTGGTTGTAGGTGTTGATCCACACCGTGCCCGCCTGGATTTCGCGGGCGACTCGGTGTGCCTTGCCGATGTCGCGGGTCCAGACGCCCGCGGCGAGTCCATAGATCGTGTCGTTGGCGGTCCGGATGGCGTCCTCCACGTCGTCCACGGGGATGACTGCCGCGACCGGGCCGAAGATCTCTTCCCGAGCGATTCTCATCTCGGACGCCACGTCTGCGAAGACCGTGGCCGTGACGAAGTTGCCCTTCCCGTCGACCGTGGTGCGCTCGCCACCGCTCACGAGGCGCGCACCCTCTGCTTTTCCGGCCTCGACGTATGCCATGACCCGATCGAGCTGCTCCTCGCTCACGATCGCTCCGAGGCGAGTGCCCTCGTCCATCGGGTCGCCGACCGTCGCCTTGCTTGCGCGCTCCGCGAAGGCGGCCACGAACTCGTCGTAGATCGGCCGCTCGACGAGCACTCTGGATCCGGCGGCGCACACTTCGCCCTTGCCGTAGAAGATGCCGGTCGACGCCCCGCGGACCGCGCTCTTCAAGTCGGCGTCCGCGAGGACGATGTTCGGCGACTTCCCGCCCAATTCGAGAGACACCTTCTTGAGCGTCTCGGCGGCTTCGCGCATGACGATCTTGCCCACCTCGGTCGAGCCCGTGAACGCGATCGCGTCGACGTCGGGGTGTCGAACCAGTGCGGCGCCGGCGCTTTCGCCGAAGCCGGGGACCACGTTGAGCGCGCCGGGGGGGAAGCCGACCTCGGCCGCGAGCTCGCCGAGGCGGAGCGCCGTCAGGGGGGTCTGCTCGGCCGGCTTCAGGATGACGGCGTTCCCGCACGCGAGCGCGGGCGCGACCTTCCAGGCCGCCAGCGAAAGAGGGAAGTTCCACGGGGTGATGCAGCCCACGACGCCCACCGGCTCCCGCAGCGTGTAGTTGAGGAACGGTCCCGCGACCGGGATCGTGTCTCCCTGGATCTTGTCGGCGAGGCCAGCGAAGTAGCGGAAGTTCTCGACCACGCTGGGCAGATCGACCTTCCGAGCCTCGAAGTACGGCTTGCCGTTGTCCGCCGTCTCGAGCGCGCCCAACTCGTCGGCGTTCGCCTCGATGGCGTCGGCGAGCTTCCACAGAAGCTTCGAGCGCTTGTGGGGGTTCATACCGCGCCACCCCTTGTCGACCATCGCAGCGCGCGCCGAGGCGACCGCCTTGTCGACGTCCGCAGCCTGGGCGGACGCGACGTCTGCGATTCGCTCACCCGTGGCGGGATTCACCGTTTCGAACGTCCCACCGTCGTTCGCGTCGACCCACTCGTTTCCGATCCACATGCGGTTTCGCACGTTCTGCAGCATCTGTCCACCTCGGCTTCGGGGTCCACCACTCATTGTGGGCGAACCCGCTCATGTCGAACGAGCGAAGCGGGATCCGGGCGCGCGCCGGACCCCGCTTCAGAGACTCGGGCGTCGTCGGTCCGGTCAGCTGCCGGAGAACTCGGCCTTCCGTTTTTCTACGTAGGCGTTGAGCCCCTCCTTCGCGTCGGAGCTCGCGAATAGCTGTGCCTGAAGCTCTCGCTCGAGCGCCAGCGCCAACTCGAAGGGGAGTTCTGCACCCGTCTGCACGGACCGCTTGATGAGGCCGACGGCCTTCGTCGCCTTGTTCGGCGTCGTGAACTGACGCGCGTATTCCAGCACCGCTTCGACGAACGAGTCCCGGTCCTCGTGGTCGTAGATCTCGTTTACGAGCCCGTGCTTGTGGGCGTCGTCGAAGCCGAACGTGGTTCCCTCGGCCATCATCTGGATGGCGACTGGCTTGCCGACCAGCCTGACCAACCGCTGCGTCCCACCGGTTCCGGGCAGAACGCCCAGCGCCACCTCGGGCAGGCCGACCTTACCGGCGTCCTTGCGTGCGATCCGGATGTCGGCGGCCATGGCGATCTCGAGACCGCCACCCACCGTGTGTCCGTTCAGAGCCGCAATGACGAGCTTCGGAGTATGCTCGAGGCGGTTGAGGGTCTCATTGGCGTGCAGACAGAAGCAGTACTTCCAGTCCGGGTCGGCCTCCGAGAGCATGCCGATGTTGGCTCCCGCGCAGAAGAACTTCTCACCGGCACCCGTGAGCACGATGACCTCCACGCTCTCGTCGAAGCGGGCCTCGATGATGGCCTGGTCGAGTTGCCGCATCATCTCGTGGGTGTACGTGTTGGCGGGCGGGTCGTCGAGGGTGAGCACCGCGACCTTGTCGTTCACCTCGTAGTGGACCAAGACCGAATCGGACATCTGGGCGTTCCCTTGCAGATTTTGAATGCGGATCGGCGCTCCGGGAGCTCGCGCGTGGACCCGAACCATAGGGCTCGGCCGGCGGTCCTGAAGAGCCTGAAAGGTCCCGAAGTCGGGCCCGAGGGTCAACCTGGCGTCCAGCGCTCAAAACCAGCTCGGGGGCCGGAGGATCGAAGGATTTGGCTCGTTCGCACGTACTCACGTTGTGTGGGGTATGAGAGTCCGTACCTTGATGTCGATGGAGATCCCGTGGAGCCTCTACGCATGATTCGCCAGTTCACTCTCGCAACGGTCGTCGCGGCCGTGCTCGCAGCGCTTCCCGTTCCGGGGACCGCCCAGTCGGGGCATGTCTATCGCGTGCCCGTGACGGGGGTCGTGGAGCTCGGCCTCGCGCCGTTCATCGAACGGAGCCTCGAAGAGGCCGCTGCGGACGGTGCCGCAGCGGTCGTGCTCGACATGGACACGCCGGGTGGTCGGGTGGACGCGGCTGAGCGGATTTCGGACGCGCTCGGCGATTCGCCCGTGCCGGTGTACACCCTGGTCAACCGACGCGCGTTTTCCGCCGGTGCGCTCATCGCGCTGTCGACGGACGGGATCTACATGCGGCCGGGCTCGGTGATCGGCGCGGCCACGCCCGTCGACGGCACCGGAACGAAGGCCCCGGAGAAGATCGT
Organism: Gemmatimonadota bacterium; assembly: GCA_029863525.1. Taxonomy (GTDB): domain Bacteria; phylum Gemmatimonadota; class Gemmatimonadetes; order Longimicrobiales; family Gaopeijiaceae; genus UBA2589. The sequence continues at coordinate 27,401 of JAOTVL010000024.1, forward strand.
GTCGGCCATGCGCACCGAGATGAGAGCGCTCGCGGAGGCGGCCGGTCTCGACCCCCTGGTCGCTGAGGCGATGGTGGACGAGGACACCGAGATCGACGGTCTGGTCGAAAGAGGGAAGCTGCTTACGCTCACGACCCAGGAAGCGGTCGAGATCGGCTACGCTACGGAAGTCGAGGATTTCTCTTCGCTCCTGGCGGATCTGGGCCTCAGCGGTGCCTCGGTCGTGACTGCGGAGGCGAACTGGGCCGAGCGGGTCGTGCGGTTCTTCTCGAACCCCGTCGTCGCCCCGTTCCTCCTTACGCTCGGGTTCCTCGGCCTCATCACGGAAATCAAGACACCCACCTTCGGCATGGCCGGCGCCGCGGGTCTCCTCTCCCTCGGGCTGTTCTTCGGCTCGCACATGATCGTGGGGCTCGCCGGGTGGGAGGACGTCATCGTCTTCGGCGTCGGGCTGGCGCTCGTGGGGGTCGAGATCTTCCTGATTCCCGGCTTCGGCTTCTTTGGACTCATCGGCGGGCTCGGGATCGTCGCGGGCCTATACATGAGCCTGCTCGGAGGCCTCCCGACCTCGCCCGACTTCACCCGAGCCGGATTGGTGATCAGCACGACCATCGTCCTGATCGCCGTCTCGGCGTGGGTGGTCATCCGATCACTTCCTGGGAGCTCCCGGCTGGCGAAGAGCGGGATCTTCCTGCTCGACCGCACGGATCGATCCATCGGGTACGAATCGGCAGCGCGTCGCTCGGACCTGATCGGGAAGACCGGCAGAGCGATCACGGATCTCCGTCCGTCCGGGACCGCGTTGTTCGGCGACGAGCGGGTCGATGTCGTCTCGGAATCGTCGTGGATCGTCGAAGGCACCCCCGTACGCGTCGTCGCGGCCGAGGGGTATCGGCACGTCGTGCGTGAACTGACCGAGGACGAGGCGGCCGCGCCCATGGCGTAGCAGCCCGTCCAGACTCTCAATCCAAACTCAGAGGCCAACCCATGGGTGGTGGCGAAATCATTGCGCTGAACGTCTTTCTCGCCGTCGTCATCGTCTTCATCGTCGGCTTTATCGCGTGGGCCGTTCCGGTGCGACTCTGGATCGAGGCGATCTCAGCGGGGGTTCGAGTCGGCATCGGTTACCTGGTCGGTATGCGGCTGAGGAAGGTCTCTCCACCGGCTGTCGTCCGGCCCCTGATCTGGGCCACGAAGGCTGGCCTGGACCTCAACATCTCGAACCTCGAGGCTCATTACCTCGCCGGGGGCCAGGTCGATCGCGTGGTCCGGGCGCTGATCTCCGCCGACAAGGCCAACATCGATCTGTCGTTTAATCAGGCCGCCGCGATCGACCTCGCGGGCCGCGACGTGTTCGAAGCGGTGCAGGTGTCGGTGAACCCGAAGGTCATCAACACGCCGAAGGTCGCGGCCATGGCGAAGGACGGTATCCAGCTCATCGCCATCGCGCGCGTCACGGTCCGGGCCAACATCAACCGCCTCGTCGGTGGCGCGGGTGAGGACACGATCCTCGCGCGTGTAGGTGAGGGCATCGTTTCGACGATCGGATCCGCCGACTCGCACAAAGCGGTGCTCGAGAATCCGGACGCCATCTCCAAGACGGTCCTCGGGAAGGGGCTGGACTCGGGGACCGCCTTCGAGATTCTCTCCATCGATATCGCGGACGTCGATGTCGGAAAGAACATCGGTGCCGAACTCCAGACCGATCAGGCCGAAGCGGACAAGCGTGTCGCTCAGGCACGGGCCGAGGAGCGTCGCGCCATGGCGGTGGCGAAGGAGCAGGAGATGAAGGCGCTGGTGGGAGAGATGAAGGCCGAAGTCGTGAAGGCGGAGGCACAGGTCCCGCTGGCGCTCGCGGAGGCCTTCCGGTCCGGCAACCTCGGGGTCATGGACTACATGCGGTATCGCAACGTCGAGGCCGACACCGACATGAGGAAGGCGATCGCCGGGCCGGACGACGGCGGTTCCCCGCAGGTAAGCGACTAAGAGTTCGATGGAAGAGCTGATCTTCTTCGCCGTCATCATCTTCTTCTCGATCCTCGAGTCGATCGCCCGCACCCGTAGGGCGAAGAAAGGTGGCGACGGCGGAGAGGAACGGAGTCCGCTGCCCGATCCCCGGGAACCGGGGGCGCGACTTCCCGACTTCGAGCTGGAGCGGGCCGGGCAGGGCGGGCCCACGCCCGACGACGAGGACTTGTCGTACGCCGAGATCGCCACTCGCAAGAGGAGGCAGAAGGAGGATCGTACCCTCGAGCGGTACACGGGCGCTTACGGGTCCGAGCCGGACGAGCCGGAGTCGGAGCCACCCCGAGTCTCGTCGTCCGAGGCGATGCTTCCGGGTGATCTGCTCGCACAATTGGAGGACTTGGCTCGGAGCCGTCAGCCGCAGAGGCGGCCTCAACCGCGCGATCGAGTCGAGGACGCGCGTACCCTCGACCTTCCCACCCAGTCGCCGCAACTTCCCGCACCGACGAAGAGGAGAGAGGTGGGGACCCGTCGAGCGCCGTCACCCGAGCCCCGGGCGCCGATTCGAGAGCACGTGGTCCATCGCGCGCACGCGGGGTACGGAACGGATCCGTCGAGCCGCGCCCCTTCCGAACAAGACGGACTGGACCCACTCGCCGAGCGGCTGGGCGCGGACGCTTCGGCCGCGCGCGAGCAGCTGCGCGGGCTGAGCCGTTCCGCCCTACGTCAGGCGATCATCCTCCAACAGGTCCTCGGTCCTCCCGTGACGCTTCGGGACGAAACGCCCTCGACGATCATCTAGGGGCCGATCACATTTCCCCGCGGGCCATCTTCCTCAGAACGGTCTGCAGGATACCACCGTTGGCGTAGTAGTCGACGTCGACGTCGGAGTCCAGGCGCGCGATGGTCTCGAACGTGGTCTTCGACCCATCCTCGTGCGTCGCCGTCACCTCGATGGTGCAGCTCGGTTCGAGGCCGTCGGCGATGCCTAGGATGTCGAACGTCTCTCGCCCGTTCAACCCCAGCGTCGTGGGGCTTTCGCCGTCCTTGAACTGGAGCGGTAGGACACCCATGCCGACCAGGTTGCTTCGGTGGATCCGCTCGTAGCTTTCCGCGATGACTGCTCTCACCCCCAGCAGGATCGTCCCCTTCGCGGCCCAGTCGCGTGAGCTACCCGTTCCGTATTCCTTCCCGGCGAGCACCACGAGGGGGATGCCGTCGGCCTGGTACTTCATCGAGGCGTCGTAGATGGGCATGACCTCGTCGGTAGGGAAATGGACCGTGTACCCGCCCTCCTTGCCGTCGAGGAGGAGGTTCTTGATGCGCACGTTCCCGAAGGTGCCGCGCATCATCACTTCGTGATTTCCACGACGTGACCCGAAGGAGTTGAAGTCACGCGGCTTCACCCCATGCTCCTGCAGGTACAGGCCGGCAGGCTCGTTCTTGGGGATCGCGCCCGCTGGTGAAATGTGATCCGTGGTCACGGACTGGCCGAGCTGCACCAGGACCCGAGCGCCGCGCACGTTCTCGGGGTGCGGCGTGTCGGCGTCCATGCCCTCGAAGAACGGAGGAAGGCGCACGTACGTCGAGTCGTCCTGCCACTCGTAGAGGCTGCTCTCTTCCGGAACCGGGAGCGCGCGCCAGTTCTCGTCTCCCTCGTTCACCTCCCCGTATCGCTTCGTGAACATCTCGGGCTTCAGCGACGTCTGAATCGTCGCCTTCACCTCCGAGGGAGTCGGCCAGAGATCGGCCAGGAACACCGGCTTGCCATCGCTACCGTGGCCCAGAGGCTCGTTGTAGAGGTCGACGTCGATGCGGCCCGCGAGCGCGAACGCCACGACCAGCCCCGGGGAGGCGAGGTAGTTGGCGCGGACGAGGGGGTGGATTCGTGCCTCGAAGTTTCGGTTCCCGGAAAGAACCGAAGCGACCACGAGCCCATGCTCCTCGACGGCCTTGTGGATGTTCTCGGGCAGTGGTCCGGAGTTGCCGATACACGTTGTGCAGCCGTACCCGACCACGTCGAAGCCGAGCTTCTCGAGGTGCGGAAGCAGCCCCGCCTGCTCTAAATAGTCGGTCACGACCTTGCTGCCGGGGGCCATGGAGGTCTTCACCCATGGCTTCACGTCCAGTCCGAGCTCCACCGCTTTCTTGGCGAGCAGGCCGGCCCCCACCATGACGGAGGGGTTCGACGTATTCGTGCACGACGTGATTGCGGCGATGACGATCGAGCCGTCCGTGAGGTCGCACGCTTGGCCGTCGCAGTCGATGGTGACGCGACGCGGATCGTCGACCGTCTCGACTTGGACCGCGGCGCTGCCCCCTTCGCCCACCCAACTCTCCGAGGGCCGACGCTCGCCGTTCGCAGCCGGGGGAAGCCCGAAGCCGGCCGGCACGAGGGCGGGGAGGTCCTTCCTGAACTGCGTGACCATGTCCGCCATCCGGATCCGGTCCTGAGGCCGCTTCGGCCCCGCCAGGCTGGGCTCCACCGTCGACAGGTCCAGCTCCAACTTCGACGTGAACTGCGGATCGGGCGTGTCGTCCGTACGGAAGAGGTCGAGCTCCTTGGAGATCCGCTCGACGCGCTCGACCAGACCCGGGTCGCGGCCCGTGCCGCGGAGGTATTCGAGCGTGGATGCGTCGACCGGGAAGAAGCCGATGGTGGCGCCGTACTCCGGGGACATGTTGGCGAGGGTCGCTTTGTCCGGGAGCGTGAGGTTGCTCAGGCCAGCGCCGTAGTATTCGACGAAACGGCCGACCACTCCGTGCTCGCGGAGCATCTCGGTGACGCGGAGTACGAGGTCGGTCGCAGTGGCGCCTTCCGGCAGCACGCCCGTGAACTTCATCCCGACGACTTCGGGAAGCAGCATATAGTACGGTTGACCGAGCACCACAGCCTCGGCTTCGATGCCGCCGACGCCCCAACCGACGACGCCCAGGCCGTTGATCATCGTCGTGTGCGAATCGGTGCCGACGAGCGTGTCCGGATAGGCGAGCTGTGTGCCGCCGTGCGGCCGACGGTGCACCACGGAGGCGAGGTACTCGAGGTTCACCTGGTGGACGATGCCCGTGCCCGGCGGCACCACCGAGAAGTTGTCGAAGGCTTCTTGAGCCCATCGGAGCAGAGTATACCGCTCGTGGTTTCGTTCGAACTCCCGCTCGACGTTGAGGCGGTATGCGTCCGGCGTTCCGAAATAGTCCACTTGCACCGAGTGGTCGATCACGAGGTCGGCGGGCACGACCGGGTTGATCCGAGAGGGGTCGCCGCCGAGCGCCTTGATGCCGTCACGCATCGCGGCGAGGTCGACGACCGCTGGGACACCCGTGAAGTCCTGCAGGACGACGCGCGAGGGCATGAATGGTACGTCGGCCCCCGAATTCGTAGGGCTCCATTTCGTGACCGCTTCGACGTGCTCGCGGCTGACGTAGTCACCGCCGGCGTGGCGGAGCGTATTCTCGAGTAGGACCCGGATGGAGAAGGGAAGCCGGTCGAGCGAATCGACGATCCCTTCGGCTTCGAGGTGCGAGAGCCTGTAGAACGAGGTCGACCCCTCGGAGAGGTCGACGGAGGTAAGAGCACCGAAAGGGTCGTTGAGTTGATTCGCCACGTTGGCTCCCGGGTTCGAGCTGCGCCGAACGTCGTTTTTCGAAACCCTAATGATGATCGAAGTCGGAGAGCGTGTCAGGGGCCGCGGGCGGGGAACGGATGGGTGTGGGAACCCCTACGGCCCTATCAGTGAAAACCCGACTCATTCCCGTCGAGCCATTCCGTAACTTGCTGTACGGGAGCGTAGAGCATCCCCACCTGCCGCCAGGGCCATTCTTGAGCGCCCCGAGCATAGGGGGCGAAGGAGGGGAGTCCGATGTTGGCCTCCGTGTTGGTGCCCCTCGATGGGTCCGAGATGGGTGAGTGGAGTCTTCCGCTTGCCTCCAAGGTCGCCCGGTCCACCGGGGCCAGGTTGCACCTGGCGCACGTGCACGTCCCGTACGAGCCCGAGCAGTTGTTGTCCAACAGCTCCTTCCAATGGGAGGGTGTCGACCTGCACGACTACGACATCCGCCACGTGGCTCGGGAGGAGGAGTACCTGACGCGCTGGGAGAATCGTCTGGAGAGCCAAGGCGCGGCTGTCGACGCCACGGTGTTGAACGGAACCCCCATCGCCGACGAGTTGGTCCAGTATGCGAAGGACGTGGGCGCGGATCTCATCGTCATGACCTCCCATGGACGGTCGGGTGTCCGGCGTGCGTTTTGGGGGAGCGTTGCGGACGAGATGATCCGCAAGACCGCGTTGCCCGTCTTGGTGATCCACCCCGATCACCGGGAGGTGGCCTACCAGACTCCTCGCACCATCGACCACGTGCTGGTTCCTCTCGACGGATCGACGCTGGCGGAGGCTGTGCTGGCCCCGGCGGCCGACTTGGCGAAAGCGACCGGTGCCCGGATGACCCTGACGCATGTCGTGGCCGATCCGGCCTACCTCGGTCCACGCGTACTGGGCTTCCGCCCCGATAGGCTCGAGCCCGAGCTCGACGGTGCGATGGCGTATCTGGAGCCGATCGCTGAAGGGCTTCGACAAGACGGGTTGGACGTCCGAGTCCACGTCGTTCGGGGAGCGATGCCTGCCCGGACGATCACGGAGATTGCGGACGAGTTGAAGGTCGATCTCGTCGCGCTGGCGACGCATGGATTCGGCGGCGTGAAGCGAGCGATGTTCGGGTCCGTGGCAGATCAAGTCATGCGGAGAACGGAGCTGCCGCTCTTGGTCGTGAGGCCTCCAGAGGCGAACTGATCGGGCGCGGCGGTCATCGGTGGGGACGGGGCGATCTCGCCCCGTCCCCACGACGCTTGCGCTCGCCTCGTAGGGAGAGAAACCAGCGAAGGGGAAAAGCCGCCGCCGCCGACGGATCATACCGACGCGCGAGCCTCGATTCCCCGGGGACTGATGCCCCTCGGTCCCGCTTGGTGATCGTGGGGCCTCCCGATACGTTTATCGCTCATCCGGATCGCCGTGTCGGGCCTCGGCGAAGCGACGGTTCGGATCTCACACGGCCGGGGTGGCGGAACGGTAGACGCGGCGGCCTCAAAAGCCGCTATCCCTTGGGATGTGCGGGTTCGACTCCCGCCCCCGGCATCATATATTTAGAGGCTTTGCACCAACGCAGCCGACCGTCCCCGCCGAAGACGGTCAAAACGGAGAGACCATGGCAGAGAAAGGGAGCTCGGGTAAGAACACCCTCTCCATCCGCGACAACCGTACGGGTCGCGATTACGAGGTCGACATTCACGAAGGGGACGTGATCAGCGCCATGGATCTGCGCCAGATCAAGGTCAACGACGACGACTTCGGGATGATGTCGTACGACCCCGCCTTCAAGAACACGGCGTCCACACGGAGCACGATTACCTACATCGATGGCGAGAAGGGGATTCTCCGCTACAGGGGCTACCCGATCGACCAACTCGCCGAGCGGAGCAGCCATCTCGAGGTCTCGTACCTCCTCCTGAAGGGGGAGTTGCCGACGCAAAGCGAGCTGGACGACTTCGTGCACGACGTGACGTATCACACCTACGTGCATGAAAACTTCGTCGAGCTCTTCCGCTCGTTCCGGTACGACGCCCACGCGATGGGCATGATGACGTCCGGCGTTGCCGCGCTCTCTACGATCTATCCGGAGTCCAAGGACGTCCACGACCCGGTCAATCGCTGGATCCAGATCACTCGGCTCGTGGCGAAAATGCCGACGCTGGCGGCATTCGCGTATCGCCACCATCGCGGTCTACCGCCGATCTATCCCGAAAACGAGCTCTCGTATACCGCGAACTTCCTGAACATGCTATTCAGGATCGGCACACGGGACTACACGCCGAGTCCCGTGTTGGAGCGTGCGCTGGACGTCCTCTTCATTTTGCACGCCGATCATGAGCAGAATTGCTCGGCCACGACGATGAGGGTCATCGGGTCGGCCGACGCCGATCCCTACACGGCGCTGGCCGGTGCGATGGGCGCGCTCTACGGGCCGCTGCACGGAGGTGCGAACGAGGCGGTCCTGCGCATGCTCCGGAGGATCGGGTCCGCGGATAACATCCCGGACTTCATGGAGGGCGTGAAGAGGAGGGAAGAGCGCCTCATGGGATTCGGCCACCGGGTGTACAAGGCGTACGACCCGCGCGCGGCCATCATCAAGCGCACAGCCGACGAGGTCTTCGAGGTCACCGGCCGCAACCCGCTGCTCGATATCGCGCTCGAGCTCGAGAAGATCGCGCTCAACGAGGAGTTCTTCGTCGAGCGCAACCTCTACCCGAACGTCGACTTCTACTCGGGGATCATCTACCAGGCAATGGGCTTTCCGGTGGAGATGTTTCCCGTGCTGTTCGCGATTCCGCGGACGGTGGGATGGCTTGCCCAGTGGGAGGAGATGCTGGAGGACGACGAGCAGAAGATCGCGCGCCCCCGGCAGGTCTTCGTCGGCGCCGACGAGCGCGACTTCGTACCGGTCGAGAATCGCGGCTGACGCGAGGATCGCCGACACCGAGCAGGAGAGGAGA
>JAOTVL010000133.1 GCA_029863525.1 Gemmatimonadota bacterium
CAGATTACCATCCAGATCGGTAAGAAACTCACACGTGGGTTGGGAGCCGGTGCTCGGCCGGAAGTCGGCCGCCAAGCCCTCGCTGAGAGCGAGGAGGAGGTGCGGCGCGCCCTCGAAGGAGCCGACCTCGTCTTCGTAACCGCCGGGATGGGCGGTGGAACTGGAACCGGCGCGGCTCCGCTCGTCGCCGAGATCGCGCGTGACATGGGTGCGCTGACGATCGGTGTCGTGACCAAGCCCTTCTCGTTCGAAGGGAAGAAGCGCGAGCGCCAGGCCATGCAGGGGCTCGCCGAGCTACGGCGCTGCGTCGATACGATGATCCTGGTCCCGAACGACAGGCTTCTGGCCGTGGTGCCCAAGGGCACGTCGTTCCGCGAAGCGCTGAAGAAGGCCGATGAGGTCCTCTTGCACGCGACGCAGGGCATCTCTGACCTCATCAGCGTCACGGGCGAAGTGAACGTCGATTTCGCCGATGTCCGCACGGTCATGGCGGCTCGCGGGCCCGCGCTCATGGGGTCCGGGTTCGGCGAGGGTGACAATCGGGCGCAGGAAGCTGCCCAGGAAGCGATCTCGTCTCCGCTCCTCGACAATGTGTCGATCGCGGGCGCTCGGGGCGTTCTGATCAACATCACCGGGGGCATGGACCTCGCCATTGACGAGGTTACGACCATATCTTCGATTATCCAGGAAGAGGCGGGAGACGACGCCGAAATCATCTTCGGGGCCGTGCACGACCCGGAGCTCGCCGGCAAGATTCGGGTGACCGTGATTGCCACGGGCTTCGATTCCGCAGAAGACGAGAAGGTGATTCCCGGTGATTTCCGGCGTCCGCGTCCTCAGCCGCAGCCGCCGGTTCAAGCCGTTCCAGAGCAAGTGATGGCAGAAGTACCCGTCCCGCAGCAGTTGGAGACCCGGATCGCGGCGGCCGGCGGTGCGAGAGCGGAGCAGGTGTTGCCACTCACGCGATTCCCGGAGCGAACGGTCTCTCGGGATCAGATTGAAGGGCTGGACATACCGACGTTCATTCGTCGCCAGATGGACTGACCGCAGCGCCCGGGGGCTGAGAAGGGAGGAGTCTTGAGTCGAAGCATGCGCATGGAGTCGAGAGTCGCGGTGGCCGCTCTGCTGGCCGTCGTCGTCTCGGCCTGCAGTCGCGAGGTCCCCGAGGTGGGGCGCCTCGACGGTCTGCATGTGCCCCCGGCCGAGAACCTTCAGATCTACTCCCTCAGTCGGGGGGAGACGTTCGGCGAGCTCCTCAACTCCTCGATTTCGGCCAACGAGCAGGCCGGGCTCTTGATGGCCTTCTCGGAGCACGCGTCGCCCCGACGGATGCGACAAGGCACCGAGATCACGCTGCGATACCTCAGGGAAGACGACTCGCTGAGGGGCGTGGACGTAGCGCTCACTCCGGACCAGACGGTGCGTCTCTCCAGGGACCAGCTGGGGTGGTCCTCAGACCTGATCCGGACACCCATCTACGTCGACACGATCTTCGTGAGCGGCGAGATCGAGACGGTGCTGTGGAACTCGGTCGTACAGAATGCCTCGCTCGAGACGCTCACGTTTGCCGATCGGAATTCGTTGATCGACCACCTCGACCGCGTCTTCCAGTGGCAGGTGGACTTTTCTCGGCAGATCCGTGTGGGCGACACATACCGGTTCGCATTCGAGCGAGAGGTCAGGCCAGACGGCTCCATGCGCGCGGGTCATCTTCTCGCGGCGGAACTCGTGAACCAGGGGACTCCGTTCCACGCGATCTACTTCGATCCGAACGGGGACGGGCAGGGCTCGTACTTCGACCTCGAAGGCCAGTCAGTGAGGAGGGCGTTCCTGCTCAAGCCGCTGGCGTTTCGTCGTATCTCCTCGCGCTTCACGAACTCGCGCTTCCATCCCGTTCTACAACGGTGGCGCGCGCATCGCGGCGTGGACTACGCCGCCGACGCGGGCACCGAGATCATGGCGACCGCGGATGGCGTGGTGATCGAGCGCGGACGGGATAGCAGCTACGGCAACACCATCCGCATCCGGCACGGGAACGGATGGGTGACACGGTACGCCCACCTGCAGAGTTTCAAGAGCGGCGTGGTGGTCGGCAGTCGGGTGCGTCAAAGCGACATCATCGGCTACGTGGGCATGACAGGCTTGGCCACAGGCAATCATCTCCACTACGAAATGCTACAGAGTGGACAGTTCAAGGACCCGCTGTCCGTAGATTTGCCAGCCGGGGACCCCGTGCCTTCCGAGAACCGCATGCAGTGGTTGGAGAAGAGAACCGTGCGCATGGCGCTGCTGGAGTCGATCCCCGGCGCGGGGCCGGTCCGCACGCTTGTCGCCGAGGCTCAGACGCCGCCGCCAGAGAACCCCATCGCGAGCGGGGGTCAGCCGTAAAGCGGCACTTCGAGTGATTCGTTGGAGCCTATTCCTCGCCCTCTCGGCGGGGGCCGTCGCGTACTCTCTGTGGCTCTACCTACGGGTGGAGCTACCCGTGAAATGGCGGCGTCCGCTCGCGGCGGCGCGCGCCACCGCGTTCGTCATCCTCCTCATGCTCCTCTTCGACGTGCGCGTTCCAGCGTCCGTCTCGAGCGGAGGGACACGCAGTTGGGCGCTTCTCGACGCCTCGCTGAGTATGGGTGCCGCTGACCCCGGGGGGACTTCCGCGTGGGAAGCGGCAGCTGCGCGCGCGCGTGCGCTCGACCGTGACGGGTGGACGGTCGTGACGTTCGGTGAAGGGACTCGACTCGATGAGGCCGAAGGAGAGTCCACCCCGAGCGAGCTGCGCACTCTGTTGGCTCCGGCTCTCATCCGAGCCGTCGAGGCGGGGGTCACCCGGGTGCGCGTGCTGTCTGACCTGAGGTTCGAAGACGCCGTCGCTGTGCGCTCGGCGCTGGGAACACTTCCGCTCGAGGTCGACTTCGAGCGTTTCGGCGAAGAGCTGGCCAATGCCGGGATCTCGAGGTTCGAGGTGCCCGACCTTGCTCGGGCGGAGGGATCCGTGACTGCCGAAGTTGAGATCCACGGGGGAACCGCCGGAGACTCGATGTCGATTCAGGTCTTTGAAGAGGGCCGCCCAGTGGCTGAGCGCAGAATCGCCGCTCCCTCTGCCGGGCTACGGATGCGCGTTCCTGTCGAGCTCCCCACGCCGGCAGAGGCCGGACGGCTTCGCTACACGTCGCGGGTGGTCGCAGACCGCGACGCGTTTCCCTCGGACGACGAGGCGGTGGCCTACGCCAGCGTCGGAACCGAAGAGCGGGCCCTCGTGGTGCTGTCGGTGCGCCCCGATTGGGAGCCTCGCTACCTGCTTCCGATCTTGGAGGAGGTGACCGGTCTCCCGGGGCTCGGATACATACGCGTGGGCCCCGACAGCTATGTGCCCATGGGCAGGGCCCTGGACCGCGGTGGGCCCGCAGACTCGGCAACGGTACGGCGCGCCGCAGAGGATGCTGCGCTTCTGGTCTTACACGGGCTAGGGGCAACAGGAGAGCCCTGGGTGCGAGCGCTCGTGGACCGCCCCGGCCCGGAAGCGGTGTTGCTGGACGACCCCGTCGGCGCGCTGCTCATGGACATACCCTCGGGGGAATTGCGCGACGGCGAATGGTATGTGTCGTCCGACATCCCAACGTCCCCCATCGCAGGCTCGTTGGTCGGTACGGTCTTCCAGGGGTTACCACCGCTCAGCTCGGTGCTTCTCCCGACGGATCCTGCTCGCGTGAGGGGATCCCTGTTCATCCAGCTTCGAGGGGCGGGGCCGCTGGAGGCGGCGGTTCATCTCGAGGAACGTCCCAGCGGGCGGACGGCGGTGCTGCTCGCGTCTGGATTCTGGCGATGGGCGGCCCGCGACAGCGGACGCGACGCCTACCGCCACCTGTGGTCGGGCATAGCGGGTTGGCTCCTCGCGGGTGAGTCCGTTCCGGGTGCGCAGCCGCGTCCGACGCGTTGGGTCGTGGAACGGGGGGAACCGGTGGCGTGGAGCGCCCCGGTAGACGGCGTGCAACGCCGGGTGATCGTGACCCGGGGCGACACAGCGGTGGCCGAGGTCGATGCCCTGGACCGAAGCGCCTTTCAGTCGGGAATCCTGCCCCCGGGCCAGTACGGCTACCGGGTCGAAGGGGCTGCGGGCGATACCCTTGCAGTCGGCCGGTTCGACGTCTCCTCCTCCACTGCGGAAATGACCGCTCCGGCTGCGGTTCCAGAGGCGCAGTCCCAAGGCTCCGCCGGGAGCACCGGGGACGAGCGGGCGGGCACGCCGCTCAGGACGGAGCCCTGGCCGTATCTGCTCGTCATCGGCCTGCTCTGTGGAGAGTGGATCGGAAGGAGACGGAGCGGCCTCCGCTAGCAGGCCGCAGCCATGAGCCGTCTGTTCAAGACCCGCCCGGAGCGCAAGAAAGGGATTTGGCGCAGCCTCGTCGACTTGGCGCTCACGGACGTGAGGGTCGCCGCGGGTGGGTTGGACGAGGCTTCGCTCGAGGCCCTCGAGGAGACGCTCCTGAGAGCGGACTTCGGCGTGCCCGCTACGATGCGCCTCATCGACCGTGCCGAACGCGAACTGAAGCGGGGCAAGGCGCGCGGCCAGGCGATGCTCGTCGAGACGCTCAAGGCCGAGATCGCGGACATTCTGGGCGACGAGAGCGGGGGCGAGCTCGTGGGCGCGAGCTCGGGCCCGACTGTCTACCTGGTCGTCGGCGTGAACGGCGTAGGGAAAACCACGTCGGTCGCCAAGCTCGCTCACCTGCTCGCCGCTCAGGGGCAACGGGTCATGGTTGCCGCGGCGGACACATATAGAGCGGGTGCGGTCGCCCAATTGGAGACATGGGCGACTCGGATCGGTGTGGACTTCCTGAAGGGGCAGCAGGGTGGGGATCCAGCGGCTGTGGCCTTCGATGCGCTCGAGGCGGCCGAGTCGCGCGGCATCGACGTCGTCCTCATCGATACTGCTGGTAGACTGCACACCAACCGAGACCTCATGCAGGAGCTCGAGAAGATCGATCGTGTCGTGCGACGCCGGATCGAGGGGGCTCCGCACGAGACCCTGCTCGTTCTGGACGCCACGGTCGGACAAAACGCGACGAGGCAACTCGAGGCATTCAAAGGCGCGGTCGATGTAAGCGGGATCATACTGGCGAAGCTCGATTCGTCGTCTCGCGGTGGCATCGTCGTGGCTCTGCGCCAAGAGCACGGCGTGCCGGTCAAGCTCGTGGGCACTGGCGAGGGACTCGGCGATCTGTCCACCTTCGACCCAGACGCCTTCGTCGAGGCCGTCTTCGCGTCGGAGCCGTGAGCTATTCTCATCTCGATCGGCCGGTCCAGTTCCTCAAGGGCGTCGGACCGAAGCGGGCAGACTCGTTCGCGCGCATAGGCGTGGTCACGGCTAGAGGACTCCTCTACCACATCCCGCGCCGTTACGACGACGCCTCGACGGTACGCCCCATCGGTAGCCTGGAGGTGGGGGAGGAGGTCACTGCGTTGGGCCGCGTGCGCAGTAAAGGCGTCATCCCGACACGTCGCGGGTTGCGCATCTTTCAGGCTGTCCTCGAGGACGAATCGGGCATGATTACCGCGGCGTGGCCGGGACAGCCGTGGCTGGACCGCAAGATCCGCCAGGGAGACACGATCCTCGTGACGGGACCCGTGAAGTTCTTCCACGGCCGCCAGATCCAGCCCCGGGAGATGACGATCATCGCGCGCGGCGACGATGTGGACGAGCGGCAGGGGCTCATCTACGTGACGTACCCAGCGTCGGAGGATCTTCCGCAGTGGGTGCTTCGCGGCGTCTTCGAACGCAATCTGGACGCGTTGCTCTCGTGGGCCAACGATGACGAGTATCTGTCAGAGGAGGCACTAAGGAGATTCCGCCTACCGTCCCTCGCGGAGGCTCTGACATGGATTCACCGGCCGGATGCGATTGGCCAAGCCGACTTGGGTCGCCGACGTCTCGCGTTCGACGAGCTCTTCTTCCTGCAGCTCGTGCAGGCCCAGGCGCGACGGAGGGCCACCGAGATGGAGCCGGGAATCGAGCACGTGCGGACCAACGAGCTCGTGAGGCCCCTGCACGAAGCCTTGCCCTTCTCGCTCACATCAGCGCAGGCCACGTCGCTTCGAGAGATCTACGCCGACATGCAGTCTACGAGGCGAATGAGCCGTCTCCTGCAAGGTGACGTCGGCTCGGGAAAGACCGCCGTCGCGCTCTTTGCGATGCTGTTGGCGGCGGAGGGGGGGTACCAAGCGGCGCTCATGGCGCCCACCGAGATCCTGGCGGAGCAACACGCGGCGACGTTGAGGGCCTTGGTCGAGCCGTTGGGCGTGGGGGTCACGCTACTGACGGGAGGGCTCACTGCACCGGACCGTCGGGCGGCGCTGGAGGCCATCGAGTCGGGATCGGCACGGCTCATCGTGGGGACGCACGCGCTCATCCAGGACAAGGTGACGTTCCCATCGCTGGGCCTCGCCGTCGTTGACGAACAGCACCGCTTCGGCGTGCGGCAGCGCATGGCGCTCCTGGACCGACCCGGACTCCGTCCGGACCTCCTCGTCATGTCGGCCACTCCGATTCCCAGGTCTCTTGCGATGGCGCTGTACGGCGACCTCGACCTGAGCGTGCTGGATGAACTCCCACCCGGCCGGATGCCCGTGAAGACCGTACTGCGCGCGCCGACCCAGCGCGACGAGATCTACGACTTCGTGGCGCAGGAGGTCGCGAAAGGGCGCCAGGCCTACATCGTCTATCCCCTCGTCGCCGAGTCCGAGAAGATCGACCTGCTTGCCGCGTCCGACGAGTTCGAGCGGCTGCGTGCGGAGGTGTTCCCGGAGTTGAGGGTCGGCTTGGTGCATGGCCAGCTCTCGAGCGCAGAAAAGGACGCGGCCATGCGCGGGTTCCTGGCTGGAGATGTCGACGTCCTTGTTGCTACCACGGTCATCGAGGTCGGGATCGATGTGGCCAACGCCACGGTCATGGTCATCGAGCATGCGGAGCGGTTCGGGCTATCGCAGCTGCATCAGCTTCGGGGCCGAGTGGGGCGCGGAGCCGATGAGAGCCACTGCGTATTGATCTCGGAGCCGTCGGACGGCGCCGACGAGCGGCTCAAGGTCCTGAGGGACACCTCGGACGGCTTCGAGGTCGCGCGGGCCGACCTGAGGATTCGGGGACAAGGCGACCTCTTCGGCAGCCTCCAGCATGGGCGCGACCCCGTCCTGCGGTTCGCGGACCTGATGAGAGACGAGGACTTGCTGGCACTCGCGCAGCGCGAGGCGCGTGGTGTCATCGCCGCCGATCCCGACCTGGAAGCACCGGAGCACGAACGGATTCGTGTTCAGCTCCACGGCCGCTACCGAGACCGTCTCGAGATGTACGCAGTCGGATAAGACTGCTAACGTCTTCGCCACTATGGCTGAAATCAGAGAGCTCTCAGAGCACGTAGGCGCGACCGTGACGTTGCGGGGGTGGGTCGAAGGCACCCGCGGACACGGCAAGGTCGCCTTCCTCGTCCTTCGGGATGGCACGGGAGTCGTCCAATGCGTCGTCGTGAAGAGCCAGGTGCAGGAAGACGAATGGGCCCTTCATGGCGTGCTCACCCCTGAGTGTCTCGTCAGAGTGAGCGGCGAGGTGAAGGTCGACGCTCGCGCTCCGGGTGGCTTCGAGATCGGGGTCAGCGCCCTGGCGCTCTTGGCTCCCTCCGAGGAATATCCCATCCAGCCCAAGGAGCACGGCGTCGACTTTCTGCTGGACCACCGCCACCTGTGGCTGCGTTCCTCGCAACAGCGAGCGGGGCTGCGCGTGCGGGCCGAGGTCGAGCAGGCGGTCCACGACTTCCTCTATCGAGGCGGCTTCGTGCGGATCGACTCGCCGATCCTTACTGGAGCAGTCGGCGAGCACGCGGGGAGCCTGTTCGAGACCGACTACTTCGGGGAGACGGCCTACCTGGCCCAGACGGGCCAACTCTACATCGAGGCCGCTTGCCCGGCCTTCCGACGCGTCTACTGCTTCGGGCCGACGTTTCGCGCGGAGAAGTCGAAGACCCGGCGTCACCTCACCGAGTTCTGGATGGTAGAGCCCGAGGTCGCGTTCGCCGACTCCGACGAGAACATGCGCCTCCAGGAGGACTTCGTTTCCTACATCGTGGAGCGGGCGCTCGAGAACTGCGCCGAGGAATTGAAGGTGTTGGAGCGCGACACTTCACGGTTGGAGGCCGTGAAGCCTCCTTTCCCGCGCATGAGCTACACCGAGGCAGTCGCCGAGCTGCAAGGCCGCGGGGCCGCGGTGGAGTGGGGCAAGGACCTCGGCGCGAGCGACGAGACGGAACTCATGGCGGACCGCGAGCTCCCGCTCTTCGTGCACGACTATCCAAAGCAGGCGAAGGCCTTCTACATGAAGGAGAATCCTGCAGACCCGCGGACGGTCCTTTGTAACGACCTCCTTGTCCCGGAAGGGTACGGGGAGATCATCGGCGGGAGTCAACGTGAGGACGACCTGGGTCGTCTACAGGCCCGCATCGCAGAGGAGGGTCTCCCGGAGAAGGCTTACGCGTGGTACCTCGATCTGCGTCGGTACGGGACCTTTCCGCACTCGGGCTTCGGGCTTGGCATTGAACGGACGGTCGCTTGGATCACCGGGAGACATCACATCCGTGAGCTGATCCCGTTCCCGCGACTGATGAACCGGCTCTACCCCTAGCAGGCGGGGACACCGTGCCGCGGCTCGTACTCGACATGTCGGATCGCCGTCCCGTTTGGGCGATGCCGGATTGGGTGCCCGCGACACTGCGGGACCGCCTCCCCGCGGGCTGGGAGCTGGCGCTTCCGGGAGGGGAGACGGACGGAGCCGGCGACGGTGTCACGATGGCGCGGCCCGAAGTGCTGGAGCTCGTGGGCGAAGCGGAGATCTACTTAGGGTACGGGATTGCCGAGTCCCTCCTCGAAGGTGGCCCCAGGCTCGAATGGGTGCATTCGGGCGCCGCGGGGGTCGGCAAGTCCCTCTCCGCGACCATGCTCGCGAGCCCGGTCACGTTCACGAATTCAGCTGGTGTGCATGCCCCGCCCATCGCCGAGACGGTGCTAGCGATGATCCTCCACTTCAACCGCGGGCTCGATTTCGCCGTCGAGGGTCAGCGTAGAGGCCGCTGGTGGAAGGCACCGTACTATGCGGCTGACGCTCCACTGTTCGAGCTGGCGAACGCCACGGTCGGGATCGTCGGCTTCGGGGGCATCGGCAAGGAAGTGGCGCGACGGGTAGCCAGCCTAGGCGCACATGTGCTGGCGCTGAAGCGGAAGCCGCCGTCGGAAGAAGACGCGGCGCTCGCGCCGGTCGGAGGGGGTGAGTCACTC
>JAOTVL010000134.1 GCA_029863525.1 Gemmatimonadota bacterium
GTCATGGTCGGCAGAGGAGGGTTCCTGCCGTGGCCACGAACGTCGAAAAGCAGGACTTCGTGTCCGTTTCGCGCCAACGGCTCGGCCAGCCGGAGCACGACGCTGTAGTTGGCGCCCCAACCGTGCGCCACGACCAGGAGCGGCTCGCGGGTCGGCGCGCCGTTGGAGTGAAGAAACCAACCCTTCAGCTCACCCGGCCCCGAGCGGATGACGATGTCCTCATGAGGAAGGCCCGTCTCCGGGATCGTCCGAGCGACGGGCAGCGCGGTCGGTCGGACCACGCGACCCGCCAGACGGTCCAGCACGAGCAATCCGAGAAAGAGCGCGACGCCCCCGATCACCCATAGCAGTGAGGTCAAGCAGCGCGAGCCTTGGCGAGGGCGCGCTTCACGTAGACAGCGACCATGGCTCGACGCCAATCGGGGTCTACGATGATGTTCTCGAGCGGGTGACACTGCTTGTGCGCACGCTCGGCCAGCTCTTCGACGAGCCCGTCATCGAGGGCTCGTCCCTCGGCGATCTCCTGCCAGCCGGTGAGCCGGCGCGGCCTCGCTCCCAGCCCGGTGACGACTCCGTCGAGCGATTGGACTCGATCTCCTTCCAACCCGACGGCCACCGCAACCGTGAGCAACGGAAAGTCGATCGACTTTCGCTGGCGCAGCTTGGCATACCCCTGCCGTCTGGTCGCCGAGTCCAGCGGGATGAGAATCTCGGTGAGCACCTCGTCAGGCTCTCGCTGAGTATTCAAGATCCCGTCTGCCACGAAGAAATCGGCCAGCGAAACCCGCCGCTCACCTCCGGGTCCCGCGAGCACTACGACCGCGTCTAGCGTCATGAGGACCGGCGGCGTGTCGGCCGAGTGCGCGGCGACGCACTTCTTTCCGACCTTGGTCACGTGGCAAACGTCGCCGTCTTTCTTCAAGCAGTAGCCCAGGGCGCCCCGCCAGAAGGCCGTCTGGTTGTAGTACGTGCAACGGGTATCGAGGCAGACGTTCCCCCCCAACGTCCCGGAGTTGCGGAGCTGGGGCCCGGCTACGTGCGCAGCGGCCTCGGCGAGCGCCGGGAATCGGGAGCGCACCGCTTCGGAAGCCGCGACGTCGGCGAGGGTGACGGAGGCTCCGATTCGCAGATGGCCATCTCGCTCCCCGATGCCTACCAGCTCGGGCACGCCCTTGAGCGCAATCAGGTGGTCGGGCTCGAAGAGCCTGTGCTTCATGTTCGGAATCAAGTCCGTCCCACCCGCGACGTACATCGCATCGGATCCGAACTCGCCCTTCAGGGAAAGGGCACCCGCCAGCGAGGTCGGCCGGTGGTAGCGGAACGGTGGCAGCCGGAGCATCAGCGAAGCCCCCCCGGAATGCGCGACGAGTCCAGGAGCGGCGGTGCGAGCGGTCGCGCCACCATGATTCCGTCCTGCCCTTCGATGGCGAGGATCCGATCCGATAGCGAGCGCTCACTCACCTGCACGGAATCGCCGACGAGCGGTGCGTGGAGGAGGCGAACCGCGCCGTCGATGCGGAGCACCAATCCGACGTGGGCCACGTCCAATCCGTCGATCGTGCTCGTGGCGGCGACGATATCGCCATTCCGGAGTCGCCCCTCGATGGCGGCGATCCGGTCTTCAGGAATGACGTACCGGCCTCTCGCCGTCAGCAGGCGTTCGATCAACCTGATGGCCTCGAGATTCTCGGGGTCGGCCAACTGACGATACGCCTCCGGATGCGTCGACATGAAGTCGATCGGGCCGCGGTCCAGCTCGCCGCCCAGCTCCTCGCCGAGATCTTCGACCAGTAGCTTCGCCTCGGCATCGGCGATCCAATCGGAGAAGTAGTGTAGCCGACTGGGGTATCCCGAGATCGTGTTGCCACGGTAGCGGAGTGCCCGGAGCATCCGCTCGTATTCTCCCTCGACCGACCCTCGGTCGTCGAGGCGGGTGACTACGCCCGCTTTGACCGCCGTCGCGATGGCGTAGACGTTCTCGACGAAGGTCACGCAGTCGAGACCGGTGAAATCGACGACGAGCCGTTCCTCACCCTCGACCTCGAGCGTCCCGGGCACGTAGGGCGTGCCGACGAGCAATCGTCCGACCCGCGCCATGAGCTCACCCATGGGAAGCGCAGCCGCGTCCGTCGTGGACGCTGTCCTCACGGTACGGTCGAACAAAGCCCAGTCCTCGTTCGCCCACGTGACCTCGCCTCCCGGCGTGCCCGACGGATCGGCGGGTAGGGGGTGCGGCTCGAAGGGGGACCAGCGCATGCCCGCGAAGAAGAGAAGGACCACGGCAAGCGGTCCGAGCAACGCCCGATATCGGACGAGGAACCCGCGGTCAGGAGGCATGGCTCACCCTCTCCGACGGGCGGTCAGTCCGCATGAATCGGCTCCTCCGCAGGCGCCGTGGCTTTGACCTGCGGGCCATCGGGCTTTACGAGCGACCCCGCGACACGGGCGTCCCGGATGGAGCGCCACACGTTGGATGGCGTGAAGGGCAGCCGGTCCATGCGGACTCCGATCGCGTCGTAGATGGCGTTGGCGATGGCGGGAATCGACGGGTGCAGCGGCCCTTCACCTGCTTCCTTGGCTCCGTAGGGCCCCTCCGGATCGATCGACTCCACGATCAGGGATTCGAGCTCGGGCGTATCGAGGCTCGTCGGAATCCGGTAGTCCAAGAGGGACGGCGCATTGTGGAGCCCCTCGCGACCATGGTCGGCGTCCTTGAAGACCTGCTCTTCCATGATCGCCTCGCCGAAGCCCATGTATGCGGAGCCCTCCATCTGGCCCTCGACGAGGACGGGGTTGAGCGCGCGCCCACAGTCGTGCGCCACCCAGATCTTCTTCACCTCGACGAAGCCCGTCTCGACGTCCACGTCGACCTCGGCCACGTGGGCCGTGAAGGAATATGCGGGAGAGGCTCCGATCGTCCCCCCGCGGTACTCCCCGTGCACGTCTTTGGGCGTGTTGTACCAGCCCGTAGAGCCCAGCGTCCCGAATTTCGCCTCGGCGAGGTTGAACGCCTCGGCAATGGGGAGCCTGCGCGATGTGTCGGGCGCCCACACCGCCCACCCGTCGGCCAGGAGCACACTGGAGGCGCCGACGTCCCACTGCTCGGCGACGGCGTCTTGCACCAGAGCGCGCAGCTTGCTCGCCGCATCGATCGCGGCGTTGCCGAGCATGAACGTGACCCGGCTCGAATACGCACCCAGGTCCACGGGGGTGAAATCCGTGTCGCCACGAAGGACCCGTACCCACTCGAGCGGAACGCCCAGCTCCTCGGCCGCGATGTACGCCACCACCGAATCGCACCCCTGCCCGATCTCGCTCGCTCCGCTGAAGACGGCCACCCGACCGCTGCGGTCGATCTGCATTTGCACCGCGGACTGCGGCATCTCGTTCGGGTAGATCGGGTAATTGGTGCCCGAGATGTAGGTCGAGCCAGCGACCCCGACACCCCGCCCGAACGGCATGGACCGGAATTTCCGGTTCCAGCCACTCGCCCTCTGCACCGCATCGAGACACTCGAGAAAGCCGTTCGACGTGATGCGGAGCTCGTTGACCGTGCGGGTGTCCTCGCCAATGAAGTTGCGGCGACGAAACTCGATCGGGTCCAGACCGACGCGTTCGGCCAGCTTGTCCAACTGAATCTCGAAGGCGAAGCGCGGCTGCACCGAACCGTGCCCACGCTTCGGCCCGCACGCCGGCTTGTTGGTGTACACGCGGGTCGAATCGAACCTGTACGCCGGCATCTCGTACGGAGCGCACAGGAGCTGACCCGAGTAGTAGGTGGTGACCAGCCCGAACGAGGCGTACGCGCCGCCGTCGAGCAGGATCTCGGCGTCGACGGACGTCAGTCTGCCGTCGGCCGTCGCGCCGGTGCGGTACCTCATGTGGAACGGGTGACGACCGCGGTGCGAGTAGAAGACTTCCTCCCGCGTGTAGAGGATCTTCACGGGACGTCCGGTGATCATCGACAGCTTCGCGACGCAGAACTCGAGGTCGAACGGCTCGCTCTTGCCACCGAACGCTCCGCCCACCAACGGTTGGAGCACGCGGACGTCGGCCTGGTCGAGCTCGAGGACGCGGGCCAGCTCACGATGCAGGTAGTGCGGCACCTGCGTGGCCGACCAGACGGTCAGGCGGCCCACGCCGTCCCAGAGCCCGATCGCGCAATGCGGCTCGATGGGCGCGTGCGTGGTCCCCTCGAAGAAGTAGTCGCCCTCGACCACGACGTCCGACGCGTCCATTCGCTTGTCGACTTCGCCGAACTCCAGGTGGACCATCTTCGTCACGTTGCCGTTTCGGCCTTCCTTCTTGGCCTCGTGCACGTACGGCGTCGAGCCGTCGGCCTCGGCCGCGGCCCTCGGGTCGAAGAAGGGCGGGAGCTCCTCGTACTCCACGTCGATGAGCTCGAGCGCCGCCAGCGCCGTGTCCTCATCGAGGGCTGCGACCGCCGCGACGCCGTCGCCGATATAGCGCACCCGGTCCAAGCAAAGCGGATATTCATCGGGCGTCCACGGAATGATGCCGTAGCGCGTCGGCATATCGGCGCCGGTGATCACCGCGTGGACGCCCTCCAGCGCCTCGGCCGCCGCGGTGTCGATCGACACGATGCGCGCGTGCGGATGCGGGCTCCTCAGGATCTTGCCGTGGAGCATGCCGGCAAAGTCCAGGTCGTCCGTGTACACGGCGCGACCGGTGGACTTGGCGAGACCCTCGATCTTGCGCTGGGGTGATCCGATCAACCGCAAGTCGGACCTGCGGTTACGACCATTGTCGCTCATCGGCCCTCCGTTTCCGGCGCGGCCGTTTCCGCCAAGCGCGCGCCGGCAGCCTCGACCGCATCGTAGATCTTCGTGTACCCCGTGCAGCGACACAGATTCCCGCCCAGCGCCTCCTGAATCTCCTGACGCGAGGCCGAAGGGTTCCGCTCGAGGAGCGCGGCGGCCGAACACAAAATGCCCGGAGTGCAGAAACCGCACTGCGCCGCCCCGTTGCGATCGAACTCGTCCTGGAGCGGATGCGGACCTTCAGCCGTCGCGAGACCCTCCACCGTGACCACGTCCGAGCCTTCGGCCTCCCAGACGGGCGTGATGCACGAGAGCGTCGGACGTCCGTCCAGGATCACGGTGCACGCGCCACAATCGCCCTTGTCGCACCCCTGCTTCGACCCGGTGAGCCGAAGCCCGTATCGGAGTGCTTCCAGGAGGGTGTAATGCACGGGAACGCCGACCTCTCGGAGGTCGCCGTTCACGCGGAGTCGGACGATTTCCTGGCGATTGTCCATAAGCATGAAAGGTCGCGGCGCCCCTCGCCGCTTCGCAACGCCGTCCAGGGAGACCGTCCACCGGACCGGCCCGTCGTCCGGTGGACAGCCTTCAATCTTCAGATATTTTTTAGTCCCCTACCGGGTCGCCGGGTAGGTCGTCCCATAGAAATCTGGAGGTTGCAATGCCCTATCCGGAGATGCTGGTCGCTCCGATGCGCGAAGATCTGGTCCGAGTCGGATTCACCGAAATGCGTACCCCCGAGGAGGTCGACGCAATTCTCGGATCCGAATCGCGGACGACGCTCGTTGCGTTGAACTCGGTCTGTGGATGCGCGGCCGCGATGATGCGTCCCGGCGTATACCTCTCTTTGCAGGGCGACAAGAAGCCGGAGGTCCTCGCGACGGTCTTTGCCGGCCAGGACATGGAGGCGACGGACCGCACCCGTGACTACATCCCCGGGTTTCCGCCGTCGTCACCCTCCGTGGCGCTCTTCAAGGACGGTGAGCTCGCCTACTTCATGGAGCGTCACCAGATCGAGGGACGGCCCCCGGAAGAGATCGCCGCGGCGCTTCAAGCGGCCTACGAGGAGCACTGCTGACGCGGGCTCGTCAATTCTCGACAACGGTGCCGTAATGGAGCGGGGTCGGTGAAACGCCGGCCCCGCTCTCTCGTATGGGTCGATGAAAGAAACACGGTGAGCCCAGGGGGGCTCGCCGCACCGCTCTGTGAGGAGGATGAAGATGACGACGATGTCCCGAGTGGCTCTGGTGGTGGGGTTGATGATGATCAGCGTGAGCTCTGTGGACGCTGCCGAGGTTCCGGCTCCCACCGACGAGATCACCACCGAAGTCTTCGTAATGAACAACTACCTGACGGATGTCCGCGTGTACATCGAGGACGCCAACGGGCATTTGCACAACATGGGTCGCCTCGCGCGCGGCTCGCTCGCCAGTTTCCCCGTGCCCGACGAGCTCGGCGTCGGTGAATTCCGGGTGAAGATCTATCCGGCGGCGGCGGCCGGCTCGCTCATCTCCGAAGACTACGGCGTGAAGACGAGTCCCCTCGTCTCCGCGCGTGACCAGCAGGTCCGTGTGTGGCTCGAAGCCGATCTGGCCGAATCGATCGTCGAGATCGCGCGCGACTGAGTGTCGAAATCGGCCTGAACGAAGTGTGGGGCCGGGGGACCACTCCCTCGGCCCTGCTTTCTTTGCGCGCCTGGCGCCGGCTCGTGATCGCCAGGCGGGCTACCGCGCGGACGGCCTACCGACCTCGGATGCGATCCCGCTGGCGGCCCGCGATTTCGACCAACCGACGCAGCTCGGCAATCGGCTGCTCAGCGTCGTCCACCTGGAGGCGGAGCACCACGTCGTTGTTGAGCCACACGCCCCCGTCCTCTCTGACGATCAGCATCGCGGCCGATTGCATGCCGCGTCGGTCTCCCCCGGCGGCCTGACCGGCTTCCAGGGCGGCGAGAAGCCTGAACGAAAGGTGCCCCGCGGTCGTCTCGAAGGCCTCGACCATGGCGTCGACCACGGCTTCGCCGGCCAGGATGTTGCCCTGCGCAGAGACGTACCTGCCGATTCGGTGACCGGCCCATTCGGACGCCTGCGGCCCCGTGTGGGTGGCGACGTTGCCCCGCGCGTCCATCACCGAAAACTGCCGCCCTTCTATGGCCCATCGCTCGGGCCGCGGGTTCGGGTCGTTCTCGAGCACCAGCGACACGACGTTGGCCGGAGCGATGCCCCGACGCAGCAGCTCGAGCGCCTGCGGGCCGTAGCTGACGTCGACCACGGCCTGCGTCGCGACGACGCCGACGTTGGCCTCGGCCCACAGCACGCCGTTGCCGACCGAGAAGACGCGCGACTGCACCGCGCCGCCCACCTCGCCCGTCTCCGGGTCGTAGCCGAGGATCGAGAACGTGGCGACCGGAGGCCAGCGGTCGACCTCCTCATGGGATGCCGGCCCGGCGTACGCGTACGAAGAGGACGCGGACGCGGCCTCGGTCACCCCTCGGCTCGGGGCGCTCCACAACCAGAGCACCGCGACCGCCACCAGGGCGACCGCCCCGATGACCCACCTCGAGCCCTTCATCGGTACTCCTCGCGGACGGGTGAGAAGACGTCGAGAATCCGGCAGGCGGTGTGGGCACGGCCTCCGTGCCTGGAGCCGCCCGGAATCACGAGCACGTCCCCGGCGTTCAGCACGAACGACTCATCATCGACGATCAGCTCGTACGTCCCCTCGAGCAGGTTCACGATCTGCTCGTGTGGATGACTATGTTCGGGCAGCTCCGCGTCGGCCTCGATCTGCCAATACACGTGGGTCGCATGCTCGGAGTGGATGAAACGTCCGTGATGCCCCGGCTGGAGCTCGCGCGGCTCGAGGGTAGCGACCTCGTATCGGGTAGCCATCAGTGGTCCTCCGTAATGGGGCGGGTCGCGGCGAAGCGCTCCAGGATCTCGAGCGTCATCGCGACGCCGCGGCGAACGTTCTCTTCCGTCACGCGCTCGTCGTTCCCGTGCACGCCTCCGGCGTCGTCTTCGGGCGTCGCGGTCGCCGTGTAGCCGTAGCTCGTGATGCCGAGGTCGCGGAAGAAGTGGCTGTCGGTGAAGCCGCCCACGACCTGCGGCACGAACCCGGCATCGGGAAACTCCTCGAGCGTCACCTCCCGAACCGTCCGGTACAGACCGGTATCTGTGGAGGAGACGGCCGGCGTGAAGCCCATGAGCACTTCCACGTCGATCCCCGACCCCAGCACGGCACGCACTTCGTCCAGCCATTCGTCGGGATCCTGGTCCGGAAGCAACCGGCAGTCGATCTCGGCCGCTACCTCCGGTGAGACGACGTTGATCTTGTTGCTCCCCTCGAAGCGCGTGATCGAGCAGGTGTTTCGCGTCAGCGCGTGCAACCCCGGATTGTAGCGCTGCAACTCGAGCAGGATCGCCGGATCCCCCACGTACGACGCCATGTCCTGGAAGCGCGTCCGCCACGGCTCCGGATGCCGGTCCGCGATGCCGCTCAGGTGTTCGTGCACCGCGGGGATGACGCGCGGCTCGAAGCTGTGAAGCCGGAAGCGCTCCAGCGCCTCGATCATCTCCACGGACGCGTACGTCACCAGGGGGCGCGAGCCGTGACCCGGCTCGCCCGTCGCCGTGAGACGCAGCCAATACGGCACCTTCTGGGTGACCTCCAGGCCGAAGTTCACCGTGCCCTCGACGTCCGAACCGCCGCCACCCTCGTTGAGCAGGAAGCCGATATCGTCGAAGATCTCGGGCCGGTTCTCGACCAGCCAACCGGCGCCGAAGAAGCCACCCGCCTCCTCATCGGCCGTCGCCATGAACACCACGTCACGATTGAGGGGCGTCTCGGTGCGGTGCAGGGCCAGGAAGGTCGCGAGGTGGAGGATTCCGCTCGTCTTCGTGTCGAGCGCGCCCCGACCGTAGATGTAGCCGTCGGTCAGCTGGCCGGAGAGGGGATCGACGCTCCAGTACCGCTCATCCGCCGGCACCACGTCCATATGGTGGAGCAGCACGATTCCGGGCTCGTCTCCTCCCTCGAGCCGTGCCCAGATGTTGCCGCGCCCCGGTGCGGACTCCGCCATCTCGTACTCGACGCCCTCGGCGTCGAAGATCGCGGCGAAGAACTCCGCCCCAGCGGTTTCGTTTCCCGGCGGGTTGATCGTGTTGACCCTGATGTACTCCTGGAGCCAAGCGACGGCCTCGTCCTGGAGCGACGCGAGGTCGAGCTGCGCCGTGGCGGGAGCGGGGGCTAGCGCGAGCGCCAAACCGAGAAGGAGCGAGGAAACGGTCAAAGCTCTTGGCATCGGATCTCCAATTGGTGCAAAACCGCCGCGTCGAATCGGGCGGGTGCTGGGACGACGACCGAGCAACATGCGGGTCGCGGGGTTCGCGTTCAACGGCTCGCAGCCCGCGTCAGGGCCCTTCACGGCGCCACCCCACCCAACC
>JAOTVL010000135.1 GCA_029863525.1 Gemmatimonadota bacterium
GTGGCTCCCCTTCTTCCCTGTCCTGGCTGCTGCGATTGGAATGACGCTTGCGCTCTCGGCTTGGAACTGGGACCACCAGCTCAACCATGTGTACGCGCTCAGCCTGCCTATCACCCGATGGGAATACACGCTCCAGAAGCTGCTGGCAGGTGCGACCCTCGCCCTCATCCCGGCGCTCGGTCTGTGGCTCGGAGCCCACGTGGCCGTCGCGTCCATCGAACTTCCCGCGGGCCTGAGCGCGTACCCGAATGAGCTCGGGGTGCGATTCTTCGTGGCGATCGTGTTGGCGTACGCCCTGCTCTTCGCGATGGCCGCGGGCACCGTGCGCACCACCGTGACTGTGCTCGGCCTCGCGCTCGGCTTCGTCTTCTTCGGCTCGATCCTCAACGACGTGCTCGCCGGATACTTCGACATTTTCGGTCGGGTTCATGTGGTGGAGATCGTCATGAACTGGCTCGTTCAGGCGCCCGGCCCGTTCGAGGTGTTCACCGGCAGCTGGTCGTTGATCGATGTCTAGGCTCGTCGGGCTGTGCCTCGCGCTCGGCTCATTCTGGCTGAGCGCCGCTTCGGCCCATGGACAGGCGACCGAAGCGGTGGAGGAGCTGCGCGCCGTTCGTGACAGTCTCCGGCCCCTCCTCGAGCAGGCCCGCTCGGCGCTCGAGGCGCGGACGACACGGGCACAGGCAGCGCAGCGTGCCGCGGCGGCGGCGCTGGCCAAAGTGGACACCTCCTACGTGGGCGGAGCCATGGTGCTCACCCCGATCGAGCAGCGCGAGGCCACGCGGGCGCTCTTCGACGAAGTATGGTCCGAGTCGTTTAGCGAGCTCGGTGAAAGCCCGGCGCTCTCCCGGTCCGTGATCGTCTTCCAGCAATCCGATGAGACCAAGCCGATCTACGTCGACGGGGCGGCGCATCGCTTGATCCTCAAGCCCTGGACCAGCCGCGCGCGCGTCGTGGAGTCCGTACGCAACGCGATCGCGGGCGCGATGATCCACGACCTCAGCGAGCCACCTCTCTCCGTCGGTCGGTGGAGCGGCAACCCTCTCGTACCCGAGCCGATGGACGCGGTCTATCGTCGGGTCGCGACGACCCGCTCGGACGCCTCTCGAGCGTGTTTGGGCGGGGAGATCTCGGAATGCGAGAGCGCCCTGGGATTGGGAACGTCGCGCACCGTCGAACAGATCAGGGCTTGGTACGCCCCCGACGAACGCCGAGCGCTCGTCGAAACCGGTGGGAACTACGACCGGACGGCCCTCCCTCAGAGAAGAGCGTGCATCGACGGGTCGGTGGACGCGTGCGACGGTCTGCTCGCGAGATTCACTGGCGACTGGACTCCGCTCGATCGAACGGTGCGAGCATCGTTGCTCTCCCACGCCCTCGAGCAGGGGGGTGAGGACGCGTGGACCCGGTTGGCCGAGGACCCCGACATGACGCCCACCGAAGCCATCGAGCACGCGGCGCGACTCCCAATCGACGAGGTGGTCGCTGGATGGAGAGACCGGCTGATCGAGCATCGGCCACAATCCTTCGCGAGCCTCCTACCCCGTTCGGGGCTGGGGCTCGTCTGGTCCCTGTTCTTCGCAGCTCTTGCCATGAGGAGCACACGATGGCGTTTGGGATGAAGCAGTGGATCGCGGTCACGCTCGTGGGACTCGGGCTCGTGGCGGCGTGGCGGCTCCCCCCCGAAAGCCCGGAGCCGATGGGGGAGACCGTCCGGACGGCTGAGCAAATCCGCTTCGACCAGCTCTCGACCGAGTTCAGGATCGCCTCGGAGTCGTTGTTCCGACTCGGTTGGGCGGACTCGCTCGCACGGGAGGTGGTGGCGGACCACGACCTCGTTACGGTTCTCTTGCCGGGCTCGGACGAGCCCGCGCTGGAAGCTCAGCGTTCACGGCTGGAGGCTCGGATCGAGCAGACCCTGACGGCGCGCCCGGGCGCGCGACAAATGGCGTTCGGCCTCGTCTTTCAGCCGCACGATCACCGTCGCGAAGACGGAGCGGTCAACGCGACCGAACGAACGGAGACCTACGTCGGCCACCTGAACGGTGTCTCCTACTGCATGCAGGTCCGCGTAGCCGCCACCGACTACGTGACCCAGGCGTTCGCTCGGCGCGTCGCGGGCACCGACACCGAGCGGCCGACGAGCGACGACCTGGGCCCTTGCCGGTACTACGTGAGCTACGGAGTCGCGGGAGCGCGCATCCAGGCATGGCTCGAAGCCGGCGCGGTCACCTTCGGGATCGAGGCGGGCGACCAGCCCGAGTCGGAGCTGCCCGGATGGTACGGCGGACGGCGCGCGCCCCTCGGCTTCTCGAGCGTATCGAGAGGCCCGGAGGGACGCATCGTAGATCGCTGTCGAGCCGGGCTCGTATCGGCGTGCTCTCAGTACTTCGAGGGAGCGCATCATCTCGTGACCTCGGTGCAGCGGGAGGTCGCCCGCCGCACTCCGGCGGTGGCGGTCGAGACCACGAGCGGATTCCGAAACGCCTTCCGAGATCAGCAGTACATCCTGTCGGACCTGGAAGCGGAGTTCGGGCCCGACGCGTTCCAACGGTTCTGGACGTCCGAGCGGGATGTGGGTGAGGCGTTCGAAGCAGCGTTCGGCGTGGACTGCGGAACCTGGTTGGTATCGTGGATCGACCGAACGATGGGCGTCGATCCGCCGGGCCCCGGGCTCTCGAGGTCCGCCAGCTCCGGTGCGATGCTCACCTTCGGAGTTCTTCTCGGCTTCGCGTACTGGCGCCGGAGGGAAAGAACGGTCGCGAGCTAGAACCGTCGGCGGTCATACCACGGAGAGGCGTTGCGACCTGGGACCGTGTGTGCTCACGACAGGATGACCGCGCGGAGCGCCCCGCACGCGAGCCCCACGCCCATGAGCCAGAGCGCCGGCACCCGCCTCCACACGAGAAGCGTGAACGCAACGAGTGCGAGGAGCGCGGCCGCGGGGTCGCGCACGCCCGCCAACACCAGCGACGTCCCGACGCCGAGCACCGCGCCGGCCGCGACGGGCACGACCCCGCGGAGCGCGGCCCTGACCGTGGGAACGTCCCGCAGCCGTTCGAGCCGGGGTGCGGTCAGCAGCACCGCGGCGAACGCCGGCAGATAGACGCCGGCAGTCCCGAGTAACGCCCCGGGTACTCCGGCGGCGGCGTACCCCACGAATGCGGAAAGCGTGGAGATGGGGCCGGGCACGGCCTGCGTGAGCGCCACACCGTCGAGAAACTGAGCGCCGCTCAGCCATCCGAACTGACCCACGGCGTACGGCTCGAGCAGTGCGACGAGGACGTAGCCGCCCCCGAACAGCACCGAGCCGATCCAGAGGTGGGTCAGGAAGACGGTGGCCAGCGTGCCCGGGACTCCGACCGCCACGAGGCCCGACGCCACGAGGAACACGCCCGCGCCGGAACGGCTCTCGGTGTGGTCGCCGGCGCCGGCGCCGCCTCCCTCGAGCGATGATTCGCGCCGCGCCCCTCTCCGAGCACGGCCGTCCCACCCTGCGAACAGCACCCCAGCCGCCACCATCGCGGCGATGATCGCCGGCCCCGAAACGAGGCTGACGGCCGCACCGACGCCGGCCAGTGCCAACTGCGCGCCCGAATCGATCGCAGCGCGCCCGATCTTGATGCCGGCGGATACCACGATCGCCACGATCACCGGCTGCAAGCCCCAAAACAGGGCCTCGACTTGCGGCAGTGTCCCGTAACGGAAGTAGAGCGCCGACAGGCCGGTGACCATGAGGAACGTCGGAACCAAGAAGGCGAGGCCCGTCGCCAACGCGCCGGCCCATCCGCGCTGAGTGTAACCAACGTGGATCGCGACTTCGCTCGAGTTCGGGCCGGGCAGGAGGTTCGTGACCGCCATCAACTCCAGGAAGCGCTCTCGGGTCAGCCACCGGCGTCGTTCGACGACCTCGTCCAGCATGAGTGCCAGATGGGCGTTTGGGCCCCCGAACCCGAGGAGCGAGATCCCGAGATAGACCCGGGCGAGCTCGAACAACGAGGGGGGCGCCGCGCTCGACGCATCGCCCCCCTCTCGCGTCTCATGAGTCATGCCGCGAACGGCCCTACCAGAGCACCGATGCCGGGAGGGTCAGCTCGGTCCGGCTGCTTTGACCGCGTCCGAGACCTGGTCCGCAAACTGCTCGAAGTTCGCCTTGAACATCCCGGCGAGCTTCTCGGCCGCCGCATCGTACGCCGCCGCATCGGCCCACGTGGCACGGGGCTTGAGTACCTCCGAGGGTACGCCGGGCACCGCGGTCGGCACGTCGATCCCGAACACCGGGTCGGTCACGAAGTCACCCCCATCGAGCCGGCCACCGAGCGCCGCGTTCACCATGGCTCGGGTATACCCGAGCTTCATTCGGCTCCCGACCCCGTGACCGCCACCGCTCCAGCCGGTGTTCACCAGCCAGACGGCAGCCCCGTGCTCGCGGAGACGCTCCCCGAGCATCTCCGCGTACACCCCAGGGTGCCGTGGAAGGAAAGGCGCCCCGAAGCACGCGCTGAAGGTGGCCTTCGGCTCCGTGACCCCACGCTCGGTCCCGGCGACCTTGGCCGTATAGCCCGAGAGGAAGTGGTACATCGCCTGCTCCGGAGTGAGACGGGCGATCGGAGGCAGGACCCCGAACGCATCGGCCGTGAGGAAAACGACGTTGCTCGGATGCCCGCCCCGGCTCGGGAGCACCGCGTTCGGGATGTAATGGATCGGATAGCTCGCGCGCGTGTTTTGCGTGATCGAGCCGTCGTCGAAGTCGATCTCCCGAGTGTCCTCGTCCAGAATCACATTCTCGAGGATGGTGCCGAACATCTGCGTGGCTTGGTAGATCTCCGGCTCACCGTCGCGCGAGAGCTTGATCGTCTTGGCGTAGCAGCCGCCCTCGAAGTTGAACACACCCTCGTCGCTCCACCCGTGCTCGTCGTCTCCGATCAGACCTCGCGAAGCATCGGCCGAAAGGGTCGTCTTACCCGTGCCCGAGAGCCCAAAGAAGAGCGCCACATCGCCGTCCGGTCCGACGTTGGCCGAGCAGTGCATGGGAAAGACGCCCGCGTCCGGAAGCCGGTGGTTGAGGACCGAGAAGATCGACTTCTTGATCTCGCCCGCGTAGCGCGTGCCGGTCACGAGAATCTCGCGACGCCGGAAGCAGACCATGATCGCGACATCCGAGCGGCAGCCATGCTCGTCGGGATTCGCCTTGAAGTGCGGCGCGTGCAGAACGCTGAACTCCGGTTCGAAGTCCTCGAGCTCGGAGCCCTCGAGGCGGAGGAACATGTTGTAGGCAAAGAGAGCGTGCCACGGGCTCTCGCTCACGACCCGAACGTTGATCCCGTGCGTTTGATCCTCGCCGGCGCGTGCGTCACGAACGAAGAGGTCCTTTCCGTTCAGGTAGTCGACGACGTCGGACCGCAGTTTCTCGTAGTGCTCCGAAGAGACCGGCACGTTCACTTTACCCCAATCCACCACGCCCTCGGTGGTGTCGTCCCGAACCACGAAACGGTCGTTCGGGGAGCGCCCGGTGTGCGGGGCCGTCTCCGCGGAGATCGCGCCCATGTGCACCAACCGGCCGTCCTCGCGGGCGAACGACTCCTCGTAGAGCCGAGCGGGGGACAGATTCCAGAATACGCGTCCGGACGGTTCGAGCCCGTGCGCGGCGAGGCTTCGGCTCACGTTGGCGGTCGCTACCATCTTCTATCGCCCTGCTGGCGGATCGTTGACGTATGATCGAAAAGAAAACCCCCGCCGCGCCTGCCACGGGGGAAACCTCAAACTTGCTCGCTTCGGGCCTGCCAGTCCACCGACGCGACGGTCGCGAGGTTCATCACGTCCAGCGTGGACGATCCTCTCTGAAGGATGTGCACCGGCTTGCGCATCCCCAGGAGCACCGGCCCGATGACATCGGCTCCCCCCAGCTTGTCGAGCAGCTTGTAGGAGGCGTTCGCCGCCGAGAGCCTCGAGAAGACGAGCACGTTCGCGGACCCCGTGAGGCGCGAGAACGGATAGATCGTCTTGAGCTTCAACGCGTCGACGGCGGTATCGGCCTGCATCTCGCCGTCGATCTCGAGCTCCGGATCCATCTTCCGCACCATGTCGACCGCGGCGGCGGCACGACGAGCCTCGTCGTGCGCTACCGATCCGAAGTTCGAGAAGGTCACCATGGCGATCCGCGGAATGATGCCGAGCTCACGCACGAACTTCGCGCTGCGCAGCGCAATGTCGGCCAACGCGCGCGCATCCGGTTCGATGTTGACCGTGGTATCGGCCAAGAAGAGGAGCTCGCGGTTGGGGAACGCCAACATGTAGAGTCCTGCTACTCGGTTCGTCCCGTCCGAGATCGGCCCGATCACCTGTAGGCAGGGTCGGAGCGCTTCCGCATAGTTCGCCTCGATCCCCGAGACGAGCGCATCGACCTCCCCTTCCTCGAGCATGCTCGCCGCGAAGTAGATCGGCTTGAAGAGATTCCACTCCGCCTCGGCGAGCGTGAGTCCACGCCGACCCCGTTTCTCGAAGAGCCGTCGCGCGTACTCGTCGCGCTTCTCGCCCATTTGGGCCGCGTAGATGATCTCCACACCCTCCATTTGCACGCCCAGCATCGCGGCCTTTTCCGCGACCCTCGGCGGACGTCCCAACAATACCGGCTGACAGATTCCCTCCTCGACCAGCTGCGACGCCGCACGAATGATCGTGTCGTTATGGCCTTCCGGAAAAACCACCCGGGCCTTGTTACGCCGGGCCCGGGCGATCATCCATCGCATGACCTCCCGGCCGGGTCCCAAACTCGCCCGAAGGCGATCCCGGTATTCGTCGAGGTCGATGTGCTCGCGCGCCATGCCCGACGCCATCGCGGCTTCCGCGACGGCAGGAGAGACGTGAAAGAGCACACGGTGGTCGAACGGCTTGGGAATGAGGTACTCGCGCCCGAAGGAGATCTCCGACCCCTCATACGCCCCGCGCACGGTGTCGGGTACCTCCTCTCGGGCGAGCTCGGCCAAAGCGTGCGTCGCGGCGAGCATCATCTCCTCGTTGATTCCGCGAGCACGCACGTCGAGCGCGCCGCGGAAGATGAAGGGGAAGCCGAGAACATTGTTGACCTGATTCGGATAGTCCGACCGGCCCGTAGCCATGATCGCGTCGTCCCTGACCTCCGCCACGTCTTCAGGCAGGATCTCGGGGTCCGGGTTCGCCAACGCGAATATGACTGGATCCGAGGCCATCGAGGCGACCATCTCCTTGCTGACCAACCCCTTCACGGACAGCCCCACGAAAACGTCGGCGTCCACGAAGGCGTCCTCCAGGGAGCGCCGCTCGGTCTGCACCGCGAACGGCTCCTTGTATTCGTTCATCCCCTCCTCGCGCCCGGCGTAGATGACGCCTTTCGAGTCACAGATGAGAATGTGGTCGCTCGGCACGCCCAAACGCCCGAAGTGCTCGGCGGTCGAGAGCGCGGATGCGCCGGCGCCGCTGAAAACCACGCGGACGTCCTCGATCTTCTTGCCGATAATCTCCAGCGCGTTCAGAAGGGCGGCCCCGGCGATGATCGCGGTGCCGTGCTGATCGTCGTGGAAGACCGGGATGTCGAGGCGCTCCTTGAGCGTTCGCTCGATCACGAAGCACTCGGGCGCCGAGATGTCCTCCAGGTTGATCCCGCCCACGGTCGGCTCGAGCAGCTCACAAAAACGAATGACATCTTCCGCGGCCTCGGAGGCGACCTCGAGATCGAACACGTCGATCCCCGCGAAGCGCTTGAAAAGGACGCCCTTGCCTTCCATGACGGGTTTCGCCGCCATCGGCCCGATATTGCCCAAGCCGAGGACCGCAGTACCGTTCGAGACGACCGCGACCAGGTTGCCCCGCGCCGTGTACTTGAACACGTCCTGGGGATTCTCATGAATCGCCAGGCAAGGCTCGGCGACGCCTGGTGAGTACGCGAGAGAAAGCTCGCGCTGGGTCGCAACGGCCTTCGTCGCGACGACTTCGATTTTCCCCGGACGGCCCTCCGCGTGATAATCGAGAGCCTCTTGGCGACGGTCGGCCATATTGAACACGCGCTCCATAGTTGAAATGAGGGCGTTGATCCTGACGAAGGGCGAGGCCGGTGTCAAAGCGCCGGTCCGGTCCGGACGGTGACCGACAGGTGAGAACCTCGAAGACCCAAGCGGGAGAAAACGTGTCGAACAAGCACCGAAGAGTCGTCGTGACCGGACTCGGTCCCGTCACCGCAGCGGGTATTGGCGTTGCCGGCCTGAGGGCGGGGTTACGGGCGGGACGATCACCCGTGGCCACCGTGTCACTCTTCGACCCGACGCCGTTTCGCAGTACGATGGCGGCACAGGTCGACTTCGAGCCTACCGAGTACATGGATGCGAAGACGGCCCGCCGCACGGACCGGTTTGTGCAGTTCGCCTTGGCGGCGAGCCATCTGGCCATGCACGACGCGGGGCTATCGAACGCGCGCGCCGAGCGGGGCCTCGACGAGGAAACGGGGTCCTCGCTGGACCTCGATCCGACGCGCACCGCCATCCAGCTCGGCTCGGCGATGGGCGGGATCGCCCACGCGGAGAACGAGCTGCGGACGTTCGTCGAAAAAGGTGCCCGCACGCTCGATCCTCGGCTCGCCACCACTACCTTCGCGGGTGCAGCCAGCTGTCAGATCGCGGTGCGGCTCGGGATCACGGGACCGAACTCCACGAACGCGATGAGCTGCGCCGCGGGAACGATGGCGATCGGGGAAGCCGCCCGCCTGATCCGCGACGGTATCGTCGACGTAGCGCTCGCGGGTGGAGCCGACGCACCCCTCGCCCCTGTCTGCTACGGGGCGTTTGCCTCGCTTCGGGCGATGAGCACCCGCAACGACGAGCCCTCCCGCTCATGCCGTCCTTTCGACGTCGATCGGGACGGATTCGTGATGGGAGAGGGTGCATGCATCCTGATTCTCGAAGAGGGCTCGAAGGCAGAGGCGCGCGGCGCCCGGATCTACGCGGAGATCTCCGGCTACGGGACCAACAACGACGCCTATCACATGGCCGCGCCCAGACCGGACGGCGCCATGGCGGTCGAAGCGATCCGAGACGCGCTCGATATGGCGGGGCTGGCTCCCGACGCGGTCGATCACGTCAACGCCCACGCCTCTTCGACGCAACTCAACGACCGCACGGAGTCCCAGGTGATCCGGCAGGCGCTGACGACCCGGGCCGACGACGTTTCGGTGCCGGGCACG
>JAOTVL010000026.1 GCA_029863525.1 Gemmatimonadota bacterium
CGGGCGGATGCGAAAATCTCGCGCTACTCCGCGGCCAAAGCCCTGACCGTGTCCACCCGTGTCGCGCGCCGGGCCGGAATCCAACCCGCCGCCGCCGCGACGATGGCGAAGATGAGCACCGACGCGGCATACGCTGACGGACTCGTCGCTTCGACACCGAAGAGGAGGGCGTCCATCCATCCGCTCGCGAGCCATGCCCCGACGAGGCCGAGCCCGATGCCGGGTAGCGTGATCAGCATCGCATAGCGAAGGACCATTCGTCCGATCGACTTCGTGTCGGCGCCGAGGGCCATGCGGATGCCGATCTCACGAGTCCGGGCTCCCACCGAGCCGGCCAGGACACCGTAGGTGCCGAGCACCGCAAGCAGCAGCGCCAGTCCGGCGAACGCACCCATGAGCGAAAGCGCGAACCGATCCTGTGCTCGCTCCGCCGCGACGATGCTGTGCATCGTCCGCGGCTTGTAAAGCACGAGTTGGCCGTCCAACATCGCGATGGCGCGCCCGAGGTCGCGGCTGACCGACGCCAGGTCTCCTCGCGCCCGTACCGTTTGGATCAGCGCCCAATTCCGGTCGTCGTGGTATTGCGCGTGCGGCATGTAGAGCTTCGACGACGACTCTCCGCGAGTATTGAACGGTGTGTCCTCCACGATTCCGGCGACGCGCCGCGGCGTGCCATTCACCGAGGCATACTCACCGAGCGGGTCGACCTCTCCGAAGACCTCGTGGGCGAGCGTCTCGTTCACCCAGAGCACAGCTTCGGCCTCGAGGTCCAACTCACCTGGAGCGCTTCCCCGCAGGAGGTCGATGCCCAGAGCCTCGAAGTAATCGCCGGCGATGACGCGCACGTCCGAGGAGGTCCACTCGCCCGCGCCGCTCGGGTCGCCTTCCACCGGCCACTGGAGGCCCCAAGTGTGGTACCGGCCCTTGACCGGTAGCCATGACGTCGCGCCCACCGCCTCGACCGACGGAATGTCACGGATCGCCCGGTGGAGCGCCCGATGGAAGGCGTCGCGCTGCTCGCCTTCGGGGTACCGGGCTGTCGGCAGGTGGACTTCGAACGTGAGGACCCCTTCAGGCTCGATGGCCAAGGGGACATCGCTCAGCGCGTTGAAGGACCTTGTGAGGAGCGCGGCTCCCGTCACCAGCACGATCGCCGTCGCGATCTGTGCGACGACGAGGCCGTCCCGGAGGCGACGGGACGACCGACCGATCGTCGAGGCCCTGTCCCCGGAGCGGAGGACATCCGCGGGGGAGGTGCGCGACATCCTCAGCGCGGGCACCAGCCCGAACACCAGGAGCGCGAGGGCCGTCACCCCCATCGCGAAGCCGAAGATCGGTGGTCCCATGGCGAGGTCGGTGGAGGCGGGAAGGGCACTGGGCGCGATCACGCTCAGTGCCCGCAGTCCCAACCATGCAACGCCCCATCCCAGCGTCCCTCCTGCCAGTGCGAGGATGCCGTTCTCCGCGAGGATGCCAGCGACCAAGCGCGAACGCCCGGCGCCGAGCGCCGATTGGAGGGCGAGCGGCCGGTCGAGGCTCAGCCCTCGCGCAAGAAGCAGGTTGGCGACGTTCAGGCACGCCGTCAGAAGCACGAGGATGCCCGCAGCGGTAAGGAGCCAGAGCATGCGCGCACGCGTGCCGCCGACAACATCTTCGTGGAGGGGCACGAGGTTGGGGAACGCGTCGGCCGCTTGCGGCTCCGCGTCTGCGAATCCGGCGGCCAGCATACGTGTGCGCTCGATGGCCTGATCGAGACTGATGCCGGGGCGCAGTCGTCCTACCGCGGACAGGTAGAAGTTACCGAAGCTGTTCGAGCCGCCGAGTCGGAGGTCTTGAGGCAGCCAGACGTCGGCCGGGGTGCCGAACGGGTCGATGAAGTCGACGGGCATCACGCCCACCACCTCGATCGCCCGATCGTCGAGGCGGACGGTACGACCCACGATGGACGGGTCGCCACCGAATTGCGTCGTCCACAGGTCGTGGCTGAGGAGGGCGACCGGTGCAGTCTGATCGGTCCGTTGTCCCGCCTCGCCGACCCCGAAGCTCTCCTCGTCTCGAAAGGTGCGGCCGAGCTCCGGTCGAGCGCCGAGCGTCTCGAAGTAGCCGGCGGAGACCCGCATGGTGTTCACCCGGAGGGGCGTATCACCATCCGTCAGGTCCGCACCCAGGTCACGGTAGGTGTAGAGCGCGCCGACCGACTCGAAGACGTCCGCCCAATTGCGGTACTCGACGAAGATTGGAGCGCGCAGGAACCAATCGGCGTCCGGATCCTCCGTGGTCGCCTCGTAGATACGCACGAGCCGGTCAGGCTCCGGATACGGGAGATCCTCGAGCAGGACCGCATGAAGGACCGTGAAGATCCCCGTGTTCGCCCCGACCCCGAGTCCCAGCGTCGCGATCACGATGAGTGAGAAGGCGGGAGCCCGGGCGAGCCGCCTCGCCGCCCGCACGACTTCCGATCGCCATTCCGAGGTCACCCTCCACCACGCTCCGTGTTCTCCTCGATTCCGCGCTGCCGCTTTCGGTCGGCTCGCGGCGATCCTCTTCCCCGCCGCTTCCGGGTCGCCGAAGCTTCGAACCAGATCGTCCGGCGAAGCCCCCGTGGCCAGCCCGTCCTCGAAGTGTGCGCGAAGCTCGCGTTCGACCTCCTCCCGTCCGTCGGTCATGCCCAGGCGGGCACGGTCGAGCACCACCCGAATCGTCGACTCGATGAGGTCGGGTAGACGGTCCCCTCGTCTCCGGCTGCCGCTCACCGGGCGCTCCCCGACGAGCCGTCCGCGACGCCGAGGCTCGCCATTGCCTCGACCAGCTTCGCCCACTGCGACCGTTGACCCTCGAGCCACTTCCTTCCCGAGGGCGTCGCGCGGTAGTACTTGCGACGACGTCCGCTGGGAGCTTCGCGCCAGAACGCCTCCACGTGGCCCTTGCCCTCGAGGTTGTAGAGGAGCGGATAGACCGTCGATTGCCCCAAGGCCAGCGAGCCGCCGCTGTCCCGCTCGAGCGACTCGACGAGCTCGTAGCCGTACATTTCTCGGCGGTCGAGTAGCGTGAGCACCGCCAAAGGCGCCGCGCCCCGCGTCCACTCCCTTTCCAGCGTCATCCGGTTGTTCTCCCGAAGTGCTCGTCACGACATGCTATGCGGTAGATACTATGCCATGCATAGTATGCCAGGCAAGACTAGGCCATGCAGCCGGTATATCGACCTGACTGAACACCCCCGCGTTACATTCCGAACCCATGTTCACCTACCACCACACCGCGACCTGTGGCGCTGCCCGGACCGGGACGTTTTCCACACCCCATGGGGACGTTCGGACGCCCGCCTTCATGCCCGTCGGGACGGCGGGAACGGTGAAGGGGCTCATCATGGAAGAGGTCGAGCGGCTCGGTGCGGATATGGTGCTTGCAAACACCTATCACCTCTACCTGCGGCCCGGTCACGAGTTGGTGCGGAGGCTGGGGGGGCTGCACGACTTCATGCGGTGGGATGGCCCGATCCTTACCGATTCGGGCGGCTACCAGGTCTTCTCCCTCGCGGGCATACGCGACATTCACGATGACGGGGTCGACTTCCAGAGTCACATCGACGGCTCGAAGCACACGTTCACGCCCGAATCGGTGATGGACGTTCAGCGGGCGCTCGGCGCCGATGTCGTCATGGCGTTCGACGTGTGCCCTCCGGGCGGGTGCGATCGTTCGACCGCCGAAGAGGCCAACCGAAGGACCCTCGCCTGGCTCGAACGGTGTCGAGACCGGTTTCGCAGCCTGTCCGAGTCCGGTGACGGACTCACGCAGGCACTCTTCCCGGTCCTGCAAGGCAACGTGTACGACGACCTCCGTCGAGAGCACGCTCGCCAGTTCATGGAGCTCGACGACTGGCCGGGATTCGGCATCGGGGGCCTGAGCGTGGGTGAATCGAAGGAGGAC
This sequence comes from Gemmatimonadota bacterium, assembly GCA_029863525.1. Taxonomy (GTDB): domain Bacteria; phylum Gemmatimonadota; class Gemmatimonadetes; order Longimicrobiales; family Gaopeijiaceae; genus UBA2589. The sequence continues at coordinate 3,928 of JAOTVL010000026.1, forward strand.
ATGTGGCGGGTGCTCGACGTCCTCGACGAGGTGCTTCCGAGCGACCGGCCCCGGTACCTCATGGGCGTCGGCTACCCGGACGACCTCCTCGAGGCGGTTGCCCGCGGATGCGACCTCTTCGACTGTGTAGCGCCGACTCGAAACGCGCGGCATGGGACCGCCTGGACGAGCGAGGAGGGCCAGGTGAACTTGAAGGCGGCGCGATTCCGGGAGGACACGCGCCCGATCGATCCGGGCTGTGACTGCTACACCTGCTCCCGCTACGATCGCGCGTATCTGCGACACCTGGTGGTCTCCGCCGAGTGGCTCCAGGTGCGCCTACTCTCGATTCACAACCTCCGGTTCCTCGTCCGCCTCGGCGAAGAGGCCCGCCGCCGGATTGGCGACGGCACCTTCGACGGGTGGAAGCGGGACTGGTTGGAACGCTATCGAAACGAACGGAGTCCGGTGTGACGCCTTTGACCATTCTTCTTGCGGTACCCCGCGAAGGTGGAAATTCAGGGACCATCTTCCTGGTCCAAATGATGGTGATCTTCGCGATCTTCTACTTTCTGCTCCTCCGCCCTCAGGCGAAGGAGCGGCAGCGTCATGAGGAGATGCTGAAGTCGGTCAAGAAGGGCGACGAGATCATCACCGGTGGCGGAATCATCGGGAAAGTCGTGCACGTGGAAGAGACTCGGCTCACCATCAAGACGGGAGACGACACGCGTCTGACCGTCGACCGTAGCCGAATCGCCACCATCGTCGATCCGAAGGCCGCTACGAAGGAAGGGTAGGCGCGACGGTGGCCATTCATGACATCGTCCTCCTCGGTGACCCGATCCTTCGCCGAGAAGCGGAGGAAGTGACCGTTTTCGACGACGAGCTGAGGATGCTGGTCCGCGACATGTTCGAAACGATGTACCATGCCGAAGGCATTGGGCTCGCGGCTCCGCAGATCGGCCTCTCGAAGCGGATCATCGTGGTCGACCTACGCCTCCAGGAGGACGAGGAGCTGCCGCAGAGCACCGCTGTCGTCAATCCGGTCGTCGTGTGGTCTAGCGACGATACCGAGAAGCAGACGGAGGGTTGCTTGAGCATCCCGGGACTCGAGGAATTCGTGTGGCGCCCCGTTTCGGTTCGGGTCGAAGGAAAGGATCCGGAGGGAAACGACGTCGTCGTGGAGGCCCATGAGCTTTTCGCCCGCGCCCTTCAGCACGAGATCGACCACGTGAACGGGATCCTCTTTCTCGACCGCGTGAGCCCGCTGAAGCGGAAGATGCTCCTCAAGAAGTGGAAGAAGATGGAGGCCGAGGGCGAATGAGGATCCTCTTCTGGGGGACCCCGGACTTCGCGGTGCCATCATTGCGCGCCTTGGACGAGGAGGGCTTCGAGATCGTGGGTGTCGTCACCCAACCGGATCGACCGGCGGGACGCGGTCGCAAGCTCACCCCTTCGAAGGTCAAGCGAGTTGCGGTCGACGCGGGTCTCACCGTCCTCACCCCGGACCGTCCACGGGGAGACGAGTTCGCCGCCGCGCTTCGGGCTCTCGAGCCGGATATCTCGGTCGTCGTCGCCTACGGTCACATCCTTCGACCCGAGATCTTGGAGATCCCGAGACTCGGATCGATCAACGTGCACGCGTCTCTCCTGCCCGAGCTCAGGGGTGCGGCGCCGATCAACTGGGCGATCGCGAGAGGGCACGAGATGACCGGCGTCACGATCATGCGGATGGTGGAGGCGATGGACGCAGGGCCGATCATCCATCAGGTCCCTGAGCCGATCCTCGAAGGTGAGACCGCCGGCGAGCTGACGGTTCGGCTCTCCGAGATCGGCGCCCAGGCGCTCGTGGAGGCACTGGCGCTCATGACCGGTGGAGCGGCGGAGGAGGTCGAACAGGAGGACGATCGCGCGACGTATGCGCCGAAAGTGGATCGGGAGACCGCGAAGGTCGATTGGACGCTTCCGGCGTCCGACATCGCGGCGCGCGTTCGGGCGATGGACCCCATTCCGGGTGCCTGGTCGCGACTCGAAGACGCCCCGGTGAAGCTGTACCGCCCGGTCGTGTGGTCGAGCGACGAGCTCGATGCGCTCATGGGCGACGGCGCGTCCACGAACGGCGGCCCTCGCGCCGGTGCCTCGCATGCGCGCCCCGGCTCCGTCGTCGTGGCGACTCCCGAGACCGGGGTGCTCGTCGCGGCGGGCGAAGGAGGAGTCTCCTTCCGTGAAGTACAGCCTCCGGGCGGGCGCCGAATGGACGCGGCCGACTGGATCAACGGTAGAGGGGTCGAGGCAGGCCAGCGCTTCGAGTGACCCGGACCGAGGATCGAGTGGAGAGAGCTTCGATTCCCCGCCTCCACGTGACCACCGACGACCGAATCTTGGGGTCCTCCGACTTCTTCGCGGCCGCGTCCTCGGTGTGTGCCGCGGGGTCCGGACGAATCGCATTTCACGTACGGGGGCCGCACACGTCCGGCCGAACGGTGTATCGACTCGTGCGAGATCTGACGCCGGTGGCGAGATCGTCCGGAACACTCCTCGTCGTCAACGATCGGATCGACGTAGCGCTGGCTGAGGGCGTGGAAGCGGTGCATCTGGGTGACCGCTCGCTCGACGTCAGACAAGCGCGCGATCTGCTCGGTGACTCGGTGCTCATCGGCCGATCCGTGCACGCGGTCGAAGAAGCCGACGAGCTAGAGGGGGACGCCGACTACCTCTTCTTCGGCAACGTCCATGCGACTGAGTCCCATCCGGGCATGGAGGAGCAGGGTGAGCGGAGGCTGACATTGGCCGCGGCACGCGCGACGCCCGTGCTCGGGATCGGTGGCGTCACGGTCGAACGCGTACCGTCGCTTCTGTCCGCGGGCGCGTACGGGGTCGCTGTCCTCGGCGGCGTGTGGGATGCACCGGATCCCTCGGCGGCGGTGAAGCAATACATTTCGGCGCTCGGCGGGTGACCGCCAGGGCCGCGACGAGTCCAGGAGAACAGGTGAGCGAAAACGAGACGATTCGGGTTCAGGTCAATGGAAAGGAGCGCGAGATCGACCGAGGTCACACGGTGCGATCGCTGCTCGAGTCGCTCGACGTCCATCCTGGAATGGTCGTCGTCGAGCTGAATCGGGACATCCTCGAACGGGACCGTTACGCCGCTGTCGCCGTGTCGGAGGGAGACGCGCTAGAGCTCGTCCATTTCGTGGGCGGAGGCTGACATGAGTGATATGGGAACGATGATCGAGGATGCCCGTGCCCTGGATGGCCCCCTCGAGATCGGCGGCGAGACGTTCGTTTCACGACTCATCGTCGGCACGGGGAAGTACGAGACCAACGCCATCATGATCGACGCGATTCGCGCGTCGGGAGCAGAGATGGTCACGGTCGCCGTGCGACGCGTCGATCTGGATCGAACCAAGGAGGAGGGGATCCTGCATCACCTCGATCCACAGGAGTTCTTCCTCCTCGCCAATACCGCCGGGTGCTACACCGCCGAAGACGCGATCCGCTACGCGCGGTTGGCGCGAGCCGCGGGCTTCAACGACTTCGTGAAGCTCGAGGTGATCGGGGACGAACGGACGCTCCTTCCCGACGTGCAGGCGACGCTCGAAGCCGCACGGACGCTTGCCGGCGAAGGCTTCAAGGTCATGGCCTACACGAACGACGACCTCGTCACGGCGATTCGCCTCGAGGACGCCGGCTGCGTCGCCGTCATGCCGCTGGCCAGCCCGATCGGAAGCGGGCTCGGAGTGGTGAACCCGTACTTCATTCGTGAGATCAAGACACGACTCGACGTTCCGGTCATCGTCGACGCAGGCGTCGGAACCGCCTCCGATGCGTGCGTCACCATGGAGCAGGGCGTAGACGGTGTCCTCATGAATACGGCCCTCGCCGCGGCGGACGATCCGGTCCGCATGTCGCACGCGATGAAGCACGCCATCGTCGCCGGTCGGTTGGCATACTTGGCGGGAAGAATGCCATCCAGGGAGATCGCCGTGCCGTCGTCGCCGACGAAGGGCATGCTCGACTGATCGACGCCAGGAGCGGTCGTGACGCTGCGCTCTCGGCCCGGCTCGAATGCGAACGGGGACGTCGTCTCGATCGGGCGTTCGCAGCGACCGCTCGTGGCCTCGATCCCCGCGAGCGAGCCTTCGCGCACGAGCTCTCACACGGTGTCACACGTCTGCGTGGACGGTTGGACCACCTCATCGCGCCGCACGCGCACCGTGGACTCGATTCCATCGAGCCCCGACTGCTGGAGATTCTCCGCTTGGGGGCCTACCAGGCCTTGTATATGGACGGAGTCCCTGCCTACGCGGCCGTTTCGGAAACCGTGGAGCAGGCCCGATCCGTCGTCGATGCCAAGGTGGCGGGCTTCGCGAATGCGGTCCTGCGCAGGGTGGTTGAAGCGGGGGACGGCCCGGATCGCTTCCCGAGCTTCGGGCTCGATCCTGCCGGCTTCCTCACGACCTGGGGCTCCCACCCTCGATGGCTCGTCCAGCGGTGGCTGACGCGTTGGACGCCAGAAGAAGTGCGCTCGCTCGTGGAAGCCGATAATCGGCGCCCCACGGTTTATCTCGTGCCGCTCGATATCGCCCCGACGGACGCCGCCGAACGGCTCTCCCGGTCGGGGATCGAAGCCGCGGAGGTCGGGCAGGGTACGCGTTGCGTTCGGCTGGAATCCGCGGCGGAAGTCAGGCGCGCCTTGGACGTGATCAGTCCCGCGATCGTCCAGGATCCGGCCGCAAATCTCGTGTCTCGATACGCGGATGTTCCATCGGGCACGATGGTTGCTGATCTTTGTGCGGCGCCCGGTGGTAAGATACTCGCCCTGTCGGGTAGCCCCGCCACACTGCTTGCCGCCGACCGCTCGGAGTCTCGTATCGACATGCTCAAGGAGAACGCACGCCGAACCGGGCGACCGCTCTTGACGGTCGTCGCGGACGCGCTGCACCCTCCCATCGCACGTTCCGACGTCGTACTCCTCGACGTTCCGTGCACGGGCACGGGGACGTTGTCGCGTCACCCCGATGCACGCTGGCGCCTCGAGCCGGGCTCGATCGTCCAGATGTCCGAGCTCCAGGGACGCATGCTCGACGCGGCGGCGCCGGTGATTCCGCCGGGGGGTCTGCTCGTGTACTCGACCTGCACGCTCGAGCCCGAAGAGAACGAACAGCGCGTACGACGCTTCCTCGATGAACACGACGATTTTGCGATCGAGGTCACCGGTGCCGTGCCGGGCGCTTTTCTGGACGTGGCTGGTCACTTGGTCGTCACGCCGCAACACTCCGACTTTGACGGCGCGTTTGCCGCTCGCATGCGGAGGGCCGCTTGAAGCTCGGGGACTCGCTCGGGCGTAGTCGTCGGCGCCGCAAGGGCAAGGGTGATTCCGACGTCCTCGAGGACTCGACAGAGGCCGGGGCGGAAGAGCCCGGCGAGGGCTCCGGCGCGGAAGAGCCCGGCGACGGCTCGGACACGACGCGTGCTCCGTTCGGCGGATCGGGAACCGGCGCCGTGCATCCGTGGTTGCAGGGTCGCAACCTCGTGATCGGGGTTGCTTCGCTGGCCCTCATCGGTTGGATCTTCGGGTACGGCGTCGCGACCCGTGTGCTCTTCCCGGCGCCCCCACCGCCCGGCGACCTGTTCGATGTTCCGGACCTTCGAGGGCTGGGCTTCCCCATCGCGAGCGAGCGGGTCGCCGGCGCCGGCCTGACCATCGGTGCGGTCGACTCGCTCCAACATCCGTCCGTGCCGGGGGGCCAGGTCTTGGGTCAGTCTCCTCTGCCGGGGCAGGTGCTCCTGCCCGAGAGGCCGGTCGACGTGACGATCAGCGCGGGCCCGCAGACGTTGTCTGTGCCGGACGTGACGAGCCTCGATGAGGAGCGCGCACGTATCGTGCTGGAAACCAGCGGTTTCATCGTCAGCACGCGCACGGTCGAGGCGGAGGCGCCCCGCGGTCGTGTCGTCTCGATCTCCCCCCGACCCGACAGCGCCGTGGCTTTGCCGGCCGAAGTGACGATCTTCGTCAGCGCGGGTCCGCCGGTCGTGGCGATGCCGCTGGTCCTCGGGCTGGAGCGGGCCGAGGCCGAGGCCATGCTCGACTCGCTCGGGCTCGTGGTTTCGGACGTGGAGGAGGTCTTCCGGTTCGGTCGGGACCAGGGAATCGTCGTCGAGCAGGAGCCGGCGGCGGACACGGAACTCGAGCGCGGCACGAGCGTGCGTCTCAAGGTGGGCCGTGGGGGTCGGGATGGAGGGCGGCGACGCCCAGGGGGGCACGACCCATGAGCCGGGAACAATGACCTTACGACTTCGTAGCAGAGCGTGCAGCTCGAACTTCCCGAGAATCCCGTCATGAAGCGCTCATTCGTCCGCTCGCCCTATTTGTGGGCCATCCTCGGGGTGGCCACGGTGGTGGTCATCGCGTGGGTCGGCCGAGAGAACTATCGACCGGTGATCACCGGGGCGGAGGCGCCCGCTTTCACCTTCGCATCCCTCGACGGGACCGACGTCAGCCTCTCCGATTTTCGGGGAGAGCAGGTCGTCTTGGTGAACGTGTGGGCTACCTGGTGTGGACCGTGCGTCGTGGAGATGCCCTCGATGCAGCGACTGTACGATTCGCTCGAAGGTGAGGAGTTCGAGATCCTCGCCGTGAGCGTGGACGCCCCCTCGGGAGAGCTCGATGAGTTCGGTCGACCGGGCGGCGATCTGCGCGCGTTTATCGAAGAGCTCGGGCTCTCGTTTCCCATTCTGCACGATCCTTCCGGCTCGATTCTCACGACCTACCAGACGACGGGTGTGCCCGAGAGCTTCGTGATCGGCAAGGACGGCTTGATCTACAAGAAAGTCGCGGGGCCCACGGAGTGGGACGCTATCGAGAACCAGGAGCTGATTCGCCGGCTCCTCGGCACAGAGTAGGGCACCCGTGTCGAGCCCGACGCAGACGCTCGTCCGCAATTGGCGTCTGAAGCTGTCGGCGCTCGGCCTCGCGGTGCTCCTCTGGGCGCTCGTCCAAACCGAGCCGACCAACCAGGAGACGTTCTCCGCCGTGCCGGTCCGGGTCCAGATCGCGGACACCGGCTGGACCACTTCGGGCGCTCCGACTCCGGCCAGGGTCGAGCTACGCCTCGGTGGTCCGGCTCGCGAGATCATCGGGCTCGCGCGAGAGGGGACCAGCATCCGGATTCCGGTGACGTCGGTCGGGTCGCGGGACACGGTGATCACCCTCCGTCGTGAGTGGGTCCAGCTCGGGGAACGATCAGGCGTCAGCGTGGAGTCGGTTTCCCCCGCGACGGTGCGGGTCTCGTTCGAGCCGGCTCAGACGCGTTTGGTGCCGGTGTCGTACCGCATTGTCGGACGCGTGAGGGACCACCTCGCGCTCGCGGCCGGGATCGATGTCAGTCCCCGGCTGGTGAGGGTCCGAGGACCGGAGAGTCGCCTGCAGGGGCTCGACTCGGTTCCGCTCGTACCGTTCGATCTCTCGGATGTCACAAGGTCCGGGGCGTTCACGGTCGCCGTAGACACCTCCGGACTTCTGGGCGCGTCCGTCGTGCCCACCTCGGCGACGCTCGACGTCCGGGTCGAGGAGTTGGTCGAACGAGTCATCACCGACATCCCCGTGAGGGCCGAGGCCGAGCCCGGCGAGGCAGCCATCCGGGTGGAGCCGTCCTCGATCTCGGTGCGCCTGGTCGGGGCACGGTCGATCGTGACCTCACTCGACGCCGAGCGCCTGCGCGTATGGGTGCCGCCCGAGCTCCTGCAGGGGATGGAGCTGGGGCAGGAACGCATCGTTCGGCTCCTGGTGGACGGCGTCCCGGCGTTGGTCACCGCGGTCCCCGGAACGGATCGAGTGACCGCGCGCGTCAACGAGGAAGGCGCAGACCCGGGACTCCAGTACCCGCCGTGACCGGGTCGCCGAGGAGCCCCCTGATCCTCGGACTGGAGACGTCCTGCGACGAGACCTCCGCCGCCGTGATCGACGGTGACCACCGAATTCTCGGTCATGTGATTCTCTCGCAGGACGTGCACGAAATGTTCGGGGGCGTCGTTCCGGAGTTGGCCGCGCGGGCTCACCTCCAAAAGGTCGACGGTGTCGTGTGCGAGGCGCTCGACCGGGCGGGTGTCGGCCTCGACGACATCGACGTGTTCGGGGTTACCGCCGGACCGGGCCTGATCGGGGCGCTTCTGGTTGGGGTCTGCTGGACGAAAGCCGTGGCGTACGGCCTCGATCGGCCTTGGGTCCCGGTCCACCACATGGAGGCACATCTCTTTGCTCCCTCGCTGGAGGACGAGGAGGCCGAGCCTCCATTCGTCGCCCTCCTGGTGTCCGGCGGACACACGCTCCTACTTCACGCCACGGAGTGGGGAGTGTATGAGCGACTCGGGCAGACGAGGGACGACGCCGCCGGTGAAGCATTCGACAAAGTGGCCAAGCTCTTGGATCTGCCGTACCCGGGCGGGCCGTCCATCGAGCGCCTGGCGAAAGAGGGGGACCCGAGGCGGCATCGACTTCCGCGCCCGATGCTCAAGCGCGGCCAACGGCCGGGAGATCCGGACTACTACGACTTCTCCTTCAGTGGGCTGAAGACCGCAGCCGTGGAATTGGTCCGTTCGCTGGGCGGAGCGTCGACGGACGACCTCTCGAGCGAGGAAAAGCCGCATATCGCTGCCGCTTTCCAGGAGGCCGCAATCGACGTCTTGGTGGCCAAGACGGTTCGCGCGGTCGAGCAGACGGGGTGCTCGAGGGTACTGCTCGGTGGTGGGGTGAGCGCCAATGGCCGGCTTCGCGACGAGATGACGACTCGGCTCGCGCGAGGACGGGTCCACTTCGCGTCCCCACGCTTGTCTCTCGACAATGGGGCGATGGTGGCGCGTGCCGCCCGCTTTCGCTTCGATCGAGGCGATGTGGGAGCGCTCGACGGCTCGGCGTCGGCCGCGCTCTCGTTCCCGGGGCTCACCGACGGTTCCCGCGAAGGCGCCGTCCAACCAACTTAAAGGGCTATGTATCCCGTATTCTTCGAGCTCCCCGACTGGTTCCCCTTCCTGGGCGGACAACCGATCACGTCGTTCGGCGTGTTCATGCTGCTCGCGTTTCTCACGGCGGGATACATCCTGCGGGCGGAGCTCCGGCGAACCGGAGAGGACCCCGAGAAGGCCTGGGACTTCGTCTTCATGGCGGTCATCGGAGGCATCGTCGGCGCTCGGGGCTACTACATCCTCCTGAATTTCCCGCAGCTCCTCGAGGATCCGGCCGGGCTCATCTTCTCGCGCGGCGGACTCGTGTGGTATGGGGGTTTCTTGCTCGCAACGGCGCTCGTCATCTGGGAGATTCGGCGCCAGAAGATGTCCGTGCCCGCCACGGCGGACCTCATGGCTCCGGCCCTCGCGCTTGCCTACGCGGTGGGTCGGATCGGCTGCTTCCTCGTCGGCGATGACTGGGGCCGTCCGACCGGTTCGGTCTTCGGGGTTCGCTTCCCACGAGGTACACCGGCGACGACGGTGCAGAACATCGAGCAGATGTTCGGGATCGAGGTCGATCCGGAGCTCATCGAGCAGTACGGGCAGGTCGTCCCCGTGCATCCGACGCAGCTCTACGAGGTGGGGATCAGCACGCTGATCTTCGCCCTCCTGTGGCGAATCCGGGAGAACGACCATCGGAAGGGGTGGCTCTTCATGCTCTGGCTCTCGCTGGCCGGATTGGAGCGGTTCGCCGTCGAGTTCTTGCGGGCGAAGGACGATCGCTTCATCGGCGTGCTGACCGTCGCGCAGATCATCAGTCTGACGATCGTAGCCGTCGGGGTCTTCGGGATGATGCGCACGCGTGGCGGTGGCGGGGAAGTGCAGGCGGCGTAGATGTCGGCTTCCCCCTTCACGGTTCTTCACGCGTCGGACTTCCAGATCGGCCGACCGTTCCTGCCGGAGGCAGCGGAGGCTCTGCTCCGTCTGGCCGGAGAAGTCAGGCCGGATGTCGTCGTCGCGGCGGGCGATATCACCCAGCGAGCCAAACGGCGTGAGTTCGAGCACGCGAGGGCCCTGCTCGAACGCTTCGGCGACGTGCCCGTCGTGGTGACTCCGGGCAATCACGACGTCCCGCTGTATCGGGTATGGGAGCGGGCCGCGACGCCGTACAAGGAGTGGCGTCGCTTCGCCGACGCGACCGGTTTGGACTCGGTGACTCGGGTGCCCGGGGCGGTGTTCGTGGCGCTGAATTCGTCGGACCCTCGGGGCGCGATCGTTGCCGGTCGGATCCGCAGCCGCCAGGTAGAATTCGCCGAGCGCGCGTTCCGAGAAGCCCCCGTGAGCGACCTCCGGGTCTTGGTGGTCCATCACCACTTCCTCCCCGTGCCCGACGGCCGGGGCGGTCGGCCGCTCCGTGGGGCGAAGGGTCTGCTGGCGGCGTTCGAGTCGATGGGGGTGAGCGCGATCCTGGGCGGCCATGTGCACCAGCTCCACGTGGGCTCCTCGACCCAGCTCACCGGGAACGACGCCGGCGTTCCCGTGATCGCGACCGGCACCGCCACGTCCCGTCGGGGTCGCGGGCCGGAGGCAGGTGCCAACAGCGTCTGCGTGCTCACTTTTCAGGCCGGGGCGCTGCGCGTTCGCCCGTACCGCCGGGACACTGGTGGTGTGAACTTCGAGCCAGTTGATGAACGGACCTTCCCTTTACGGGGGAGGCCTACCGCAGCGGGAGAGTCGACCATGCTCCGGGTGGACGCATGACGCCCAGGTATCGGCAGGTGGAGCCGAGCCGGTCCGAGATCTTCGGAGCCGCAGCGGTCTCGATCGCGATCGGCGCGGGCGCCGCCGCCGTGGCGTTCTACGTGACGAGGCTCATGCTTTCCCGGGACCCGCTCCCGACGGAGCCCGACCCGGTCGCGGAGTCGCCCCATCCCACACCGTTGGCGGGCTCGCCCGCGCGTGGTCCTGTCCTCCCCGGCGCAGGGGCGACGCCGGGCCGCGAGCGCTGACGGCGCATGCGCCCCACCCGCTGGTCGGTCCCGATCCTCATGGCGGTCGCGCTTGTCGGCCTGTCGCTCGCGCCGAAACCGATCGGCGCACAGATCAGGCCGCCCGAGGTCACGAATGTACGTTTCGAGGGCAACGAGACGTTCCCGGACGATTCCCTCGCACGGGCGATCGTGACACGGGAGACCAACTGCCGGTCGACCTTCTTCTTCTTCCTGTGTCCGCTCGGGTTCGACTTTGCGCTCGATCGATCTGAGCTGCGGGAGCGTGACCTTCCGCGGGATCGCGCCCGGCTCGTGCTCTGGTACCGACAGCGCGGGTTCCGCGACGTCCAAGTCGACCCGCCTCGCGTGGTCCGAGTCGAGGATCGCGCCGAGGTGGTTTTCCCGGTCGTGGAAGGGACGCCCGTCATTGCGGATACACTCGCGTTCGTCGGGGCCGAGGAGGTGGAGATCGAGGACCTTCTCGACGGCCTCCCGATCCGTGCCGGCGAGCGGCTGAGCACGATCACGCTCGACGCCACGCGAGACTCGATCATCGACCGGTTGGCGAACGTGGGCTACGCGTATGCCGAGGTCTACCGGAACGCGCTCCGCCCCAGCGATGCTCCGTACCGCGCGCGGGTGACCTTCGAGATCGTGCCGGGACCGCGCTCCACGTATGGCGACGTTTCGGTGGAAGGAATCGAAAACCTCGACGTCGGGACGGTGCTCCGGACGGTGCAGATTTCCACGGGGAGCCTGTACCGGAAGCGAGAGATCGAGGAGGCGGCGACTCGTCTCTACGGCCTTCCGATCGTGCGCAGCGCGAGCGTGGTACCGGACACGCTTTCGATCGAGCGCGACTCTGTGATCGACGTCGCGATCACGATCCGGGAGGGCGACGCGTACCGAGTCCGCGCCGGTGGCGGATTGAGCACGGCGGAGTGCTTCAACGTCGAGGCGCGCTGGACGAGCCGGAACTTCGTGGGGGGAGGTCGGTCCCTCCAGCTGCGTGGGCGACTCGGCAACATCGGCGCGTCGAATCTCCGCGACCCCCTCTGCCTCCAGAGCGGTGAGGAAAGGGAGTTCACGAAGCTCACCGGCGTGGCGTCCGTCGAGTTCGTGCAGCCGTGGATCTTTTCGACCCGCAACTCCCTGTCCGCCTCGATCTTCGCCGAGCGGCAGTCGCTTCCGGACATCTTCGTCCGGTTGGCGTACGGTGCACAGTTGGCCCTTTCCCGCACGATCGCGCCTCAAACCATTCTGACGGGCTCCCTGCGACCGGAGCTCACGGAGCTCAGGAATGCGGATGAGGCCCTCTTCTGCACCGGGTTCCTCGTTTGCGACCCGAGTGACATTCGGCAGGTTGCGGGAAGGAACCTCCTGTCCCCGGTGGGTCTCTCGCTGACCCAGGACCGAGCCGACGATCTCCTGAATCCCCGGGACGGTCACCGCTTCTTCCTCGACCTCGAGCACGCCGCCGCGTGGACCCAATCGGACTTCCGCTACGATCGTGCCGTCGCGGAAGCGTCCAAATACGTCCCAGTGGGCGGTGTGGTGCTCGCCGCCCGCATCCGGGGCGGATGGGTCGGGTCCGGCGGCTTCGAGGGGTTGGGGTCGACGGCTCCGAGCGTCGAAATCGTGCCGCCGCAGAAGCGCTTCTACACGGGCGGCGCGAACTCCGTCCGAGGCTTCGCGCAGAGTGGTCTTGGGCCTCGCGTCTTGGTCGCCACCCCGGACGTTCTCCTCTCGTTCGACGACTCCGGCGGACGCTGCCGGCCGGAGGAGCTCGCGGCCGGATCGTGCCTGCCGGTTGGGGGGACCGGCTTCCAACCGCGGCCGACCGGAGGCACGAGGGTCCTGGAGGCGAACGCGGAACTGCGCTTTCCCGTCGGGGCGGTCTTCGAGGGCGTGGTCTTCGGAGACGTGGGGCAGGCGTGGGGTCGGACGCAGTCGGTGAATCTAGGGAGCCTGGAAGTGACGCCTGGGATCGGCGTTCGCTTCCCGAGTCCCGTGGGACCGATTCGGGTCGATCTCGCGTATCGATTCAGGGGGGCGGAGTCCCTCTCGGTGATCACCCAGGAGATTGTCCCCTTCGATGTCGACAATGACGACCCGAGCGACCGGATCGAAATCCGCACCGGACTCGACCGGACCATGACCATCGACTGGGTCACGACCGGCACGTTGACACCGTTGGATTCACCCTTCCTGTTCGGTGAGAACGATCGGGGGCTCCAGCTTCACGTCTCCATCGGACAGGCGTTCTGATGGCCGACTCACCGTTGCCGGTCGATTCCGAAGTCGTCGACGGCGCGCCCATGCCGGCGGAGGAGACGCCCGCGAAGCGTCCGTGGAACTGGCGACGAACCGTGGTGCGCGTGCGCAGATTCGTGCGCAGGAGCTTCTGGAGTCTCGTCCTCCTTCTCGTCGCGGTCGTTGCGCTCGCTTCGCAGACCGGCCGAGGGCAGGACATCGTCCTCCGGGCGGCCCTGAACGAAGTGCGCTCGTCGTTGGCGGGTGAATTGCGTATCGACGGGATCCGGAGCGGCACGCTTCTGACGGGCGCGACCCTGAGCGGTGTGCGCCTCGATGCTGCGGGCGGCAGTCCCTTCCTGCATGCGGACTCCGTCGTGCTTCGTTACTCACTTCTTTCCGCGCTCATCGGCGGTTCCCCGATTCGTTCCACCACGCTGTGGGGAGCCGAGGTGGTGGTGTCGAGGTTCTCGGACGACGAGCCGGTCAACGTGTCCTTGCTGCTGACCCAGGGAGACAGCGCCTCGTCATCGAGGAGCCGCCGCCCCATGCGTCTCGGGCACTTCGGCATTCGGGAGGGCCGCGCGCTCATTCTCTCTCCCGCGGACGCCGGCCAAGCGGCCGACACCATGGGACCCGAAGGTGAACCCCTGAAACGCCTCACGTTCGAAGAGCTCGATCTCGACGTGGAGAACGCGGTCTTGGGGCCGGGCGCGGGGGTGCTGTTCGAGGCCCGCTTGGCGTCCCTCTCGTCCCGTATCGGAATACTCGATGAGCCGATCCAGATCCGTGAGGTGTTCGGCACGGTCACCTTCGGTGAGCAGGGCATACGGATCGACGATACGGCGTTCCGGCTCCCCGGGTCTCTGCTCGAGGGCGATCTGCGGGTCGGTCCCCGCAACCCGGGACAGGCGTGGACCTTCGAAGCCGAGCTGCGCACGCGCGGCTGGGCCGACCTGGCAGACGTCGGGTGGCTCGATCCGCGGATTCCGGAAGGGCGTTTCCGGGGCGGGGTCACCATCGGCGTGGACGACCGGGTGTCCATGGAGCTCGATGGCCTCCAGGTGGAGTTGGAGGCGAGCGACCTGATCTTCGACGGACGAGCCGCGTTCACGGACGTGATGATTCTCGACTCGATGGACGTGACGGCGAGCCCTGTCACGCTCGAGCGGCTCGAGCCGTGGCTCCAACGGGTTCTCCCGCTCGACGGGTGGCTGAGCGGTACGGCGATGTTCAGCGGCACGATGGACGACCTCGTGGCGTCTGGCCGCGTGACGCTCGTTCCCACTGGCTTCGGGGGGAGCGCGACGACCGCGGAATTCGACGGACGCGTGCGTCAGGGTGAGGACGGGGGGGCGCGCGGTTTCCGTGCTCGGTTGGATCCCCTCAACTACTCGATACTCGAGGCGTTTTGGCCCGAGCTCACCCTCGCGGGGACCGGGAGCGCGACGATCGAGCTCGACGGTAACCTCGATCGCGGAATGGAGATCGCAGCCGAGTTGATGCATCGATCACCGGCGGCTGACTCGTCCGAGATCGACGCCCGCGGCTACCTCTGGCGCGGTACCGATCCGGGGAGCTGGATCACGGATCTGACGCTCGACCTGCACCCTCTCTCCGTCGCTTCCTTGGCCCCGCTGGCTCCGGATCTCGGTCTGAGTGGATCGGTGGCCGGACCGGCCAGGGTGCAGGGTCGATTGAGCGACATGAACATCGCCGGTGAGCTGGTCACGACCTTCGGCAGGGTCGACCTGGACAGTCGCTTCAATCTCCGCGCGCCGGCCTCGAACTACCGGGTCGCGCTCGCGGCCGACTCCTTCCCGCTGTCCAGGCTGTCCGAGCGACTACCCCGCCGCACGCTCTGGACTGGTGCACTCACCGTGGAAGGATCCGGGTTCTCTCTCGATTCGGCGGACGTGGCGGTCACGGTGGCCGCTCGCGATTCGCGTGTCGGCACGGTGCGCGTAGATACGGTCGCCGCCGCGGCGCGCGTCGCCGCCGGTGTGCTGATCACGGACTCGATTCGAGCCCGCGTAGGGGGCATCGACGTGGAGGGTCGGGGACGGTTCGGTCTGGCGCCGGGGCGGTGGGGGGCTTCGAATTTCGAGTTTTCGGGAGCGTCGCTCGTTGGACTTCGCGCCCTGGTCATGGGCGTGCCGGACACCATTTTGGTGAGTGACGGTCTCAGCGAGCTCGACCGCGAGCTACTGCGGGTCCAGGGCATCGACCCCGACACGTTGCCGACGAGTCGTGACGTACGCTTCGACGGTCAGATCAGTGGGTCGGCCAGCCTGAGTGGCTCCCTCGACAACGTGGACGTAGGCCTGATTGCGGATGTCGTCGGCGGCGCGTATCAGCAGAACCAGGTCGACTCGGCTCGTGTCGCGTTCATTGCCACCCGGCTTCCGGCGACGCTGGGCGAGTGGCAGATCGGCGCCACCGCCACGGGCATCGTCTTCGACGGGCGCGAGTTCGCCCGCGGCGGGTTCGAGGCCGACATGTTCGAGCGCGCAGGGGACGGTCGAATCGAGATCGTTCGACGACCGGGTGAGGAGTACCGAGCGTCGGGGGCATTCTCGCTCGACTCGATCGGCGGCACGGTTTCCCTCGTCGATGCGTCGATGCGCGTCGACGACGAGCACTGGCTGCTGACGCGCGCTGGACCCATCGAATGGGGGAACGCCTCGCTGACCGTGGACAGCGTCGAGATCGCGCGGGCTGGTGTCGATCCGATGCGGCTGGTGGTCGATGGCGATCTCGTTCGGGCGGGTCAAAGCGATTTTCGTGTGCTCGTGCGCGGACTCCACGCCGAGCAGCTGCTGCACGTCGCGCAGATCACGGACTACTCCGTGGGCGGCCACGTCGACGCCGATCTGTCCGTACGTGGCACCTCGAGGGCCCCGGTCATCGAGGGGGCCTTTTCGATTCTCGGACCACGATACGGCACGCTGGAGCTCACGCGACTCGAGGGAAGTCTCGCGTACGAAGACCAGTCGGCCGTGGTCGAAGTCCAGGGGTGGGACCGGGTGCGACGGGTGGTCACGGGCTCGGGCACGCTACCGCTCGATCTCGGATTCGTCGGGGTCGAGCAGCGGGTGCTGGACAGCCCCATGGACCTCCGGTTGGCCACGGACTCGCTCGATGCTGCGATTGCGCTTTCCTACCTGAGTTCGTTTGACGGTGTGCTGGGGACGGTCTCCGGGGAGGTGGTGATCGGAGGGACTCCTCGACAGCCGGAGCCCGACGGGACGATCACGCTGCGAGACGGGGCCTGGTCGATCGAAGCGATCGGTGTGCGCCACACGGGTGTCGGGGGAGAGCTTCGCCTCCGCCCGGATCGGACGGTGGACGTACAGCTGTCTGCCCGGGCGCCCGGGAGATCCGACGTCACCGGTACCGTGACGCTAGAGCCGGTCACGGATCCCGAGCTCGATCTGGCGTTCACCTTCGATCGGTTCCTCGCGGTTTCGCGGGCGGACATCGAGGGGTTCGTGAGCGGCGGCTTCCAACTCACGGGGACCTACACGAGGCCGGTCGCGAGCGGTGCGTTGACGGTCGACGAGGCGGCGATCTTCGTCGACGAGCTGCAGCGAGCTGCGAACGTCGTGGACCTCAGCGATCCCTTCCTCTTCGACCTGGGGCTCGCCGTCGACACGACCGCGCTCGTGTCCCAGCCGCTGTTCGCCGGTCTGCGAAATCCGTTCTTCGACAACCTCCGCGTCAACGTCGACCTGTCGGTTCCGAGGGGATCCTGGCTCCGGTCCATCGATACCAACGTCGAGATGAGCGGCGACCTTCTGGTCGTGTACGACCGTTCCGCCGGAGACTTCGTCCTCATCGGCGAGCTTCAGGCCATCCGGGGTTCACACAGGGTGCTCGGGCGCACGTTCGGACTCGACGGCGGTCGGGTCGGCTTCATCGGTCGGCCGGGACTCAACCCCGATCTCGACATCGAGGCCTCCACTCGGATCCGAAGTCCGGGCGAAGCCCCGATCCGCATCGACGCCCGCGTCACGGGTACGCTCGTCCAACCGGTGGTGACCCTGTCGAGCGAGGAGGCCGGATTGGCGGAGGAAGATCTCATTTCGTACCTGATCTTCGGCCAACCGAGTGGAGCCCTCGGAGGGACCCGAGCGGCCGGCCGCATCCAGGACGTGAATGCGGTCTCGTCCGCCATCCAAGGGGGCGTCACCTTCATCGGGGGTGCCTTCGCCAACCAACTCGGGGCCGTGATCGCCGAGGAGTTCGCGCTCGACTATGTATCGGTCCAACAGGTGGGGGGTACACAGACCCTCGGCGCGCAGTTCGTTGCCGACGCGCAGGTCGAGCTCGGGCGTTACCTAGGCGACGACGTCTTCGTGATCGTCGTGCTGCGCCCCTTCGATGCGGGGCCCCAGGACCAGAACAACGTGGCCGGACTGAGGGTAGAAGTCGCTCTGACGGACAATTACAACGTCGAGTTGTTCCGCGAGGATCGATTCCTCCGGAGCGGGAGCACGGGGCTCCGGAGCTCGTCGACACTCATCGACGATGAGCGGGTCCTCGGCGTCTTCCTGTTCCGCGAGTGGGGGTACAGTCCCACTCGGGACCGGTAGTCGTCTCGGATCGGCCCAACCGGTCGACAGCAAAACAACACCACTCCTGTAAGGGGTTTGAACGATGCAGATCGCCAAGGTCTTTGGACTCATGACCGCCATGACGCTGATGCTCGTCGCGTTCGGGCAGTACATGGGAGGCTCGGCCGGCGCCGCCTTCGCTTTCGTCATCGCGATGGCGATGAATTTCGGTACGTACTGGTTCAGCGATCGTGCGGTCCTGCGAATGTACAAGGCACAGATCATCGGACCGGAGGATGCGCCCGACCTGCATGGAATGGTGGACCGGCTGCGGCAGAACGCCGGCCTTCCCATGCCCACGGTCGCGATCGCTCCCCAGCAGCAGCCCAACGCGTTCGCAACGGGGCGCAACGCGGAGCACGCGGTGGTGTGCGTCACGCTCGGGCTCATGAATACGTTGGACACGCGGGAGCTCGAAGGCGTAATCGCTCACGAGTTGGCACACATCAAGCACCGGCACATGCTCGTCGGGACGCTGGCCGCCGCCATGGCAGGTGCGATTGGTCTGTTCGCTTCGATCGTGCGGTGGGGGTTCATTCTGGGCACCGGCCGTGACGACGACCGTGGGAACCCGATCGCGCTCCTCGCCATGGCGCTCGTCGCGCCCATCGCGGCCATGATCGTTCAGATGGCGATCAGCCGGCAAAACGAATTCCAGGCCGACGCCACGGCCGCGCGCATCGCGGGTGACAAGCAGGGTCTCGCGAGCGCGCTACGCCGGATCGAGGCCGTCGCGCAGCGCGTTCCGATGGCCGTGAACCCGGCCGGCGCCCACATGGCGATCATCAACCCGTTCTCGGGTGGGTCTCGGGTTCCGTTTGCGAAGCTCTTCTCGACGCACCCACCGACGGAAGAACGCATCGCCAGGTTGGCTGAGGTTGAGCTCTGACGGTCTCGGAGTTCACTGCCGTTCCGCGTGTGACGGGTCGGGCGAGCTCGCCCGGCCCGTTTTCGTTTCCACCCGCGGGTTTGAGCCCTACGTGCTTCTCTGATTAGAATTCCGGGCTATGCCTACACCCAGCACCACTTCGTCCGAGAAGACGGCCCCGAAGAGCGGTTCGTCCTCCCGCCTGCCCGCTGACACAGGCGGTCAGCACGAGAGGCTGGTCGTGCACGGAGCGCGCGAGCACAATCTGAAGAACGTGCACGTGGAGCTTCCGCGGGAACGGCTCGTGGTGATCACGGGGCTCTCAGGCTCGGGGAAGTCGTCGCTCGCGTTCGACACGATCTACGCGGAAGGACAGCGTCGATACGTCGAATCGCTGTCGGCCTACGCGCGCCAGTTCCTCGGGCTCATGGAGAAACCGGACGTCGACTCGATCGAGGGTCTATCGCCGGCGATCTCGATCGAGCAAAAGACCGTCAGCCGGAATCCGCGCTCGACCGTGGGCACGGTCACCGAGATCTACGATTACCTCCGGCTCCTGTGGGCCCGGGTCGGCACCCCCCACTGTCCGTCGTGCGGTGAGCCCGTCATACGCCAGTCGGCGACCCAGATTGTCGATCGCCTGCTCCTCATCGGCGAAGACACCCGCGTCGAAATCCTCGCGCCGTTGGTTCGGGGCCGAAAAGGGGAGTTCCGCGACCTGTTCGAGAAGTCGAGGAAAGAAGGGTTCATCCGGGCTCGAGTAGACGGGGAGACGTACGACCTTACCGAGCCACCTTCACTGAATCGCTACGAGAACCACGACATCGCCGTCGTGGTTGATCGACTGGTGATCCGGGAGAAGGACCGGGACCGGCTCGCCGACTCGGTGGAGACCGCACTCCGTGCCGGCGACGGCGTGATCGAAGTGCTCGAGCACGGGAGGGGAAAGACCAAAGACGACCCGGTGCCACACGTCTTCAGCGAGCACTATGCCTGCACGAACTGTGGCACCAACCTCGCCGAGCTCGAGCCGCGGCAGTTCTCCTTCAACTCGCCGTATGGGGCGTGTGAGGAGTGCGACGGACTCGGGACGCGGAAGGAGGTCAACCCTCAGCTCCTGACGGCGGACCCCAGCGTCTCGATTCTCGAGGGTGTGATCCTGCCCTGGGGCGACCCGTCCGGACACCTGCGGAAGTCCGTGATCGCGGGCCTGGCAGAGGCGTACGAGTTCGACGCCAACACGCCTTGGGGGGAGCTCGACGAAGACGTTCGCCACGCCATTCTTCACGGCTCCCAGGGGATGAAGATCCGCTTCCCCTACAAGGCGGGAAAGGCCGGCGGACACTACGAAGACCACTGGGAGGGTGTGCTCGCCAACGTGCAACGTCGATACCGAGAGACTGGCTCCGAGCGCGTGCGGACCCAGCTCGAGGAGTACATGTCGACGCTCCCGTGCACGGCGTGCAGCGGGAGCCGTCTCAACGACTCGTCGCGCGCGGTCACGATCGCGGGATTGTCGTTGGGCGACATCGTCGAGATGTCGATTGCCGAGGCAACCGGATTCTTCCAGTCGCTCGCGATCGACGACACGATGGTATCGATCGACCTGGCGGTCGGCTCCGGAGACGGCGACGATGGCGGAAGCGGGCACTCGACCAACGGGTCGCGCGGGATCCACCACGCTCCGCTCCCCGCCAAGATCGCCGGGCCGATCCTCAAGGAGGTCGGAGAGCGACTTCGCTTCCTGCGCGACGTCGGTCTCGACTATCTGACGCTCGGTCGCTCAGCGGGCTCGCTTTCGGGCGGTGAGGCCCAGCGGATTCGGCTGGCGACGCAGATTGGAAGCCGGTTGGTCGGGGTCCTCTACATTCTCGACGAACCTTCGATCGGGCTCCACCAGCGCGACAACGGCCGGCTCCTTTCTACGCTCGAGCGTCTGCGCGACCTGGGCAACACGGTCCTCGTCGTGGAGCACGACGAAGACACCATCCGCATGGCCGACTACGTCGTCGATCTCGGCCCCGGTGCTGGAAGACACGGCGGCGAGGTGGTGGTGGCGGGCACGTACGAAGACGTCGTGGCGTCGGAGCGGTCCCTGACCGGGGCGTACCTCAGGGGGGATCGAGAGATCGTGGTGCCTCAGGAACGGCGTCCGGTCGACCCCGACCGCGCGGTGGTCGTCCGGGGCGCGACGGGCCACAACCTGCAAAGGGTCGAGGCGCGCTTTCCGCTCGGTGTGTTCCTCTGTGTGACCGGTGTGAGCGGGTCGGGCAAGTCGACGCTCGTGAACTCGACGCTCTATCACCAATTGGCCCGGCACTTCTACCGGAGCAAGGTCGTGGCGGCGCCCCACGAGGCGATCGAGGGCTTGGAGCATCTCGACAAGGTGATCGACGTCGACCAGTCGCCGATCGGGCGGACACCACGCTCCAACCCGGCGACGTATACGGGCCTCTTCACGCCGATCCGCGACCTCTTCGCCAACCTGCCCGAGTCGCAGATGCGCGGATACGACCCGGGCCGCTTCTCATTCAACGTGAAGGGTGGTCGGTGCGAGGCATGCTCCGGCGACGGGCTCGTGAAGATCGAGATGCACTTCCTCCCGGACGTCTACGTGCCCTGCGACGTGTGCCGAGGCCGTCGATATAATCGTGAAACGCTCGACGTCTACTACAAGGGCAAGAACATCGCCGACGTCTTGGACATGACCGTCGAAGACGCGCTCGACTTTTTCGACGCCGTCCCGCGGATCAAGGCGAAGCTCCAGACCCTCCACGACGTCGGGCTCGGCTACATCCACCTCGGGCAGTCGGCGACGACCCTTTCGGGCGGTGAAGCACAGCGAGTAAAGCTCGCGACCGAGCTTTCGAAGCGCTCCACGGGCAACACCATCTACATCCTCGACGAGCCCACGACCGGGTTGCACTTCGAGGACGTACGGGTCCTGCTGGACGTGCTGCACCGACTCGTCGACCTCGGCAACACAGTGGTCGTGATCGAGCACAACCTGCACGTCGTGAAGACGGCGGACTGGGTCATCGATCTCGGGCCGGAGGGCGGTGCGGAGGGCGGACGTATCGTCGTGGAGGGAACGCCCGAGACGGTCGCGGCGTTCGAAGGATCGTACACAGGTGAGCACCTCGCGACCCTATTGCGCTGAACGCCGCGACGCCCGAAGGTGGCCGTCCGGTAGTGCAAGGCATCCGCCGAAGCGTTTACCTTTGGTTTCTGCTGGGAAACCGTGATTCCACGGTGCACGTAGGGACCTCGAAGACGTTGGCATCAAGCTGCCACGCAGCCTCACAGATAACGGAGACGGCCATGGTTAGCCGAGAGGATCTCGAGAGCTTCCTCATCCGAATGGACTTGGACTACGAAGAGATCAAAGAGGGGATGTTCTTGGTTCGGGGACGGAACCACGGATTCCCGTTCGTCGTGCACCACGACGAGGCACTCTTGCTCATTCGTATGAAGCTCATGGACATGTCCGACACGAACGAGAGCAAGGAGCTCTACCGGACACTGCTCGAGCTCAACGCCGCCGAAATCGTGCACGGCGCGTACGGAATCGAAGAGGGTGAGCTCATTCTCTCCGATACCCTCGAGCTCGAGACGCTCGACTTTCTCGAGCTGCAGGCCTCGATGGAATCGATCGAGCTCGCGGCTGCGACTCACATGGAAACGATCCGTGACCTCGCCGGGGTGCAACCCGCGGTGAGAGGAGCGGAGGGCTAGGTAATGGGCATCTTCACGAAGCTGTCGACGGTCATCAAGTCGAACATCAACGACCTCATCTCTCGGGCCGAGAACCCCGAGAAGATGCTGAACCAGATCATCCTGGACATGCGCGACCAGCTCGCGAAAGCGAAGCGAGAGGTCGCCGCGGCAATCGCCGACGAGCGCAAGCTCAAGTCGCAGTTGGACACCGAGGTCAAGCAGGCCCGGGACTGGCAGCACCGCGCGATGCTCGCGGTGAAAGAGGGTCGTGACGACCTGGCCAAGCAGGCGCTGCTACGGCAGAAGGAGCATACGGAGCGCGCTCATGTGTTGCAGTCGACCTGGGAGGCGCAGGCCGGCGAAACCGAGAAACTCAAGGGATCGCTGCGGCAGCTCAACGACAAGATCGAAGAGGCCAAGCGCAAGCGGAATCTGCTCATCGCGAAGCAGAAGCGGGCGCAGGCTCAGCGGCGCATCCACGAGACGATGTCCGGTCTGTCGGATACATCGGCCTTCGAGGCGTTCAACCGGATGGCCGACAAGATCGAGGAAGAGGAGCGCAAGAGCATCGCGCACGCCGAGGTCAACGCGGAGCTCGGTGGCGACACGCTCGAATCGGAGTTCCTCCGCCTGGAGGCGGGCCCGGGTGGGGCGGACGTCGAGGATCAGCTTCTCGCGCTCAAGGCCGAGATGGGCCTCATCGAGGCGCCCTCGTCCGAAGCCCCTCGCCAGCTCGAGTCCGGGGAGGACGACGGCGTGGTCCAAGAGGCCGACGTCGAGGAGGCGTCGGAGGAAGACGAGCAGATCCCCGAAGCTCAGCTGCTTTCCGAGTTCGAGGAGTTGGAGGAAAAACAAGCAGAAGGCTAGCGTACCTTGTAGGACTCGGGGACACGACGAAGTCCCTCTCGCGACTCGGCGCTTCGCTACGGAGCCTGCGGCTCCGATCCTCGCTGCGAGAGGGACTTCGTCGCGTCCCCGACGCACAGGGTATGACCAGCCTAGGGGCAAAGGGTGGCGCCCGAGCCTTGCCTGGCCGCGCGATTGCGACGAGCCGTGGCTTTTGGACGACACGGCCTCGGGGGCGAGGATCGGAGCCGGAGGCTCCGCAGCGTAGCGCCGAGCCCTTGCCTGGCCGCGCGATTGCGACGAGCCGTGGCTTTTGGACGACACGGCCTCGGGGGCGAGGATCGGAGCCGCAGGCTCCGCAGCGCAGCGTCGAGCCTTCCCTGGCCGCGCGATTTGCGTCGAGCCGTGGCTTTTGGACGACACGGCCTCGGGGGCGAGGATCGGAGCCGGAGGCTCCGCAGCGCAGCGTCGAGCCTTCCCTGGCCGCGCGATTTGCGTCGAGCCGTGGCTTTTGGACGACACGGCCTCGGGGGCGAGGATCGGAGCCGGAGGCTCCGCAGCGCAGCGCCGAGCTCGCGAGGCCGTGTCGTCCAAAAGCCATGTCTTCCCGCACACCCCTCGCGCGCGCATACTATCCACCCATGAGCACTGTTTATCTCAACGGGGCATACATGCCCAAGGCCCAAGCCTCGATCTCTCCCGATGATCGGGGCTTCTTGCTCGGCGACGGTCTCTACGAGGTGACGCCCTTCTACCAGGGCGTGCCGTTCGCGCTCGATCTACACCTGAAGCGCCTCCTGAAGGGACTCTGCTACCTGCGCATCGATTACGACGTCTCGGGCTTGGTCGCCATGCATCACGAGCTGATCAGCCGAAACGGACTCGCGGGTGCCGAGAGGTCCATGGTGTACATGCAGATCACGCGCGGAGCCGCGCCGCGGACGCACTACTTCCCCGAGATTCCCGTCACACCCACCGTGTATGCCTTCGCGAAGGAATGGAGCCGGCCCGCGGACGAAGTTTGGAACCTCGGCTTTTCGGCGGCTACGGTGCCCGACCGTCGCTGGAGTCGCGTCGACATCAAGACGATCTGCCTGCTGCCGAATGCCCTCGCGTTCCAGGCCGCCAAGGACAAGGGGGCGGACGACGCGATTCTGGTCCGCGACGGCGTGGCAATCGAGGGAGCCCACCAGAACTTCTGGGCCGTGTTCGGGGATACGGCCGTGACACACCCGGTCACCGGTCACATCCTCCCGGGCATCACGCGCGGCATTCTCCTGGAAGAGGCACGCGAGGCGGGCGTCTCGGTCGAAGAGCGACCGATTCAGGTCGAGGAGTTGGAGTTCGCGACCGAGTGCTTCTTCTCCGGCACGACCGGAGAGGTGCGGCCGGTCGTGGAGGTCGATGGCCGGCCGATCGGAGACGGAACCGTGGGCCCTGTGACCCGCCGACTGTCGGACATCTTCCTGGCGAGGGTCGAGGCCACGAAGAAGGCGGAGTGGGTTGCCGCGTCCTGAACCTCGTCGACGCATCCGCGGACTCTGGGGTAGTCGCAGCCTCGTAGCGGTCGTCGCGACGGCAGCGCTCGGGGCAGGTGCGATCCGCGCTCCCCTGGAGGCTCAGAGCCGTCCGCGCGTCCGCGTTATCGCCACGGGTGGCACGATCGCTGGGCAGGCAACGGGGGGGCAGCTCACCGGTGGGCAACTGGTGGAGGCGGTGCCTGAGCTCGACGAGGTCGCGATCATCGAGGTCGAGGAGTTCAGCCGGATCGGATCGTCGGCGATGACACCGGATCACTGGCTACGTCTTTCTCGTAGGATCAACGAATTGCTGACGGACGATTCCGCGCTCGCGGGTGTCATCGTGACGCATGGGACGGATACGATGGAGGAAACCGCCTACTTCCTCCACCTGACGGTCGACTCGGAACGACCGGTCGTGATGGTCGGGTCGATGCGCAATGCGAGCGCGGTGTCCGCCGACGGCCCCGCGAATCTTCTTTCGGGCGTCCGCGTCGCGGTCGATCCGCAAGCGCGTGGGCGAGGCGTGCTGGTCGTTCTGAATGACGAGATCCACTCGGCCCGAGACGTCCGCAAGACGGACAACAATCGCGTCGACACCTTCGTCTCCGCCGAATGGGGTACGCTCGGCATCGTCGACGCCGACCGAATCGTGTTTCGGCGCTCGCTCGCGACACGCCACACTACGGACTCGGACCTTCGTGTCGACGCTTCCGTGACGAGCCTTCCGATGGTCCCGATCGTGGCCGATTTCGCAGGAAACGACGGATCGGTCCTTCGCGCATGGGCCACCCAGGGCGCCCGCGCGGTGGTTGTGCAGGCCTTCGGAGGTGGGCGCGCGAGTCCCGGAATGCGTAGAGCCGCAACCGACGTGGCGGCGGAGGGCGTCCCCGTCGTGATGGCGTCGCGTGTCCCGGAAGGCAGGATCCTCGCGAGTATCGGCTCGATCGAGGACGGGATCTTGGTGGCCGGCGACCTGCCCCCGCACAAGGCGCGCGTTCTCTTGATGCTCGCTGCACTTCAGGGTCGGGGTGCCGCGGATATCCAGCGCCTTCTCGATACACACTGATCCGATGACGGGCGGGACCAAGACGACGGCGCCGCGAAGTGGAGCCGTCGCGGGCGCACTGCTGTGCCTCTGTCTGACGGCGCTCGGCGCCGTGGGTTGTACTCGAGTCGGGCCTTCTGTCGATGGCACGGTCGACCTCGCACCACCCGGTGACGATGCTCTGGAGTTGACCTATCTCGGCACCGGCGGCTGGATCATGTCCCACGGGGACGATCAGATTCTCACGGCGCCACTGTTCTCGAACCCCGGGTTCTTTCAAACCGGCCTGTGGACGATCTCGGCCGATACCTCCGAGATCGATCGGTGGATGTCCGGCTACGACGTGCGCAATGCGCGGGTCATCCTGTCGGGGCATGCGCATTACGATCATCTGATGGATGTGCCGCATGTGGCGAAGCGGTACGCCACGAACGCTCGCATCCTCGGCAATCGTACAGCCGCGAATACGCTGAGCGCCTGGTCGGGCGTCGAAGACCGGGTGGAGTCGATCGAGGAATACGTTGGCGACCAGGAGACGGTCGGCACATGGCTACGCTACGGAGACGTCCGGATCATGCCCCTCCGGTCCCGTCACGCGCCCCACTTCGACGGATACACGCTGTATCAGGGCTCGGTGGATCATCCGTTGGAGCGGGAGCCACGCTATGCATCGGAGTGGCTCGACGGGAACACGCTCGCGTACCTAATCGACTTCCTCGACGCCGCCGACTCGGTCGCGTTTCGCATCTACTATCAAGATGCCGTGGTCGCTCCCCCGTATGGATTCGCCCCCGACGCGCTCATCGAGGTGCGTCCGGTCGACGTGGCGATCTTCGTGCCGGCGACGTTCGATCAGGTCGACTGGCACCCCGAAGCGTTCGTGGCGAACCTGCAACCGAAGCGCGTCCTGCTCGGGCACTGGGAGGATTTCTTCGTCCCCGTCCACGCCGAGACTCGCTCGATCTTCCTGAGCGACATCCGCCACTTCGAAAAGCGCCTCGAACGGGTGTTCGCTGGCGACGTGTGGCGACCCGAGATCGGTACGGTGTTCCGCTTCCCTAGATAAGCTGACGGGGCCCGACCGGGTCCGGGACCACCGTAGTGGCGGGGCCTCCCACCGCGCCCCTAGAATGTCTCCCCTGATAGGCTCACGACGATGGAGGGGGACATGCCGCAGACTCCTTCGGGTAGCCCGGCGCGCACGGGCGACGTCCTGCTGATGGTCGGGACGACCAAGGGCGCCTTCCTGTTCAGCTCGCGGTCGGGTCGAGGAAGCTGGGAGGCCGACGGACCGCATTTCCCGGGCGAAGAAGTATACGCCTTGGCCCTCGATCAAAGAGGCGGTGCCCCCACGCTCTGGGCGGCCCCGGGCAGTCCCTTCTTCGGAGCCACCCTCAGACGTTCCGACGACCTCGGAGCCACGTGGTCGGACAAGGACGCACGCTCCGTGCGCTTCGAGGAGGACTCGGGCCTGTCACTCCAGCGCATCTGGCAGATCAGACCGGGACCGGCGGACGAGCCCGACTTGATGTGGCTCGGTGTGGAGCCGACCTGCCTCTTCGAGAGCAGAGACGGTGGGGACAGTTGGGCGCCGGTGCGGGGCTTCCTCGAGCACGAGCATCGCCAATACTGGCAGCCGGGCAACGGGGGGCTGTGCATGCACACGATCGTGCCTCACGCCCGAGATCGCGACCGGATGCTCGTCGCCTTCTCGACTGGGGGTGTCTACGGTACCGACGATGGGGGCGCATCATGGACCCCGCGTAACAACGGGGTGCGCGCCGAGTTCATGCCGGACAAGCACCCGGAGTTCGGCCAGTGCGTCCACAAGGTGGTGCATCATCCGGAGAGGCCCGAGCGACTGTTCTTGCAGAATCATTGGGGACTCTACCGAAGCGAGGATTGGGCGGCGTCGTGGGACGACATCGCCAACGGCGTGCCCTCCGACTTCGGTTTCGCGATGGCGATGCACCCGCACGATCCCGACACGGTGTACATCGTGCCACTCGAGTCCGATGAGTTTCGGTGCACACCCGAGGCGAAGCTGAGGGTCTACAGGACCCGCGACGCGGGAGCGTCGTGGCAGGCTCTGAGCAAGGGACTTCCCCAGGAAGACGCGTACGAGACCGTGCTGCGTGACGGCCTGGACACGGACTCACTCGAGCCCGCGGGCATCTACTTCGGGACGCGTAGCGGGCACGTGTACGCATCGGCCGACGACGGTGACTCGTGGACGACCGTGGCCGACGGCCTGCCGCCCGTCGTGTGCGTCAAGGCGGCCGTGGTTGCATGAGCCGAGCGACCGAGGTCCCGCGGGTGCGCATCGTCCTCCCGAGCCAGCTCCGAGATCTCACCGGAGAAAGGCCGGTCGTTACGGTTGCCGCGGGGGTGTCGGTCGCCACCGAAGCCAGCGTTGCCGAGACGTTCCAATCGTTGCGAGCCGAGTACCCGGGTGTCTACGAGCGGATCTTCACCGAGACGCGGGAGGTGCGACCCCACATCAACATCTTCGTGGACGGGGCGGATATCCGCTGGAGCGGGGGACTGGAGACGCCGGTCGCCCCGGGAAGCGAGATCGTCGTCTTGCCCGCGGTCAGCGGCGGCTGAGTCCGCGGACCGACGGACCCGCCACGGCTACCTCCGCGCCGGGCCGCCCTCGAAGAGGAAGCGGACACGACGGCCCTCTGCGTCCTCCGCGACGATGAAGTGCGCCGGCCCGCCGACGTCCAACCCTCCACCCGCGTCGAGCACGCTCGTCATGGGGATGAGGTAGAGGCCCTCGACGTTCAGGGTGTCCTGAGCCTCCGACTCACCCATGTCTCCGATGTCGGAGATGATTCCGTCTCGCTTCATGAGCGGCAGCTCGTATTCGACCAGCATGTCGGCGGCGAGTGGAGGGAGCCCGGGCACCGCGATCGTCCCACCGGCGATGAGCAAGTCGGGGACCCGCCGACCGTTGTAGGCCAGTCTCTCGTAGATCGACGGATCGTACTGGGCGTATCGACCGGTCGCGATCGCGTCGAGTGCGGTGAGGATCCCAACGAAGTTGGCCTTTCTCAGATGCTGCTTCTGCGGGTCGTCTTCCCACGCGCCGGACTCGATGAGCACGGTGCTGGCTCCCCACGCCCCCATCAGGTCGCCGAACGCCCGCGGATTGAACGTGTCGTCGTACTTGGCTATGTGGTCCTGGACCAGCGGCTCCATGGCCTCGATCAGCAGCGTCGCCACCTGCATGGCGCGGCGCCGCTTGTCGTCGACGTCGCGCGCTTCGTTGAAGGCCGGCGCCAGGAGCGCGATCGCGACCCCACGGCTCGAATTCCCGACCCGGACCGCGGCGCTCTGGTCGTGAAGGTTGAAGCCGAAGTTCGGCTGGAGCTCGTCGTTGACCGCCTTGAGCAGCCGACCCTCCGGCGTCTGGAGACGTCGCGCGTCGCGGTTCACGTCGATCCCCTGAGCGTTTCGGCGCCGGAAGCGCTCTGCTCCATCCGGATTGAGCATGGGGATCATGTGGACCGTCGAGCCCTCGGCGATCCGCCGGGCCAGCGGGTGGTCCGGCGAATCATGGAAGAAGCGGACGATGTCTGCGAGCGACATCGAGGCCGTGCTCTCGTTCCCGTGCATCTGCGACCAGAGCAGCACGGTGGTGGGTCCGCTCCCGAAGGTCAGGTGGCGGATCTCCCGGCCTTCTGCGCTCTCCCCCGCGGCCCGCGACCGGACAGAGCCGCCCAGGTACGGCTCGACCACCCGCCAATACGTTTCGTGATCGAAGCGACGGTCCTCGAGCCCGGGTACCCTGGCGGCGTCGTAGACTTCGACGAGCTCGGCGGGCGTCGTCGGCGCCGGGGTGACCGGCCCGTACGACATGGCGCCGCCACAGGCGACGACCATGAGGGCTGCGAAGGGCAGGGCACGGCGCGTCGGATGCGTCATTCGTAGATCAGGTAAGGGGTTCTCATCGAGTCGAAGGCGGCCAGCGCCTCCGCCCAGGTCGCGGTCAGCTCGTCGACGCTTTGCCCCGCCTCGATCCCGCGGCGCAGCGCGTCCGTCCCGGCGAGCCGGTCGAAGTGCCCTTCGCGCCACGCCCATCGATCGCCGGAGGCGCGGTACGTTTCGACCAGGAGCGCGACGGCGACTCTCGGCGCGTCGTAGGCGCTCGATTCCGCGACGAGTCGCACACCCTCGATCTCCTGTCCGTCGAACTTTCCGTCCCCGGGAGCGTTCGGCATGAAGCGAACGGCTTGGAACGACACGCCCTCGAAGTCATACGCCTCGAGAGCTGACGCGAGCGCCGCGCCATCGAGCCACGGAGCTCCGATCCACTGAAAAGCACGATCCGTGCCGCGTCCGACCGAAAGCGGCGTTCCCTCGAAGAGGCACGTGCCCGGGTATGCGAGCGCGCTCTCCACCGACGGCATGTTGGGCGAGGGCGCCACCCAAGGGAGTCCGGTCTCGTCGAAGGTCATGTCACGCCGCCATCCCTCCGCGGGTATCACGTGCAGCTCCACGTCGATCCCGAAGGCGCCGACGAACATCCGGGCCAGCTCGCCAGGGGTCATGCCGTGGCGCATGGGGACGGGGTACAGCCCCACGAAGGTGGCGTATTCAGGGTCCAGAACGTTGCCTTGGACGACGTCGCCTCGGATGGGGTTGGGCCGATCGAGCACGATGAACGGGATCCCCTGCGCGCCCGCCGCCTCCATGGCGTACGCCATGGTCGAGACGTACGTGTAGTACCGCGCGCCGACGTCCTGCATGTCGAAGACCAGGACCTCGACGCCGTCGAGCATCTCCGGGGTCGGGCGCAATGTCTCTCCGTAGAGCGAGTGCACGGTCACCCCCGTCTGCTCGTCGACGGCCGTGGCGATCCGGGCCCCGGCTTCTTCCGTGCCCCGAATTCCGTGCTCCGGGCCGTACAGCGCCACGAGCTCGATGTCCGGTGCCTCCACGAACGCATCGATGACGTGACCCACCTCGGCCGACCCGGTCGCGTCGGCCCCAGGGTCGACCAGGTAGACGCCCGTATGGTTCGTGACCAATCCGACGGAACGTCCACGGACGAGATGAGCCGAGTCGGTCAGTAGCACCTCCACGCCGGCCCGCACTCTGACTGCGCTGGCGTCGGCCACCACTTCGCCACGAGGGCCCGGCGCATCGCTACACGCGGTGGTCCCGAGAGCCACGAGTGCCGCGAACACGGGCGTTTGTCGGGGTACGAGGCTACGAAAACCTTGGCGCGTGCCGGAGATGCATTGCATCGTGTGCTCCCACGTAGTTCGTGACATGCGGCAAGCTTCGGTACCACATTGGATTACGTCAACGTCCATCGCACTCGCAGAGTCCACCGCAATCGCATGAGGCACGGATCCCCCCGCCCGCCCGTGAGCCCCACCCGCGCCCTCGGGATGCTCCTGCTCATGCTCGTCACGTCTTCGTGCGGCCCCTTCGG
>JAOTVL010000136.1 GCA_029863525.1 Gemmatimonadota bacterium
CTGCTCGCCGCCCACTGGGTAGAAGCGTCGCTCCTGGAGCACGCGCAGCAGCTTCGTCTGGAAATCGGGGCTGGTGTCGCCGATCTCGTCGAGGAAGATGGTGCCCTTCCCCGCCAGCTCGAAATAACCTTTTCGTGCCGACGTGGCGCCGGTGAAGGCACCTTTCACGTGCCCGAAGAGCTCGCTCTCGAGGAGAGTGTCGGTGAGCGCCGTGCAGTTGACCGCGATGAAGGGCTCGTCGGAGTACTCCGAGTTCTCATGGATTCCACGGGCGATCACCTCCTTGCCGGTGCCGGTTTCCCCGCGCACGAGCACGGTCGCACGGTTCGCGGCCAAGACGCCGATCGTCTTGTAGATCTGGATCATCTTGGGGTCGCTTCCCACGAGTCTGCTGCGCGGCAGAGCCGCGAGCTTCTCGGGGGTCTCGGTCGTCTCCACGAGCTCCCGTTCCCGGAAGCACCGATCGGCGAGCGCCTGGACCGTCTTGGGATCGACCGGCTTCACGAGGAAGTCGAAGGCCCCGGACTTCATCGCCGCCACGGCGGTTTCCATGTCGTCGTGCGCCGTCATGACGACGACCTCGACATCGTCCATGGTGCTGCGGATCCTCTCGAGCAGCTCCAGCCCGGTCATGCCCGACATGCGGACGTCGGTGACGATCATGCCAGGATCGAAAGCCTTCACTTTCGAGAGGGCCTTCTCCGCGCTCTCCGCCGTCTCCACGTCGTAGCCGGCATGCGACAGACGGGTCTGGAGGACCTCCAGTCCGTCGGTGTCGTCGTCGACGACGAGAATGCGTGGGCTCGATTCCTGGGTCATGGTCACTCTTCTATCCCCTTGCTCGATCCTTCGGGTCCATCGGTCCAGGTAGGCGGGTGGATCGGCTCCGTCGCCCGTCCCTCGGGTCGACCATCGACGGTCTCCCAGAAGGCCGGAGCGTCGGGGATCTCGCCCGCGCGAAGGCGGGCAAGCTTCTCGCGATTCCGACCCTGCCGCCCTCGTGCCATGAGGAGCAAGACCAATGCCAAGAGCAGCCAGAAGACGGCCGAGTGACTCAGCACGAAGAGCCAGCCGTACCGCGACCGCACGTGTCGCTTCCAGTCCTCTTCGAACTGCCCCGTCGTCACGCCGAAGGTCTGACGGAAGGCAGCCTCGAACGACCGTCCGGCCCGCCAGCGCTCGAGAAAGAGCTCGAGGCCTCGCTCACCACCCGACTCGAGAACGTAGGTGATCGCGCTCGCCGCGAGCAGGTAGGCCGTCCTCGCATCCTCTCGACCGGCCGGCCACCCCAGCGTGAGGGAATCCATGGGCGGCGCATTCCCTCGCGCGATGAGCACGCGCAGACGCCAGGCTCCCGTGGCGTCGAAGCCGCCCGATGCCCACTGAGCATATCCTTCGTTGAACCAGCGGGGGATCCGTAGGTCGCCCATGAATTGATGGAGCCCGAGGTGAGCCCACTCGTGGCGAAGCGTGCGCAAACCCTCTCCCTGGAAGACCAGAACACGCTCCCCCGTCGGCATCACGAGCATGTTCAGCGAGGGGACCGCGACCCCGGCACGCCACTCAGGCACGACGCCGCCCGTCACCTCGTCGAAGGCGGCAGGCGAATGGGCGAGCACCGCGTGAACCCCGAACGGCAACGAGTCCGGAAGCCCGGGCAGCGGCGTCTGAGAATCGAGGAGCGCGGAGACGCGTGCTGCCACGAGGGACTGCGACTCGGTGTGATAGACCACCGCGCGCGCACCAAGGAGGGACGCATAGGCTTCTCCGTCGAGCGTATCGGGAACCGGGCGAGCACCGTCGGGCGCGCGTGGAACGGGGCGCTGACCGGCTGCGGGTCCGCCGGTATCCGGAACCTCCTGGCCTCCCGGCGGCGACGCAAAGGTCTCGGCCCGGCCCCCGGCACCGAGGACGACGGTCAGGCCCAGCGACAGCGAAACGAGCGAAACGAGCGAAACGAGACGGAGCCGACGAGAGCGGATCGGGGGGCAGCGACCCACGCTCTAGTCGCCCTGAAGCAACTCCAGGTTCGCCTGGACGGCCTCATTGTTGGGATTGAGGTCGAGCGCACGACGCCAGAGCAGGAGCGCCACGTCCCGGTCGTTGCCCTGATAGGCGAGTGTCCCGAGGCGCAGGTAGACGTCGTCGCCCAGCCTCGGGGCGAGCTTGACCGCCTTCTCGTACTGCGCGCGTGCTCCCTCCTGGTCGCCATGGGCGTACGCGTGGTCACCCAGGTTCTTGTGCGCCTGGGGGAGCGGGGGATTCGTCTGAGTGGCGCGCTTGTAGAGGGCGGACGCCGCTTCGACCTCCCCGCGCCGCTCGAGCACCTGCCCGGTGTTCACGAGAATGGGGCCCGAGTCGGGGTAGTGCCCGAGTCCCTCACGGCCCACGGCCACCGCGTAGTCGAGGTCGCCACCAACCGCCGAAGCGAGCACCGTGTACGCGTAGTACTGCGGCGATGGCTTCTTCACGTCCGACGAAGTTCGGTAGATCCGGAGCGCGTCGAGCGCCTTCGGGATGTCGCCGCGCTTGATGTGGATGACCGCCCGTGCGAGGTGGACCGCCGGGTCGGTGGGCCTGGTGACCAGCGCTGCGTCGAGCGCGCCGAGCGCGTCCTCGTATCGGCCCAGAAGCTCCAGCGTGAGCGCGGTGTTCCGGTAGACCGAGTAGTTGTTGCCCGCCCCCGGCGGCATGGAGCCGAAGTGGTTGAGCGCCTCCTCGAGCCGCCCTAGCCGGAACGCGATCAGGCCCATCATGAAGTTGGCGCGGGCCTGGGTCGGCTCGATCTGGAGGGCCTGCTCGAACTCACGCGCTGCGTCTTCCATCATGCCCGAGCGGTAGAACGCGACCCCCACGTTGAGGTGTTGCTGGAGAGCCTCGTCTCCACCCGTCTCCTCCGAGGTCGTGCGCTCACCGGAGCGCGACACGAAGCCCGCCTGGATCAGGCCGTAAAGCGCCTTCCCCGTGTCGAACTCGACGAGTCCGGCCTCGTCCATGATCTCGCCGACGGTCCGGACGCCGTCGATGAAGGGCACGACCTTCTTCTGGTCTTTCGTGAGCTCGACGTCGTCATCCGCCTCGTCCGGGTGCTTGTCGAGCTGGAAGACGATGTCGAAGGACGGGATCTTCTTCTCGACCTGGCTCCACTCGTCGACGCGACGCGCGCCCTCCATGAGGAGCGCTTCGGGGGGGATGCTGACGAGAAAGATCCCATCCTCGTCGGGCATCTGGTCGGTGTCGAAGTGGAACGAGCCCTGATTCCAGGCGAAGAGGTGGTAGACCGCTTCTTCGATCTGCATCTGGACGTACTGGTGAAGCTCCTCCTCAGAAAGCGCTTCGATGTCGACCAGAATCTGACCGAGCCGTCGGCCTCGGGCCTCGGCCTGGATCTCCACGGCTCGCGAAAGGTCCTTCCGCGTGACGATGTGGTTGCGAACCAGCAGCTCGCCCAGGCGATCACGGCGATTGAGGACCGAGGCGTAGATGACCCGTCCCTTCTCGAAATAGATGTATCCGAAGTTCGAGCGGTCGGTGATGCTCAGGCAACCGGTCTTTCCCCCCATCGCGAGCAGCTGGCAGATGTCTGCCAGGCTGACGTCCTGAAGCGCGCCTTCGATCGCCATCAGTCGAGCTCCTCGATCAGAAGCTCTTCGAACCGCGGCCAGTGGATCACCGCGTTCTCTCGGCCGGGGAACCATACGCCGCCCTTCTGCGACGCCTCGATCGGGACCGGCTGCGGCCGTGACCGCCCTCCGCCTCGCTCGCCCTTCGTGCGTTCATCATCCAGGTCGGGGAAGAAGATCTTGTCGTCGGCCTCCTCCCCCATCCCTTCGTCGGGAGCGATGAGCTCGAAGCGTCCGGCGGTCCCCGTGGAGAGCTCGAGGACGAGCCCCCCTTCGAAGCGAGAGCGCAATCGCTCGTCGATCCCCGCCACCGCCGACGGAGCCCGATCAGCGACGAACATCATGCGCGCACCGCGACGCCGGAGCGCCTCGAAGAGATGGAAGAACTCGTCTTGCGCTCGCTCCGTCTCGACGAGGTCCTGGATCCCATGGATCAGGAGCAAGTCGACCGTCCACCAGCGCTCCCGCCACGCGCCGGCGACGCCCTCACCGAGCGCGCGGATGAAGTCCGAGGCGAACTCGGGCACCGACGCCACGGCCATCGACAGCTCCGGGCGCGCTTCTTGGTACGTCCGTCCGACCGCCGCGAGCAGGGTCTTGGCGACGGCCTCGTCCGATGACCAGAGGAACAGCGGATTGTATTTCGGCTTCTCGGCGCCTACGAGTTGAGCGGCCGCCTTGATCGCGATGCTCTCGAAGCCGTCCAGATCGTGGAGCTGGTCCCCTTCGGCAAGCTTCGCGAACGGTCGCTGACGTTCGCGGACCGACGTGAGGAGCGCCTCGGCCTCGTCGAGCCGATCCGGGTCGTCCAGAAGGCCCTGCGCGGCCTCCGGCCACGGATTCCCCAACCGATCGAGCTCCTTCTCGATCTCGTGGAGTCGCTGGATGTCGCCTTTGTACAGCTCGATGGCGTCCTGCCAGCCCTTCGGCTCAGAAGCGCTGTCTTGGATCGCCTCCAGCCGGAGCGTCGAGAATCCCCGGCGATCGGCGGTCTCGACCGCTTCGCGCAGCGCCTTCCGCCACGGCTCCTCCTTTTCCTCGACCGCGCTCTCCAGCGTCGAGGTCAGCTCGTTCAAGAACGACCCGAACTCGTCCGAGCTCACGCTGAGCGCCGCCGCCTTGGCCTGCTCCTCCATCAACGCCGCGACCTCGTCGATCGTGACCATGCGCTCCTCGAGGTCCTGCATCGCGAAGATCTTGTTGAGCACACCTCCGAGCTCACGAACGTTCTTGAGCGGCGCCTTCGCCACGGCTTCGGCCACGCCATCCTCGAGCGTCTGCCTCCGCGCCTCGGACTTCTTGTGGATGATCGCGACGCGAGTCTCGAAATCCGGCGGGCCGAGATCGACGATGAGCCCGCCCGAAAAGCGCGAAAGCAGTCGGGCGTCGAGCCCGTTGATGTCGGCGGGCGGACGGTCACTCGCCAGGACGATCTGCCCACCCGCCGTGGTCAGTTGATCCAGGGTCTTGAGGAGCATCTCCTGCGCCTCGGGTTGACCGGTGAGGAACTGGACATCATCGAGCAACAGGATGTCGAGGTCCCCGTACACGCCCCGTTCGCGGTCTCCCGCCTGAAGGCCCGCTTCGAGGCGATCCAAGTACTCCTCGAGCCCCATGTATTCGACACGCTCAGCCTGCGACTTGTGAGCGATCGCCGTCAGGATGTGCGTCTTCCCGAGACCGGGGGCCGAGTAGAGGAACAGCGGGTTGTAGCTGGTTCCGGGTGATTCGGCGGCGCGACGAGCCGCGGCCGACGCCAAGCGATTGGCGGGCCCCACCACGAAAGTGTCGAAGGTGAGTTTCGGGTCGAGTTCGGACATGTAGCTACGTGCGTATTCGACGGTGGAGCGCAGGCGGAGCGCGCCCCGGCGAGCCGTTAAGTATCGGATTCCCGAAGCGATTAAAAAAGGGCACGAGGCGGATTGGTGGCCGCCTCTCGACCGTCGAAGCGGCCACTAGGAACGCGCCTCCCGCGCCCAACGAGCGATCCGGTCGAGATCCTCCGGTAGCGGGGACTCGAGGCGCATTCGCTCTCCAGAGATCGGATGGTCGAACACGAGCGTCGCGGCGTGCAGGAATTGGCGGCTGGCCCGGCGAGCCAGCTCGTCGACCCATCGCCGGGTCGGACCACCGAGCCCGCGCTCCCACCCTGCCGCGTACACCTCGTCCCCGACGACCGGATGCCCGATATGCGCCAGATGGACGCGGATCTGATGCGTGCGCCCGGTCTTGAGCGCCACGTCCACGAGATCGGCCCGAAGCCACCGTTCGCGTACCTCCGCGCGGGTGATCGCATGGCGTCCATCCGGGACCACGGCCATACGTTTCCGATCGTTGGGATCGCGCCCGATCGGCGCCTCGATCGTCACCGGCGACTCCGCGAGGTGCCCCCAGCACGCGGCGATGTAGAGTCTTTTGATGCGCCGCTCGCGCAACGCTTCGGCCAGCGCCACGTGGGCCGTGTCCGTCTTGGCGACCACGAGGAGTCCGGACGTGTCGCGGTCGAGTCGGTGCACGATCCCGGGCCGGGCTCGCCCTCCCACCCCGGAGAGGTTGGGCACATGATGAAGAAGCGCGTTGACCAGCGTCCCGGAGCGGTGTCCGGGCGCCGGGTGCACGACCATCCCGGCCGCCTTGTCGACCACCAACAGATGTTCGTCCTCGAAAACGATGTCGACCGGAAGGTCCTCGGGCTCGATCGCGACGGGCGTGGCGGGGGGCACTCGAACGTCGACGACCATGCCGGGTTCGACGGTCTCCGACTTCTTGGCGGCTCGACCGTCCACAGTGATCCGTCCGTCCGCCACGAGCTTCTGAACCCGTGTCCGGGAGAGCTCGAGATTGTCGGAGACGAAGCGGTCGAGACGGTCGGCTCCGTCCGGACCGACCGTCAGGGTGTGTCGACGTTCGCCCGACACCCGATCACGACCCGGAAGGACGAAGCGCGATCCACGCCGGCGTCCCGTCGATGTCGATCTCGCGTACGTGCGGGAACGCACCCTCGTCGACGGAGTCCGACACGGCGATCTGTTCCGCGAGGGTCTCCCCACCGATGAAGTCCCGATGGACCCCCGCGGCGGATCGAACCTCCTCGGCGCCCGCGATGCCCACCTCGATGCGGTCCGTGATCTCCAGTCCGGCGTCCTTTCGCAGTCGCTGGATGCGATTGACCAACTCGCGCGCCACCCCTTCGGCGCGCAGGTCGTCGTCCAGCTCGGCATCGAGCGCGACCGTGTACGCTCCCTCTCCCTTGACGGCCAAGTTCCCAGACGCCTCTTGAATCACCTCCAGATCGTCGGCCACGAGGTCATACGACTCCCCCTCGACCACGATCGTGGCCGCGCGGTGCTCCTGGAAGCCGCGGAGCTCGGCCTCGTCCATGGCCCGGATCGCGTTCGCGACGTCGTTCGTACGCTTCCCCAACCGTGACCCGAGCGACCGGTAGTTCGGACGCGCCGAAAGCGAGACCAATCCCTCGGAAGAGGAGAGAAAACCGACCCGCTTCACGTTCAGCTCGTCGCGCACGACGTCGAGCATCTCTTCCGAGAGCTCTCGTCCCCCGGGCAGGACCGCCCGGATTTCGCGAAGCGGCTGGCGCACCCGGATCTGCACGTCCTCCCGGGCCGCCCGCCCCAAGGAGACCAGGGTGCGAACCGCGTCCATGTCTCCCTCGAGGTCCTCGCCGGAGAGGAGCTCGTCGCGTTCGGCCGACGGCCGCGCCTCTGGGAAGCGCTGGAGATGGACGCTCTCGCCGGTGAGCGCCTGATGGATCCAATCGGCGGAAAACGGCGTGCACGGTGCCGCCATCAGCACCGCCTGTCTCAGGGCATCGTACAGGGTCCGCAACGCCGCACGCTGGTCGGCCGCGTCACCGCTGTTCCAGAAGCGCGACCGGTTCCGGCGCACGTACCAGTTCGAGAGGTCCTCGACGACGAAGTCGCCCAGCGTTCGGTACGCGCGGGTGAGGTCGTACGCGTCCAAGGCCCCACCCACCTGCGAGACCACCGTGTCGAGTCGCGCGAGCAGCCATCGGTCGAGCAGCGGACGGTCTCGGGCCGGCGGATCGTCGTCCGAGGGCCGCCAACCCTCGACGGAGGCATACAGCGCAAAGAAGCGGTACGTGTTGAAGAGCGTATCGAAGAATTTCCGCGCCGCCTCGCGCACGCCCTCGGGATCGTACCGCTTGGGGAGCCACGGATTCGACGCGGTGATGAAGTACCAGCGCACTGCGTCCGCACCGTGCTCGCCCACCGCATCCCACGGATCGACCGTGTTGCCCTGCGACTTCGACATCTTCTGGCCCTTGGCGTCGAGGACCAGATCGTTCACGAGGCAGTGCTTGAACGAAGGGCCACGCCCCAGCAGCGTCGAGATCGCGAGCAGCGAGTAGAACCAGCCACGCGTTTGGTCGAGTCCCTCGCAGATGAAATCCGCGGGGAAGTGACGCTCGAACTCGTCCTGGTGCTCGAACGGGTAATGCCACTGCGCGTACGGCATGGCGCCCGAGTCGAACCAGACGTCGATGACCTCTGGGGTGCGCTTCATCGTGCCGTCGCACGCGTCACAGCCCCACGTCAGCTCGTCGATGAAAGGCCGATGCGGGTCGAAGTCGTCGGCCAGGGGGCCGGCTTTTTCGCCGAGCTCCGCGAGCGAGCCGATCCACTGCATGTGCTCGGGATCGCGGTCGCAGACCCACACGGGGAGGGGCGTCCCCCAGAAGCGGTCACGGCTGAGGGCCCAATCGACGTTGCCCCGGAGCCATTCTCCGAAGCGCTTTTCGCCCACCTCGGGCGGATACCAGGAGATCTGGGCGTTGTTGGCGAGCAGCTCGTCCTTGAGCGTCGAAGTCGCCGCGAACCACGAATCGATGGCCACGTACAAAAGCGGCGAGTCGCACCGCCAGCAATGGGGATAGCTGTGCTCCACCTGGCCGATATCGAAGAGCAGCGATCGTTCCTTCAGCGCCCTCACCAGCGTCTTGTCGGCGTCCTTCACGAAGACGCCACCCACGAGCTCGATCTCGGGAAGGAACCGCCCCTCCGAATCGATCGGGTTGAGCATGGGAAGTCCGTGCCGCTGTCCCGCCGCGTAGTCGTCCGCTCCGAACGCCGGGGCCATGTGCACGATGCCGGTCCCGTCCTCCGCGCTGACGAAGTCCTCCGCGACGACCGTCCATCCGTTTTCCGGGTCGTCCGGCGCCGGAACCAGATCCAAGGGACGCCGATACTTCCATCCGACCATGTCGGAGCCCGTGAGCCGCCCGACGATCTCCGGCTCCTCGCCGAAGATCGCTTCGACCCGACCTTCGGCCACGATGTAGCGGCGGCTGTCGCGGGCGACCTCCACGTAGCGCAGCTCTGGGTGAACGGCGAGGCCGGTATTGGCCGGCACCGTCCACGGGGTGGTCGTCCACGCCAGGATCGCGCGCCTCTGGGGATCCGGAGAGCCATCTGCCGACAGCACCTCGGCGACGAACGTGAGCGACGGATCGAAGACGTCGCGGTAGCCCTGGGCGACCGCGACGTCTTCGATC
>JAOTVL010000137.1 GCA_029863525.1 Gemmatimonadota bacterium
GTTGGATCACCAGCGGCGCCGGCTCACACCGAGGTCGTGGAGAGGCTGACCATCATTGAGGTGAAGAGTCCCACCCCGTCGGTCGATCCGAGTAGCTCTTCCATGGCTCGTTCGGGATGGGGCATCATGCCGAGCACGTTTCCGGCCTCGTTGACGATGCCCGCGATGTTGTGCCAAGAGCCGTTCGGGTTCGCGTCTTCCGTCGCCTCACCGTGCGCGTCCACGTACCGGAAGACGACCCTGCCGTCGGCCTCCAGAGCCTCCAGCGTCGGTACGTCGGCCTCGTAGTTGCCGTCGCCGTGCGCGATCGGTACGCGCAGGATCTGGCCCTCGCTGTACTCGCTCGTGAAGAGCGTGTCGACGCGTTCGACTCGAAGCTGGACATCGTGGCTCGCGAACTTGAGCGATGCGTTTCGCACCAGTGCACCGGGCAGTAATCCGGCCTCGCACAGAATCTGGAAGCCGTTGCAGATGCCGAGGACGGGGCCACCCCCATCAGCGAACGCGATGACGTCCTCCATGATCGGACTCATGCGGGCGATAGCACCCGGCCGGAGATAGTCACCGTATGAGAACCCGCCGGGAAGCAGCACCGCGTCATATGCCTCCAACCCGCGCTCCCGATGCCAGACGAACGATGCCTGGCCACCGACCTGCTGCGCCGCTTTATAGAGATCGTAGTCGCAGTTGGAGCCCGGGAAGGTGATGACCGCCACCCTCATGACGTCGCGGCCTCCTGCTCCGAGACGAGCGAGACCTCGAAGTCCTCCGTAACCGGGTTCGCGAGCAGCTTGCGGCACATGACGTCAGCCGCGTCGAGCGCGGCGTCTGCGCTTTCGGCTTGCATGTCGATGTAGATCGCCTTACCCACACGCACGTCGTCGACACCACTCCATCCGAGGGAATTGAGGGAGTGATGGATGGCCTTGCCCTGTGGGTCGAGCAGACCGGGCCGGGGTTTGACACGTACTTCGAGCCGGTACTGAGTCACGCGTGATCCTCCATACCCTCGTGGTTCGCGAGGGGCGGTTGTGAGCGGCCGCGCGGGCCGAGTTCTCCGTAGTCGAGGTCCCGGGTACCTCCCAGGGAGTCCTCATCGTCCTCGTCCATGAGGGGATCGCCACCGGGCAGGCGGTCGAGAAAGCCGATGAGCACGGACTTCACGAGGCCCCACGTGATGTACAGCAGCAGGACCGTGAAGAAGTAGTACTGGGGTACGGCAATGGCGAGAAACAGCGCGGCGAGCGCCACGACCGTGTTGAGAATCCCGCGCGGCGTCCGCAGACCGATCTTCCCGACCTTTGCGTACGGCACGTGGCTCACCATGAGCACACCGAGCAGGACCATGCCGACCCCCATGATCTGCTGCCACGGGAGATCGGAGAGATAGGTCTGGAAGAAGGTCGTTTGGCTGAAGGGGTAATACGACGCCAACGTCATGCCGGCCGACGGAGAGGGGAGGCCGTGGAAATAGCGCTTGGCCTCGCCACCTTGCTCGATATTGTACCGCGCGAGCCGCACGACTACCGCCGTTATGTAGACGTAGCTCAGGGTCCAGCTCCACCCGACGTCTCCCGCGAAGAAGAGCTCGTACATGATGAAGCCGGGGGCCACGCCGAACGAAATGGCGTCGACGAGGGAGTCGAGCTCGGCCCCGAACGCGGATCCCGTGCGGGTGAAACGGGCGACCCGCCCATCGAGCATGTCGAGTACGCCGGCGAAAATGATGAACCAGCCGGCCCACAGGAAATCGCCCCGGGATGCCGCGATCAGCGCGTAGATCCCGAAGAAGAGATTCCCGAGCGTGAAGGCGGACGGGAGGATGATGACGCCCCGCTGGAGCGTCTGATGGCGGCGATGTCCTCGCTCGAGCTTCATGATGTGACCTCCGGTCGCTGGCGCGCGATGACGGTCGATCCGGCGCGGACGCGATCGCCGACCGAGCAGAGCACGTCCCAATGCACGGGTAGGAAGACGTCGACGCGGGAACCGAACCGGATCAGGCCGAACCGGCGCCCCCGCTCCACGACGTCGCCCTCGACCGGGTCGGTGACGATCCTCCGCGCGATGAGTCCCGCGATCTGGCGTACCAGAACAGGGCCGCGTTCCGTCGCGATCACCAACGACGCCTGCTCGTTGTCGTCGGATGCCTTGTCGGCCCACGCTACCGCGTAGGTGCCCGGCTTGTAGACCTTGCGCGTCACCCGGCCGGTGACCGGCGCGCGCTGGACGTGAACGTCGAACACGCTCAAGAAGATCGAGATCTTCCGCGCCGTTCCATGAAAGAGCGTGGGTTCTTCGACGTCGTCGACCACGATGATCTTCCCCTGACCCGGCGCGACGACGAGGTCGGGATCGGTGGGAACGTCCGGCGCGGGGTCCCGGAAGAACCAGAGCACGAAAACCGAGATTCCACTCATGAGCCAGGCGCTCGCGACCAGCGCGCGCCCGGCCAATCCGTCCGGAGTCGCGACGCCGAGCCAGACCGACGTCCAGAGAGCGCCCGCGAGCAGGAGTCCCGCAGCGGCGAAGGGGTACCCTTCGCGAGCGATCTTCACCGGTCGTCGCCGAAGAGAGGCGGCTCGTACTCCGCGAGCGGGGTCCCGGTGAGCCTATGGAACACGTCCCGGTAGCGGGCCGAAGCGGCCTCCACTACTTCGTTCGGTAGGTCGGGCGGGGGCGGGCTCTTGTCCCAATCGAGGGTGTCGAGCCAATCGCGGACCGGCTGCTTGTCGAGCGATGGCTGACCCCTTCCGACGCCGTAGCTCTCCTTGGGCCAGAAGCGCGACGAGTCGGGCGTCAGTACTTCGTCGATGAGGAGCAGCTCACCGGACCGGTCGAAGCCGAACTCGAACTTCGTGTCCGCGAGAATGATGTCGCTCCGATCCGCGGTGTCTCGACCGTAGTTGTAGATGCTGAGCGAGAGGTCGCGGAGTCGCTCGGCGAGCTCGATGCCCAGGATCTCCTTCGTCTGCTCGAAGGTGATGTTCTCGTCGTGCTCCCCCTCCTGGGCTTTGGTGGCCGGGGAGAAGATGGCGGGGTCGAGCTTCTGGCTCTCCTCGAGCCCTTCTGGGAGGGGTTCGCCCGCGAGAGTCCCGTGCTGCCGATACTCCTTCCACGCCGAGCCGGAGATGTAGCCGCGGACGACACACTCGACGAGGACGGGCTTGGTCCGGTGGACGAGCATGGCCCGACGCGCCCACGCATCGCGGCTCGCGGCCAGGTCGGGGCAGCGTGCGATGATGCTCTCCGGGTCCACCGCGATGAGATGGTGGGGCACGCTCTCCTCGAGCTGCTCCAGCCACCAGGCGGTGATCTGCGTAAGCACCTCTCCTTTGTGGGGAACGGGCTGCGGGAGCACGACGTCGAACGCGCTCACCCTGTCGCTCGCGACCATGAGGAGTCGGTCGGCGTCGACTTCGTAGACATCACGAACCTTGCCGCGGTGGAGCAGAGGCAAGTCGAGATCGGATCGGTGGACCGTCGTTTGATCAGACATGGATGTCGGGGTCGTCGAGGTTCAGAATCTGTTTACGTTGCCGTTCGAGCACGGGAGCGACTTCACGCTCCAGGAAGCGGATGACCTGGGCCGGAGCCCTCCCGACGAATCGGAGCGGATCGACCATCTCCGCGAGTTCGCCGTCGTCCAGACCGAACGCTTGGTCGTCCGCGATACGTTCGAGCAGATCGGCATCCACACCCTCATCCTTCATTCGTCCGGCCGCGGCCATCGAGTGCCGTCGAATCCGCTCGTGCAGTTCCTGCCGATCGCCACCGCGGGACGTCGCGTGCATCAAGATCGTTTCTGTCGCCATGAAGGGAAGGTGCTCGGCCAGATTTCGGCGGACGACCTGTGGATTGACGATGAGACCCTTCGCGACGTTCTCGAGCAATACGAGACAGCCGTCGAGCGCGAGGAACGCGTCGGGGATCGAAAGGCGCCGGTTGGCGGAGTCGTCCAAGGTCCGTTCGAGCCACTGCGTGGCCGCGGTGAACGCGGGGTCCTGGGCCAGCACGATCACGTGACGGGCGAGCGCGCACATGCGCTCCGCCCGCATGGGGTTGCGCTTGTACGGCATGGCGGACGAGCCGATCTGCTCGGACTCGAAGGGCTCCTCCACCTCGCGAAGGTGGGCCAGGATACGGAGGTCGTGGCCGAGCTTGGAGACCGAGGCCGCGACGCCCGCCAAAGAGGCCTGCACCGCGTAGTCGACTTTGCGTGGGTAGGTCTGGCCGCTGACGGCATAGGCGGACTCGAAGCCCATGCGGCGCCCGACCGCGGCGTCCAGCCGGTCGACCTTCTCGTGGTCGCCGGCGAAGAGCTCCAGAAAAGACGCCTGCGTCCCGGTCGTGCCACGCACCCCCCGGAAACGCAGGGTCGAGATCCTGTGATCGAG
Organism: Gemmatimonadota bacterium; assembly: GCA_029863525.1. Taxonomy (GTDB): domain Bacteria; phylum Gemmatimonadota; class Gemmatimonadetes; order Longimicrobiales; family Gaopeijiaceae; genus UBA2589. Next base: position 4,398 of record JAOTVL010000137.1, read on the forward strand.
CTCCTCGAGGTCGAGGAGCAGATCCTGAATCCAGAGCGTCGTGCGCTTCCCCACCGTCGTCGGCTGGGCAGGTTGAAAATGCGTATACCCGAGCGTCGGCAGGTCGGCGTAGCGCCTCGCGAAGTCCGCGAGCGCCTCCATGCACCGCACCACTCGGGTGCGGGTGAGTTCCAGCGCGCTCCGGTGCTGGATCAGGTCGGTGTTGTCTCCGATGAAGGCGCTGGTCGCTCCGAGGTGGATGATCCCTTTCGCGGCGGGCGCGTCGTCCCCGTAGAGGTGGACGTGCGCCATGACATCGTGCCGAAATCGCCGTTCGTACTCCGCGGCCTTCTCCAGGTCGAGCCGGTCGACCGCCGCGCGCATCTGTTCGAGCGCCTCGTCACTGATCTCGATCCCCAGTTCCGCTTGCGACTCCGCGAGCGCGATCCAAAGCCGGCGCCACGTCCCGAATCGCTGACGAGGCGCAAACAGCCGTTGCATCTCTCTCGAGGCGTAGCGGTCGGTGAGGGGGTGGAGGTAGCGATCGAGGTCCATCAACCCCTCCAATAGAGGTTTCGCGTGCCGAGGTTGCCGTTGCGTTCCAGGTACACGATCACCTGACCTTGCTGCCCCGTGAGGGAGTCGAAGAAACGGGCGGCGTCGTCCGCGCTTCGGATTCGCGTCCGGTTCATCTGGACGATGACGTCTCCAAGCTGGAGACCGAGTCGCCGCGCGAGGTCAGGCGAGATGTTGGCGATCAACGCGCCATCGGCGCTCACCAGGCCACGCTCGAGCTGGATCTGGGGGGTCACGCTGATGAGCTCGATGTCTCGGAAGAGGGTAACCCTGGCCGCGGTCAGCGACGGGTAGGAGACGGCCCGGATCTGTACCGGCTGTGCGCGTCCCTGAACGCTCAACGAGAGAAAATCGTCGGCTCGGAGGTCCAGGAGCACGCCCTCCCAATCGAGTGGGCCTGTCAGTGGTCGACCATTCGCCACCAAGAGGCGGTCGCCGACTTCCAAAGCCGCGGCGTCCGCCGGAGTCCCCGCCGCGATGCGGCTCACACGGACGCCGCGCGTGCGTCCCCATTCGTCCGCCTCGACCGGTTCCACTTCGAGCCCGACCCACGCACGGCGTACCTGGCCCTGTTCCCGAAAGTCTTGGGCGATCTGGAGGGCTCGATCGATGGGGATCGCGAAGCCCAGACCCTCGCTCCCCCCGCTGCGCGAGATGATCGAGGCGTTGATCCCTATGACCTCGCCGGCCGCGTTCACGAGTGCGCCACCCGAGTTGCCCGGGTTGATCGCCGCGTCGGTCTGTATCATCCCGAAATAGAAGCCGGCGTCCTCGGAGGAGGGTGCGATGTTGCGGTTGAGCGCCGAGATCACCCCCGCGGTGACCGTCGGCTCGCTGTCGCCGACGTAGTTACCGAGGGGATTTCCGATCGCGATCGCCCATTCTCCGATGAGCAGCCCCTCCGCGGTCCCCACGGGCGCGATCGGGAGATCGTCTCCCTGAATGCGCAGCACGGCGATGTCGGCAACGGGATCCGTACCGATCAGCTCCGCGTCGAGGTCACGACCTCCAGGGAGCGTGACGCGGATCCTCGAGGCCCCCGTGATCACGTGGTCGTTCGTGAGCACGATCCCGTCTTCGCTCACGATGACCCCCGATCCGAAGCTGGCGCTGCGACGTTCGGCGGCGGGAGGCATGTAGAGGCTCTCCCAGACCGACCGCGGGCGCACCTGACTCGTGCGGATCACGTTCACGCTGACGACGGCCGGCGCCACCCTCGCCGTGGCGCGCACGATGGCCGTGGCACGACCGTCGTCGAGCGACTGAGAGGGGGTCGTGAACGTAGCCGGGGCTTGGCTCGACGGGGTGCCGGGGCCGGCCCCGGAGGCCGGCGGCGCCGTGAGCGGTGCCACGTCCGTCCCGTTCCCTTCGGCGTTCGCGTTCTCGAGCGTACATCCCGCTGCGAGCGCGGAGGTGGCGAGGACCACCGCGGCCGCACGGATCCCGCGCACGATCGCGCTGGGGGTCGGCGTCACGGCACGGGTCGCCGGATCCTCGGAGCGCGGAGCCTCAGATCGCGGTTCCGGCGGCATTCCAATCGTCGAGGAAGGCTTCGAGTCCCTTGTCGGTGAGCGGATGCTTGCTCAGCTGCCACAGCACCTTCGAGGGGATGGTGCAGCAGTCGGCTCCGATCAGCATCGCTTCGACCACGTGCATGGGATGGCGGATCGACGCGGCCAGGATCTCGGTTGCGAATCCATAGTTGTCGTACACTTGCCGGATCTGGTGGATGAGCTGCATCCCCTCCCCGGAGACGTCGTCGATCCGGCCGACGAAGGGGGAGATGAACGAGGCCCCCGCCTTGGCCGCCAGGTGCGCCTGCGACACGGAAAAGCACAGCGTGACGTTGACTCTGATCCCCTCGGCGCGGAGCGCCCGACACGCCTTCAGTCCGTCCTCCGTCAGCGGGACCTTCACCACCGCGTTCTCGTGGATCGCGGCGAGTTTCTTGCCCTCCGAGATCATGTCGTCGCGCGTGATCGCCACGACTTCGAGGCTGACCGGACCGTCGACCGCCTCACAGATCTCGCGGTACATGTCGGTCACGTCGCCCTTGGCGACCTTCGCGACAAGCGAGGGATTGGTGGTGATTCCATCGATGAGGCCCGCGTCCGCTGCCCGACGAATCTCGTTCAGGTCGGCTGTGTCGAGAAAGATCTTCATGGAGTCTGTTGGTCGTCGGGTCCGTGGAGGTCGGTCGATGCCGCGTCGGCTTCGACGTCGGCGCCGTCCTCGGGATACGCCACGCGGTGGAGGAATAGTCCCTTGGCCGGGGCCGGCGGTGACGTCGTCACACCGGGCTCGTTGGCCAATAATCTAGCCACGTCGTCCAGAGGGCGCCGGCCTCGTGCGATGTCGACCATCGTGCCGGTAAGGTAGCGCACCATGTGGTGGAGGTATCGGTCGGCGGTGATCGTAAACCGTCGCCCGAGAGAGGTCGCGGACCACACGGCCTCGAAGACGCGGCACCGGTCTCCGCGCTCGGGCTGCCCGGCCTTCGCGAACGCCATGAAGGAGTGTTCGCCTTGGATTCGTTCGGCGGCCCGATCGAGGAGCTCCGGATCGACGGGATCGGTGAGCGGCCAACACCAGCGTAGGTGAAAGGGCGAAGCGGCCCATGCGGCCGTGCCCAGTTCGTAGCGATAGGTGCGTCGCACGGCGTCGTAACGAGGGTGGAACGAGGCGTCGGCCGCGCGCACCGACTCGATCCAGACGTCGCCGGCGAGGACTGCATTGAGCGATTTGCGAAGCTGGGCGGGGGTCCACGATGCCGGCATGTCGACCGAGCAGACCTGACCCGTCGCGTGGACGCCGGTGTCCGTGCGTCCAGAGCCGAGGACCCTGCGGGGGCGGTCCGCGAGCCGCGAGAGGGCGGCCTCCAGGTCTCCCTGGACCGTGCGATGATCCGGCTGAAGCTGCCAGCCGTAAAACGCCGAGCCGTCGTATTGGACGGTCAGGCGGAATCGGTGCTCTTCGGGTGCATCCACCGCGGAAAGGTAGATCCACCCTCGGGGGTGTCAACTCGATATCGTCCGAGGCGATTGACCGGAAATCCGTGTCCTGATTAGGCTTCCGACCATGAATCCATCCTCGGGCCTCGACGCCCTGACCCAAGCTCTGGACCTCGTCGCGGACGGCGTCGACCTGTCCGCGCAGCAGGCCGAGGCGGCGTTCGATCGGTTCATGTCCGGCTCCGCGTCCGAGATCCAGATGGCGGGACTCCTGATCGGCCTGAGGGCGAAGGGCTTGGCACCGGCCGAAGTCGCCGGCGGCGTTCGCGCGCTGCGATCCGCCATGCGACCCGTCGTCTACTCGGATCCCTCCAAGCTGGTCGACACGGCGGGAACCGGGGGCGGCTCCGTCACGACCTTCAACATTTCGACGGCTGCCGCATTCGTCGTGGCCGGTGCGGGCGCGCCCGTGGCGAAGCACGGCAACCGCTCCTTCACGTCACGCAGTGGGAGCGCCGACGTGCTCGAGGCGCTCGGCGTGGTGATCGACCTGACTCCGGAGCAGATGGCCCACACGCTCGAGCGAGCGGGCATCGTCTTCATGTTCGCGCCGCTGCTTCACCCGGCCATGCGGCACGTCGGTCCCGTACGACGCGGGCTCGGCGTGACGACGGTCATGAATATCCTGGGTCCCCTCACCAATCCGGCCGGCGCCCGTCGTCAGGTGATCGGGGTCGCCGACGAGCGCCTTCTCGATCTGATTCCCGGCGCATTGCTGGAGCTCGGCCATCTGCGAGCGTTGGTGGTGCACGGCGCCCCCGGAATCGACGAGGTGAGCCCCATCGGCCCCACCCGCGTCGCCGAGCTGCGCGACGGCCGCATCGAACGGTACGAGATCGAACCGGGCGTTCTGGGGCTGACGCCGGTCGATGCCGAGCGGTTGGCGGGGGGGGAGCCGGACGAGAACGCGGCGATCATCGAAGCGGTGCTCGAGGGTCGGGATTCTGCCGCGCGAAGCGCCGTCGTGGCGAACGCGGCGGCCGGGCTTCTTGTCGCGGATCTAGCCGACTCGTGGTCCTCCGCGGCTGATCTGGCCCGCAGGACCATTGACGACGGACGTGCCGCGACGGCGCTGAACGCACTCCGGGACGCGACCGCTAGTACTTCCGGATGACCCCCACGACGACGCCCTGCACGCGGACGTCTCCGGCATCGGCGAAGATCGGTTTCATGGTCGGGTTCGCCGGCT
>JAOTVL010000221.1 GCA_029863525.1 Gemmatimonadota bacterium
CCTCTGGCTTCTGGAGCGGCGCCCAGACGGGATCGGATTCGTCGACGCGACCGAGTACGTATTCCAGAACGTCTTCACCGAGATCGACCCCGTGACCGGCCGGCCGAGCTACGATCCGGCCCACAAGCCGGCGACCGGACGAATCACGGACTTCTGTCCGTCGCTCTGGGGTGGGAAGGACTGGCCGCCGGCCGCCTTCAATCCGGAGACCGGCCTCGTCTATGTCCCGGCGAACACCAACCATTGCGGGACGATCGAGGGGCTGGAGGTCGAGTACGTGCCCGGCCGTGGGTACACCGGGGCCGATTCCGACCTGACGCTCGCGCCGGGAGCGGATGACCACATCGGCGAGCTGCAGGCATGGGACATGGACACGGGGCGGCAGATGTGGAAGGTCGACTTCCCAACGCTCAATTGGGGACCGGTCCTCACCACGGGGGGCGGGCTCGTCTTTCAAGGGGGCACGCCCGATCGGCGGTTCCGCGCCTTCGATGCGCGAACCGGAGAAGAGGTCTGGAGCGAGACGCTCAGCTCCGGTGTGATGGGCGTCCCCGTGTCGTTCGCGGTGGATGGCGTCCAGTACGTTGCGGTTCAGTCGGGTTGGGGCGTGGACCCGGCCAGCATGACGCGGCGAATCGACGGGGTTCGGGGCACGTACACCCATGTGCCGGCCGGAGGAGTCGTCTGGGTGTTCGCGCTGGGTCGGTAGGCGCGGGCCGGGCCTCGCCAGGGTCGGGGCGGGGACGTATCGTCCTGCGAATCCACCGGTGAAGAGAGACAGAGCCATGAGATCGCACGTACGCCCCCGTCTTGCGGTGCCCCTGGTGACAGCAGCGCTCGCGATTGGGCTTCTGAGTCCCGAGCTCGAGGCGCAAGACGACCCGCAGGACGCCGCCCGCGCCTCCGAAGTCGCGACATCCGCCGATCTGGCCGAGATCGTCGAGGCGTTCGAGGACCTCGTCGAGCGCCAGCGGCACGAGCACGACGTGCTCCGTCGCCAAATCGACGATCTGATGTTCTTCCTCCGCCTCTCGGACGTTGCCGAGGTTCAGATGGTGACGTTCAAGAGCGGGACGCCGCGATGGCCCGAATCCGACGGCAGCCTCGTGTACCCGTACCTCGAGCACGAGCAGGGCGACTCGCTCACGGTCCCCGCCTACGTGTTCGTGCCCCACGATCTGGACCGAAGCGCGCGTCACCCGCTGATCGTTCTGGTCCACGGAGGCGTGCACTCCAACCACTCCAGTGGCACGGCCAACGTGATGCGCGAGATGCTCCAGCAAGGCTACACGATCATCGCGCCGGAGTACCGCGGGAGCACCGGATACGGCCGGGATTGGTACCGGCAGATCGACTACGGGGACACCGAGGTCCTGGACAGCTACAACGCCGGCCAGTTCGCGCTACGGACCTACCCGTTCCTCGACGAGGACCGCATGGCCGTGGTCGGCTGGAGCCACGGGGGTTTGCACGCGCTGTTCAACATCTTCCGCTTCCCGGACACGTACGCCGTGGCGTATGCGGGTGTACCGGTGAGTGATCTCGTATCCCGCATGGGGTACACCGGTCAGGGCTACCGGGAGCAGTACTGGGCGGACTACCACCTCGGCGTTGCCGACCGCGCCGCGATCCCCGAGCTGCGCAAGCGCTCGCCGTCGTGGAACACCGCTCAATATCAGGGCACGCCGCTCATGATCACGACGAACACGAATGACGGCGACGTGAACGTGCTCGAGGTCGAGCGCCTCATTCAGGCGCTCAAGGCCGACGGGAAAGAGGGCTTCAGATACCGCATCTATGAGGACGCCCCCGGAGGGCACTCCTTCGACAGGCGCGACAACGATCTGGCCCTCCAGCAACGGCGCGAGATGTACGAGTTCCTCGCCGAATACCTCCGCCCCGTGCGACCCATGGCCTACACCGCCCTCGGTTCGGGCGACTCAAACGAGTGACGGAGGAGATGATCATGCGATCCCACAAGCCACTCTTCGGCATCGTTCTCGCGCTGACGGCCCTCACACGCGGACAAGCGGGTCTACCGG
>JAOTVL010000138.1 GCA_029863525.1 Gemmatimonadota bacterium
TCCCGAGGGCGGACGCCTCCGCCTCACGCTCCGCGCGCTGGACGCGGGGGTCGAGCTCTTCGTCGAGGGCGGCGCTCGAGAGTGGAGGTCTGGGTCGAGCCTTCTCGACGACCTGCCGGGGCTGGTCGCTATCTGGCATCGACCCTCGGACGAACAAGAGGCCGTCGTCGTCGCCGGCGCGTCGGCACCGGGTGGCGGTGACGCGTTCGAGCAGGTCAACGAAGAGGCGGCGCACCCGCTTCGGGCCCACGTGATTTCCGAGGTGACCCGAGGCGCTCCCCCGCCGGCTCGCGTGATTGATGCGTACTGTGGCGCCGGCCAGGTCGGTCGCGCCGTCGCGACCACGGGTCCCGTCGTCGTGGGCATCGAGGTCAACGCGTCGGCGGTAGCGGCCGCGAGGGCGGAGGCCCCGGAGGGCTTCACCGTGGTTCATGGGGCCGTTGAAGAACAGCTCGCCCAGCTTCTTCCCGCGGACGTGCTCGTCCTGAATCCGCCGCGCTCGGGCCTCGACGCCGAGATCCCGGAGCTGATCCGAACCGACCCGCCCGACCGCATCGTCTACGTCTCGTGCGATCCGGCGACGCTCGCCCGCGACGTCGCGCTTCTCGAGGACAGCTTCGAGCTCGGCTCCGTGACGTGCTTCGACCTCTTCCCGCACACGGCGCACGTCGAATCCGTCGCGACCCTTCGGAGAAGGAGGAGCTCGTGATCTACCACGTCACGATCTCCGGCCGGACGTTCGAGATCGATCTCGGCGCCGACGGTGTCCGGGTCGACGGAGACCCAGTGAAGGTCGATCTGACCCGGCTCGGAGGCACGCCGACCCGATCGTTGCTGATCGAGGACCGATCCCACCGTGTCTCGGCGCGCCGGGTCGGAAAGGAGGCCTGGGACCTGCACATGGACGGCCGGCGTATCCGCGCCGAGGTCGTGGACGAGCGCACCAGGGTGATCCGCGAGATGAGCGGCAGCGGTGTGGCTTCGCGGGGACCGAGACCGATCGTCGCGCCGATGCCGGGGCTGGTCGTGAAGGTCGAGGTGGAAGAGGGTGACAAGGTCCGGGCCGGCCAGGGTATCGTGATCGTCGAGGCGATGAAGATGGAGAACGAGCTCAAAGCCGATGCCGACGCCGTGGTGGAGCGTATCCACGTTCGGGCGGGCCAGGCGGTCGACAAGGACGAGGTCCTGGTCGAGCTCGGTTCGCTCGAGACCGAGGAGGGCGGATGAGTGGGTCGGGCCGGACCGACTCGGGGATCGAGGTCGACACGGTCTACGGGCCCGATAATCCGGGCGAGTTCCCCTTCACCCGGGGTGTCCACGGCTCGATGTACCGCGGCCGCGTCTGGACCATGCGACAATACGCGGGGTTCGGGACCGCCGAGGAGACGAACGAGCGCTTTCGGTATCTTCTCGATCGCGGCCAGACGGGCCTCTCCGTGGCCTTCGACCTACCAACGCAAATGGGCTACGACTCTGACGCGCCGATGGCGTCGGGCGAGGTGGGCAGGGTCGGGGTGGCCATCGACTCCCTCGACGACATGCGGAGGCTGTTTGCGGAGATTCCGCTCGGCGAGGTCTCCACATCGATGACCATCAACTCCACCGCCGCGATTCTCCTCGCGCTCTATGTGGCGCTCGGGGACGAGACGGGGGTGCCCCGAGGCACGTTGAGCGGGACGGTTCAGAACGACGTCTTGAAGGAATACATCGCGCGCGGCACGTACATCTATCCGGTCGACCACAGCCTGCGGCTCGTCACGGACGTGATGGGCTTCTGCGCCCGCGAAGTGCCGCGTTGGAATACCGTCTCGATTTCCGGATACCACATCCGGGAAGCCGGCTCGACCGCGCCCCAGGAGATCGCGTTCACCTTCGCCAACGGGTTGGAATACGTGGAGCGGGCGCGCGCCGCGGGTCTCGATCTCGAGTCCTTCGCCCCTCGGCTCTCCTTCTTCTTCGCCGCGCACAACGACCTCTTCGAGGAGGTCGCCAAGTTCAGGGCCGCTCGCAGACTGTGGGCTTCGCTCCTACGCGACCGATACGACGCGTCGGACCGGTCCTGCAAACTTCGCTTCCACACGCAGACCGGAGGCTCGACACTGACCGCGCAGCAACCGCTCAACAACGTCGTTCGGGTCGCGGTCCAGGCGCTCGCGGCGACCATGGGCGGAACGCAGTCGCTTCACACCAATGGATACGACGAGGCGCTGGCCCTACCCACCGAGGAGTCGGCGAAGCTGGCGCTCAGGACGCAGCAGATTCTCGCCGCGGAATCGGGCGTGACCAACACCGCAGATCCGCTCGGGGGCTCGTACTACGTGGAGGCGCTGACGGACGAGGTCGAGCGGCAGGCGGGCGAATACCTCGAGCGCATCGCAGAGCTCGGGGGTGCGTCCAAGGCCCTGGACTACATGCAGGAGGAGATCCACCAGGCCGCGTACCGCTTCCAGATGGAGATCGAGTCCGGCGAGCGGGCCGTGGTGGGCGTGAACACCCACGTCGACGAGGAGGCCGCCCCGCGCATGGGGCAGCCCGACTACTCGGCACTGGAGCAGGGACAGGTCGAGCGCCTGCGCCAGGCGAGGGGCGCTCGCGACGTCGGCCGGGTCGGCGCCGAGCTGAATGCGATCCGAACGCTCGCTCGAAGCGAAGACAACTTGGTTTCGGCGATGATCGAGGCGGTGAAGGTCGGTGTGACGCTGGGCGAGATCAGCGACGCGTTACGCGAGGAGTGGGGAACGTACGACGGCGCGTGAGCGGTCCGAGAAGGGCTTCGGACGGGTAGTACGGGCCCTCGATCGTCGTTAATTTTCAGGGCTTCGGGCCGTTCGGCGGGCGGGCGGTCCAGAATTCGACCTCACGTCGCGGCCACTATGCCGACCTACGATTACCAGTGTGCCGAAGGCCATGCGTTCGAGGTCTTCCAGAAAATGTCGGACGACCCGGTGGCCGAATGCCCCGACTGTGGGGCCGACGCCCGTCGGATCATCTCGGGGGGCGCCGGCTTCCTCTTCAAGGGCGAAGGCTTCTACATCACGGACTACCGCTCGGACGACTACAAGAAGAAGGCGTCCGCGGAATCGGGGTCGGCGAAGGCCGAGTCGGGCTCGAAGGCGTCCGCGGAATCGGGCGCGGCGAAGCCGTCCGATGGGTCTTCGTCCAGCGGTGGCACCGCGGGGGGCGAGGGCTCGAAGGGTGGGGGCTCCTCGTCGTCGGGGTCCCGCGACTCGTCGAGTTCCGCCGGATCATCAGGGTCCGGGAGCGGCTCGAGCTCGTCGGATTCCTGAGGTGGCGCACGAGGCGATTCAGGCCGAGCTCTCTCGCGTCCTGGCCGAGATGGGTGCGCACGAAGCCGAGGTGCAACTCGAGCGCCCGCGCGACCCGACGCACGGAGACGTCGCCACCAACGTCGCGCTGACGCTGGCTCGGTCGCTCAAGCGGTCTCCCCGGGAGATCGCCGACGAGCTCGCCGCGGGACTCGATCTCGTCCGCGCGGGGGTCGAGGCTGTCGAGGTCGCCGGGCCCGGCTTCCTGAACTTCCGCCTCGCCTCCGGGGCGGTGGCGTCGGTTCTCGGCGATATCCTGGCGCAGGACGAGCGGTACGGGCGGAGCGATGTGGGCGCGGGACGAGTCGTCATGGTCGAATTCGTTTCGGCTAACCCGACGGGCCCGCTTCATTTGGGTCACGGACGCCAGGCCGCGCTCGGCGACGCGATCGCCTCGCTCCTGGACTGGACCGGGTGGTCGGTGTCCCGCGAGTTCTACTACAACGACAGCGGTCGGCAGATGGAGCTGCTCGCTCGAAGCGTGCGCGCCCGCTATCGGCAGATGCTCGGCAAGAACGAGCCGGTCCCGGACGACGGGTACCAAGGCGAATACGTGAAGGACGTTGCCGAGTCGCTCGTCGAAGAGGTCGGCGATCGATACGTGGAGGATGATTCCGCGGAGGCCCTCGACGCCGTCCGGGCCCACGCGGTGCGGATGCTGCGGGCTGAGCAGGACCGTGATCTCGCGGATTTCCGCGTGCGATTCGACCATCACTTCCTCGAGTCCTCGCTCTACGAAGAAGGTCGCGTCGACCGGACGATCCAGAGCCTCAAAGACACCGGCCTGGTCTACGAGAAGGACGACGCCATCTGGCTCGAGACGAGTCGGTTCGGCGATCAGAAGGACCGGGTCATGGTGAGGGGAAATGGCCAGCCGACGTATTTCTTGCCTGACGTCGCGTACCACATGACCAAGTGGGAACGTGGATTTCAGCGGGTCATCAACGTCCAGGGCTCCGACCATCACGGCACGGTGGATCGCGTCCGAGCCGGACTTCAGGCGTTGGGCCTGCCCGCCGGATACCCCGAGTACGTCCTCCACCAGATGGTCCGCGTCGAGAAGGAGGGGGAAGAGGTGAAGTTCTCGAAGAGGGCGGGGTCTGGCATGACACTCCGCGAGTTGTACGAGGAGGTCGGTGTGGACGTAACCCGCTATTTCTTCCAGATGCGGAAGCCCGACGCCCATCTCCTCTTCGACATGGACGTGGCGTTGGACCAGTCCGACAAGAACCCCGTGTACAAGGTCCAGTACGCGCATGCCCGCATGTGCGCGATCTTCCGCAAGGCGAAGCTCGATCCGAATGAGCTCACGTCCGGGGACGCCGACCTCGCGATGCTCGGCCACGAGCTCGAGCGCGAGCTGGTGAAGGAGCTGGCCGACTTTCCGGGTGCGGTCGAGCGCGCGGCCCGAGAGGCGTCTCCGCACGTGCTCTGTGACTATCTGGAACAGACGGCCGGAGCGGCGAACTCCTGGTACCATGCGGGGAACCCCAGTCGGAATCCCGAGCTGGCGGTGCTCACGGACGACGCGGATCTCCGCGCCGCCCGCCTGGCGCTGGCACGAGGGGTGCAAGTGGTGCTGCGAAACGGCCTCACGGTGCTTGGGATCGACGCGCCGGACGAGATGATCCGCGACGAACCGGAAGACGAGGACGCCTGATGTCCATTCTCTGCGTCGGGAGCGTCGCGCTCGACTCGGTCGAGACGCCCTTCGGATCCGCGGAGCGGGTGCTCGGGGGGTCTGCCGTTTTCTTTTCGGCGGCGGCGACCGTTTTCCACTCGGTTCAAATGGTCGGCGTTGTCGGAGACGACTATCCGCTCGATAGGCTCGACTTTCTGACCGCGCGGGGAGCGGACCTGAGCGGGATCGAGCGCGCATCCGGCGAGAGCTTCTTCTGGTCCGGTCGGTATCACTACGACATGAACTCGCGGGACACGCTCGAGACCAAGTTGGGGGTCTTCGCCGACTTCGAACCGAAGATCCCGGATGCGTTCCGCGGCGCCCGCTACGTCTTTCTCGGAAACATCGATCCCACGCTTCAGCTCGACGTCCTCGATCAGGTCGAGGCGCCCGAGGTGGTCGCGTGCGATACGATGAACTATTGGATCGAGGGAAGTCGCGAGACGCTGCTCACCCTCCTGGAGCGGGTCGACATCCTCCTCCTCAACGACGAGGAGGTGCGTCAGCTCGCCGACGAGGTGAACCTGCTCAAGGCCGCCCGCTGGGTGCAGGCACGCGGTCCGCGCATCGTAATCGTGAAGAAGGGGGAGCACGGGGCGATTCTCTTCGCCGACGGCTGGCTCTTCTACGCTCCGGGCTTTCCGCTCGAAGAGGTGTTCGATCCGACAGGCGCCGGAGACGCGTTCGCCGGAGGATTCATGGGTCACCTCGCACGCGCGGATTCGACGAGCCCGGCCGAGCTGCGTCGAGCCATGGTCTACGGCTCCGCGCTCGGCTCCTTCGCCTGCGAGCGCTTCAGCGTCGACCGCCTGCGTGATCTCGGCGCCGCCGACATCCACGATCGAGTGGAAGCGTTCCGCCAGATCACAGCGTTCGAAACCCGAGTCCCGGCCGAGGAACATGTCTGACGGACTGAGCTACGCAGCGGCGGGCGTCGACCTCGACGCCGCGGAGCGGACCAAAGAGGGTTTGAAGGCGCTGGTCGCCTCGACCCGGGATCGCTTCACGCTTTCCGAGCTGGGCCAATTCGGCGGGCTCTACCAGGTGCCCGACGACATTGACCAGCCGGTCCTGGTCTCGAGCGCGGACGGTGTGGGCACCAAGCTCAAGGTCGCATTCGCGGTGGGTCGGCACGACACAGTCGGGCAGTGTCTGGTCAACCACTGCGTCAACGACATCCTGGTGCAGGGTGCTCGGCCGCTCTTCTTCCTCGACTACCTCGCGACCGGTGAGATGGACGAGGCCATGGTGAACGACGTGGTACGCGGGGTCGCGATCGCGTGCCGGGAGAACGCGTGCGCGCTTCTCGGGGGCGAGACCGCGCAGATGCCGGACTTCTATGCGGCCGACGAGTACGATTTGGCCGGGTTCATCGTGGGTGCGGTGGCGCGCGCCGCCATCCTCGACGGCTCGAGGATCGTGAGGGGAGACACGCTGGTCGCGTTGGCCTCCAACGGCCTGCACACCAACGGCTACACGCTGGCGCGAAAGATCGTCTTCGAAGTCATGGGCCTCTCCGTGGAGGATGAACTCCCCGGCGTTGGGCGAGCCGTAGGAGAGGAGCTGCTCGCCGTGCATCGCAGCTACCTGCCGGCGCTACGTGGCCCCTTGGCGTCCGGTCTCGTGCACGGGCTGGCACACATCACGGGTGGGGGCATCCCCGGCAACCTGCCCCGCGTTCTGCCCGAGGGTCTCGGCGCGCACATCGAGCGGGACAGTTGGGAGGTTCCACCCGTCTTTCAGACGCTTCAGGACGGCGGCGACGTCGCGCGCGGCGAGATGGACCGCGTGTTCAACATGGGCGTTGGAATGATCGTGGCGGTCTCCGCGGCGGATGCCGACGCGGTCCTGGCGGCGGCGGCCGAAGAGGGGGTCGACGGCTGGGTCTTGGGTGAGGTGGTCGAGGGCGACGGGGTCGTCTACCGGTGATTCCCCGACGGGCCGTCCACGAGTTGGTTTCGGGTCCGTGCGTCGGCACGCGCGCGCTGCTCCTCCTGCTCGCCTTGGGTTCCGTGGGGGAGGGCGTGCTCGCGCAGGAGCCGTCGGAGATCGCGTCGTCCTGCGAAGCGAGCGGTGGCGACCCCGCCCGGTGTCTGGCGGCCGCCGTCGGCGGGTACGCGCTCCAAGGCCACGTTTCGCTTCTCGCGAGCGTGGGCTCTCCCATCCCTGGAACCGCGTCCAACCTCGGGACGCGCGTAGGAGGTGGTCCCCGGCTCAGCTTCTTCGCCAGGGCCCTCACGTCGAAATGGGGGGGGCCCGATCCCGGAAACGTGCTCCAGGAGTCGTCGCCCCTCGTGCGTGCGATTCAGCTGGGAGGGGCCGCGGGGGTCTTCGACGGGTTTCGCCTCATGCCCACCGTGGGAGGCTTCCTCGCCACGGACGTATTCATCGATGGGACGTTCATGAGCCCCTCCGAAGCGGACGGCTTCTCCGGGAGCTTCCGTTCCTATGGGCTCGGCGTCCGAATCGGCGTGCTTCGTGAAGGCTTCACCGTGCCGGGCGTGTCATTGTCGGTGGCGCGGCGCTTTTCGGGAACGGTCGGGGCGGGCGATCTGGATGCGGGCGACGATGTGCGGTTCACGATCGATCCTGCGGTGACCTCCGTCCGCGCGGCCGTGAGCAAAGACCTCTTCGCCATCGAGCTCCTGGCAGGCGTAGGCTGGGACGACTTCGAGGCAGATGCGACCATCGGGGTATCGGACGGACTCGGTTCGAGCTTCCAGGGCGCCGGATCGATGGCCGGGAGCCGGCGGCTCTTCTTCGGCAGCGCCGCGATGACCTTTTCCCTGGTCCTCACGCTGGCCCTGGACGTGGGTTGGGCCGAGGGAGTGGGGGACGTCCCGGGTTGGTCCGGTGCGTTCGACCCTGGCTCCGGCTCGCTCCACGGCGGCCTGTCGGCTCGGCTGGTGCTGTAGCATGTCGGGGGAGCCGACGCCGCAGGACCTGGCGTTTCTCGAGCGGGCTCGACTGATCGCCCGCAACGGATGGGGGAGGGTGCAGCCGAATCCCATGGTTGGATGCGTACTCGTTCGCGACGGGGCGATCGTGGCCGAAGGCTTCCACCAGGAATTCGGCGGACCGCACGCCGAGATCGTGGCGCTCGAACGGGCGCTCACGAGCGCCGAGGGTGCCACGGCGTACGTCAGCCTCGAGCCCTGCAACCACCATGGAAAGACGCCGCCGTGCAGCGGCGCGCTCAGGGAAGCTGGCGTGCGCCGCGTCGTCTTCGGGGCCGCCGATCCGGGAGAGGAGTCCGGCGGCGGGGGTGACGCGCTTCGGGCGTCTGGCGTCGACGTTGTCGGGCCCGTGTGGGACGAGATGGAGGCCCGGGCCGAGAACCCCGCGTTTCAGCACGTCGCGCGACATGGAACCCCGTTCGTCGCCCTGAAGCTGGCCATGAGCCTCGATGGGCGAATCGCCGAGCGTCCAGGGAAGAAGACCCGGATCACCGGGATCGATGCGGAGCACGAGGTCCACCGCTTGCGCAGCGGGTTCGATGCCGTCCTCGTGGGCGCCGGGACCGCTCGCACCGACGATCCGCGGCTCACCGTCCGGTTGGTGCATCCCGGGCGGTCTCCACCGCGGAGGCTGGTCCTCCTGCCCGACGGCGTCCTGACGCCCGAGGCCGCGCTGTTCACGGATGTCGCCGACGTACCCCTCCACGTCTTCTGTAGGCTCGACGCATCGGAGGTCGCGATCGAGCATCTCGAGGATGCCGGGGCGCACGTGCACCCCGTCGCCCACGCGGGGAACGAGTTGGACCTCGATGCGGTGCTCGCGGTCGCTTGGGAGCTCGGGATCCGGTCGATCTTGTGCGAGGGTGGAGCCCGACTGGCCGACAGCTTGCTTCGTGGAGGGAGGGTCAATCGTCTCTACCTCTTCCTGGCGCCGACCACGCTCGGCGCGGGCGGGGTGGCCGCGTTTTCCGGTGAGAGCCGATTGGTGTGGGACGGTTTCGCCCCCGCGCTGCCGCCGGCCACGTTCGGTCGGGATACGCTTCTCGTGTTCGACCGGGGCGACGCGTGATGTTCAGTGGAATCGTCGAGGCCGTCGGGACCATCCGCGAGGTGGTCGATCGGGAGACGACCCGCCGCATGCACATCGAGGTCGGCGCCC
>JAOTVL010000027.1 GCA_029863525.1 Gemmatimonadota bacterium
ACAGTCAGGCGGCCCGAGAAAGAGACCCGCCCAAAGTTGTTCTACAAGGGCGCGGATCAGGTCACGCTCGATCCGCTGGCCGCCCGGCGTCCGGATGGTGGGCTCTTCATGTGGAGCGAGCAGGGCGACGTGAGCCATCAGGTGCCGTCCGGACACCCCGGTTCCTGGAACAACTCCGCCGCGGCCGTACTGAGCTACGATGTGCCGCATCGTGCTCCATGGGATTGGCGGGTGAGCGCGTACACGTTCACGAAATCGATCGCGGCCGGTGCCTACCTCGTACCGCTCTTGCTCGGGGCGCTGGGGCTCCTGCCGCTCACCACGACGCTCTGGGGCATCCAGGCGCCGGTTCTCGCCTTGGCGGGACTCGCGCTGACGGGGGTGCTCCTGGTGTGGGATCTCGAGCACCCCGAACGATTCTGGATGGTCCTCTTCAAGCCGCAGTGGCGCAGCTGGCTCGTACGAGGTGGCTTCATCATCACAGCGTACGGGGGCGTTTTGGCAGCCCACCTCGCCGCCTCCCTACTCGGTCGGGGTCAGATCACGCCCTTGCTCGGCTGGCTCGGTGGTCCCTTGGCCGCAATGACCGCGATGTATACGGCGTACCTCTTCGCGCAGGCGCGGGCCCGAGACCTCTGGCAGAGTCCACTCCTCCCCGCGCACCTCCTCGTCCAAGCGCTCGTGGCCGGGAGCGCCGTGATCATGCTGGCGACGGCGGGCCCGGAACTTCCGGCTTCCGTCGTGGTGTGCTTTCGGCTGTCCATCGCGGCGCACCTCGCCTTGATTCTCGGGGAGGCATCCATGGGTCACCCGACCGCGCACGCTGCGCTCGCGGCCCGTTCGATGACGTGGGGCGCGTGGGGTCACTTCTTCTGGGTCGGCGCCGCGCTCTGCCTCCTCGGCCTGGTCTTCGGGGCGACGTCACCGTCGATCGCGGCGGGAGCCGGCCTGGTCGGCCTCCTCTTTTACGAGCACGCCTTCGTCCAGGCGGGCCAGTCGGTACCCCTCGCATGAGCATCGACGATCTCGAGCGCCGTGTCTCGGCGGCCCGCGCAGAAGTGGAGGCGCGGGGTGAGACTTTCTTCCCGGGCGCGAGTCGCATTCATCTCGCGGCGTTTCCCCCTAAGGAACGGTGGCACGACTGGGTCGAGCTGGACTCGAAGTCGTGGCCGAAGAGGGTCGAAAGGCGGTACATGCTCGTGCCGACGACGTGCTTCAACTGCGAGTCCTCGTGTGGACTCCTGGCGTACGTCGACCGCGAGACCCTTCAGGTGCGCAAGTTCGAGGGGAATCCGGAGCATCCGGGGTCCCGCGGCCGAAACTGCGCGAAGGGGCCGGCGACGCTCAACCAGATCACCGACCCCGACCGGATTCTGTATCCGCTGAAACGTGCCGGAGCCCGGGGCGAGGGGAAGTGGGAGCGAGTCAGCTGGGACGTGGCGCTCGACGACATCGCGTCACGTATCCGTGCCTGTCTCGAAGAGGAGCGCCACGAGCAGGTCATGTACCACGTGGGACGTCCGGGCGAGGACGGTTTCACCACCCGGATGCTCGCCGCATGGGGGGTCGACGGGCACAACTCGCACACCAACGTGTGCTCGTCCGGTGCGCGCGCCGGCTACCATTGGTGGATGGGGATGGATCGACCCAGTCCGGACCACGCGAACGCGAAGGTCATCGTTCTCGTGAGCAGTCACCTCGAGACCGGTCATTACTTCAACCCTCATGCCCAGCGCATCATCGAGGGGAAGAAGAACGGCGCCAAGCTGGTGGTGCTCGACACGAGGCTGTCGAACACGGCCACCCACGCGGATCATTGGCTGTCCCCTACCCGGGGTCCGAGCCCGCGATCTTCCTCGCGATCGCGAACTGGCTCATCAACGAAGGGCGTTACGACCGTGGGTTCGTGCGACGCTGGTGGAATTGGCAGGAGTACATGCAGGAGGTGCATGGCGAGCATGACGCGGATTTCGAGCGGTTCGAGGCCGTCCTCCGCGAGCTCTACGCCACGTATACGTTCGATCATGCGGCCGGCGAGTCGGGTATAGAGGCGAGTATATTGCGCTCCGTGGCCGAGACGATCGCCACGGCGGGGACTCGGCTGGCGACGCACAACTGGCGTAGCGCCGGCTCCGGCAATCTGGGCGGCTGGCAGGTCGCTCGGACGCTCACCCTCCTCAACGCGCTGCTCGGCGCGCTCGCCACCGAGGGGGGTACGTTCCCCAATTCCTGGAACAAGTTCTCACCGAAGCCACCGCGCCTTCCTCACCAGCATCCGCGGAAGTGGAATGAGGTGTTGTGGCCGAAGGAGTATCCGCTCGGGCTGATGGAGATGTCGTTCCTCATGCCGCATCTCATGCGGGATCAGGACGCGTTCGTCGACGTCTATTTCACACGGGTCTACAACCCGGTGTGGACGAACCCCGACGGCTTCAGCTGGATCGAGATGCTGACTGACGACAAGCGGATCGGTCAGCACGTCGCCATGACCCCGACGTGGAACGAGACCGCCTATTTCGCCGACTACGTCCTGCCCATGGGGCACGGGTCGGAGCGCCACGACCTGACCACGTACGAGCAGTACGACGGGCAGTGGATCGGTTTCCGCCAGCCAGTGTTGCGCGCTGCCCGCGAGCGGCTCGGCGAGCGAGTGACAGACACCCGCGAGGTCAATCCCGGCGAGGTCTGGGAGGAGAACGAGTTCTGGATCGAGCTCACCTGGCGGATCGACCCGGACGGCTCCCTCGGAATCCGGCGGTTTTTCGAGTCGATTGCCCGTCCGGGCGAGAAGATGACCGTGGACGAGTACTACGGTTGGATCTTCGAGAACTCCGTGCCCGGTCTCCCCGATGCCGCGGCTGCGCAAGGGATCACGCCGCTCGAGTACATGCGGCGCTACGGAGCCTTCGAGATCACAAAGAAAGTCGGCCAGGTTCACGAGCAGCGGATCACCGACGCGGAGCTCGAAGACATCCGGGTGGACGAGGCCGGCCGAGTGTACACACGCGCTCCGGTACCGCCGAGCCCGAAGGCGCCCGGAGGTACCAAGATCGATCCGGACGCGGAAGGACGTCGGCGGGTCGGAGTGCGCGTGGACGGCGAGATCGTCCGCGGGTGGCCGACGCCCACGGGCAAGCTGGAATTCTGGTCGCGTACGCTTCGAGATTGGGGATGGCCGGAGCTCTCCATCCCGACGTACGTGAAGAGTCATGTACATCGCCAGAATCTCGACTCTGACCAGATGCCGCTTCTGAGCACCTTCCGCGTTCCGGTCCAGATCCATACCAGGAGCGCGAACGCGAAGTGGCTCGACGAGATCGCGCACACCAATCCGCTCTGGATCCACCCGACCGACGCGAAGCGGCTGGAGATCGCGCGAACCGGTGACCTGGTTCGGGTCGAGACCGAGATCGGGTACTTCGTATTGAAGGCGTGGATCACCGAGGGAATTCGCCCTGGCGTGGTGGCGTGCAGTCACCACATGGGCCGCTGGAAGCCGATCGGTCACGAGGGGCAGCGGTTGGGTATGATGACGGTCGCGCTGCACCAGGATGGATCCGGTTGGGCGCTGACGCGACAGGCCGGCGGGGGTCCCTTCGCGTCGTCCGACCCGGACACGATGAGGGTCTGGTGGACCGACGTCGGTGTGCACCAGAACCTCACGCACGCCGTGCACCCCGATCCAGTGTCGGGCATGCATTGTTGGCACCAGGCGGTGCGTGTGCGGAAGGCCGAGCCGGGTGATGCGTTCGGTGACGTCGCGGTCGACACCTCGAGGTCGAGGCAGGTCTACGAGAAGTGGCTGGAGCTGACCCGTTCTGCGCCCGACCATTCACCCGACGGAACGCGACGTCCGTACTGGATGCTCAGGCCCGTGAGACCCGAGCGGAGCGCGTACGACCTGCCGGGGGCGGTGAAGACCGGTGTCTGACGGTTCGACGGGTTCGGTGCGGCCCGTTGAATCGATTCGAGGACTCGCCGTGCTCGCGGAGCCCCCGACAGAAGCCCACGAGGCCGTCGCGCGCGCCTTGGGTTTGAGCCGAGTTCCGTCTGCCGCCGACTACTCCGACGTCTTCCTCTTCCAGCTCTATCCGTACGCGTCCGTCCATCTCGGACCAGAGGGCATGATGG
The DNA here is from genome assembly GCA_029863525.1 of Gemmatimonadota bacterium. Taxonomy (GTDB): domain Bacteria; phylum Gemmatimonadota; class Gemmatimonadetes; order Longimicrobiales; family Gaopeijiaceae; genus UBA2589. Next base: position 4,132 of record JAOTVL010000027.1, read on the forward strand.
GTGGAGAGGCCCGTGCGAGGGTCGCGGGCTTCTGGCGGGCGCTGGGCCTCGAGGCGCCGGAAGAGCCCGATCATCTGTCAGCCCTGCTCGGCCTGTACGCGACACTGGCCGAGAACCCGTCGCCGACCGAAGACGCGGTCGCGCTGCTTCGCCGGAGCGGTCGCGGCGCGCTCCTGCACGAGCATTTGGCACCGTGGCTCTTCCAATTCGCGGAGCGGGTCGCGGAGCTTTCGCGCGGCTTCTACGGTGCGTGGGCTCGGCTGCTCGACGATGTATTCCGGACAGAGGTGGAGGACGGCGCCGAGGCCGGGTTCGATCCGACCATGCTCCCCGTTCATCTACGCGAGGCTCCCACGCTTCCCGATCCACGCGAAGAGGGCGCCACCGCGTTCCTGTCGGGGCTTCTCGCGCCGGTCCGCTCTGGCCTCCTCCTTGCGCGCGCGGATCTCGCGAGGATCTCCTCGGAGCTCGATCTGGGGCTTCGAGCGGGGGAGCGGCGGTATGCCATGGAGAGCCTCCTGTCCCAGGACGCCCCGGGTGTGCTCGTGGCTCTCGCCCGTGAGTCGAGGAGACAGGGTGCGCTGCACGCGGCGAGGGTCGGCTGGTTGGGTGCGACCGCCCGGTTCCATGCGGATCGCGCGGACCGTACCGCGGAGCTCTTGGACGACCTCGCGCGTCAGCACTCGACCGTCACGACGGCCGCCGCGGTCCCAAGGGGGGAGGGGTCATCCGAACAATGAAGGAAGATCCACCGGGCAAGTTGGGTCGAGGAGATGTCCTCGCGGGAGTGAGCGTGGCGCTCATCCTGATTCCCCAATCGATGGCCTACGCTGAGCTTGCCGGGCTTCCGCCGCACCACGGGCTGTACGCGGCGACGCTGCCCCTCATCGCGGCCGCGTTCCTGGCGTCGTCTCCGTACCTGCAGACCGGGCCGGTCGCGCTCACCGGTCTCCTCACCTTCGGTGCGCTCGTGCCTCTCGCCCCCGTGGGCACGGCCGAATTCGCGGCGCTCGCGGCGCTGCTGGCGCTGGTCGTCGGCGTTGCCCGGATCGCGGTCGGATTTCTGAAGGCCGGTTGGGTCGTGTATTTCATGTCTCACTCGATGATGAAGGGATTCCTGTCTGCGGCCGCGATCCTGATTCTCTCCTCTCAGCTGCCCGGAGCGCTCGGGAGCGCGGCGCCGGTGGACGAGGGGGTCCTGCAGCGCGCCTGGTTCGCCGTCTCGAACCCGAGCAGCTGGGAGTGGACGGCCATCGGTCTCTCGGCCTTCACCATCGTGACGGTCGTGGCGGGAGCGCGCATCCATCCGCTCGTACCCGGCGTGCTGATCGCGGCGGTCGGCGGCCTCGCCTTTTCCGTGCTTACCGGCTACGACGGACGAACGGTGGGCACGATCCCCTCGGGCTTGCCTCCGTTCTCCGTCGATCTTCCGTGGTCGCGGTTGCCGTCGCTCATCGTGCCGGGAATCGTCATCTCCGTCATCGGCTTCGCGGAGGGCGTCTCGATCTCTCGGGTGTTCGCGTCCGAGGAGCGTCAGCACTGGAACGCGGACCGAGAGTTCCTGAGCAAAGGCATGGCGAACATCGTGGCCGGTCTCACCGCAGGACTTCCGGTGGGAGGCTCCCTTTCCCGCACCAGCGTGAATCGTCTCGCCGGAGCGAGGAGCCGGTGGAGCGGGTTGATCACGGGGTTGGCGGTGCTTTGCTTCGTACCGTTCGCATCGGTCCTCGAGCCGCTGCCTCGATCGGTCCTCTCGGGGATCGTGATCGCGGCCATCTGGAAGCTCATCCAGCCGCTCGACGTGCTCCGGCTGTGGACGGTGTCGCGCCCCCAGGCGCTTGTCGGCTACGTGACGTTCGTAGCGACGCTGGTCCTCTCGCCGAAGATCGATCACGCGGTACTGATCGGCGTCGCGCTCTCGGCGGCCGTGCACCTGTGGAGAGAGCTCACGCCGCGCGTGACCGCGGAGCGGGACGGGGCCACGCTTGTCGTAGAGCCCAGTGGCGTGCTCTGGTTCGCCTCGGCTCCGGCGATGGAGGATCTCCTCTTCGACCGCCTCGCCGAGGAGCCCGACGTGACCGAAGTCGTCATTCGATGCGGAGGCCTCGGCCGGATCGACCTCTCGGGCGCGTACGTCCTCGCCGAGACGATCGAGCACGCGGAGCGGGCGGGGCTGAAAATGACCCTCGAGGACGTCCCGGCGCACGCGACGGCTCTGTTCCGGGCGGTCGGAGTCCCGATGCACGGCGATGGGCCTCCGAGCGGAACCGGAGGCCCGTCGGCTTCGTAGTGTCTTGGAGTATTGACCACTACGTTGGTTCGGACTCGTACGTTCGATTCCGAACGTCGACATGAGCAGGGTTTGGAGGATAGAGATGATCGAGCTGATCGTAGCCGGGGCCGTGGGCGTGTACGGCCACATCAAGTCGCGTAACTTCGTGGGTCGGAAGCTGCGCTACACTTCGCTCGTCGAGAAGCCGCTGCTCGGGGTCTGGGCGGGGGTCGGGACCACGGTGCTCTTGGCCCCCGTCGTCGCGGTCGCTCCGTTCATCGGGGCTGGCGCGGCCATTGCGATCGGAGCGGGTGTGGGCACCGGCGTCGCGCTCGGCGTGAAGGACACGAAGGAGCCCCCGAAGCTGCTCGACGACTAGCCGGACGAGCCGACCGCGCGCGCCGTCGGGTGACCGCCGGCACGTTGGCTCAGCCGAGCGCGCGTTTCAAGAGCGACCGGACGTGGCCCTCGTAGCGCTTCACCACGAGTACCGACGCGGGTGAGTAGCGCGCGACCTTTTCCGGAATCTCACCGAACACTACCTGACTCCAGAACGGCTCGCGCGCGGCTCCGAGGACCACGAGGTCGTAATCGCGACTCTCGAGTGCGATGCCTCCAGCGATGGACTTTGCTTCGATGAGCTTCCGTTCGACGGGCACGGTGACCTCGATCTCCTCGAGTGTCTTGGTGATCCAGGTGTCGGCTTCGCGCCTCGCCTGTTCGGTGGCGCCCGGCGGCACGATGTAACACGTCGTCACCTCCATGCCGAAGGCGGGTGCGAGCGCGTTGAGGACCTGGGCCGCGAGACGCGCATGTGTCCCACCGGCGGTCGGGAAGAGGCAGCGCTTGGGACGCTCCGTGCTCGCGATCTTGAGCAGTGCTACGTCACACGGCGCTTGGCGGATGACCTGGTCCGCAACTTCTCCGAAGATTCGGTCACGGGTATTCGTGTGCCCCTTCCACCCCATGAAGAGGAAATCCGCCCCGAACCGGCGGGCGCCCGCCACGATCCCATCGGCGGCGCGGTGTGCGATGACCAGGTCCGTGCCGACGTCGAAGCCCCGCTGTGCTGCGATCTCCTGGGCCGACTTCAACAAGCCCTCACGATGGTGCGCGAAGCGGAGTCCTTCATGGATCGGAAGCTGCCTGGGCACCTCGACCACGGAGTAGGCCAGCAGAGACTTGTCGCGGATCTCCGCGATCGGCCGCGCGTAGTCGAGCAGCGTACCGACGTGGTCGGGGTTGTGCAGGGGCACGACCACGGTGCCCCTGAGCAGCTCGATGGCCGCGGCCGGCTGCTCCAGGACCTGTGGCTGCGTCACGGCCGCGCGCTTCTCGAAGTACCCGTAGTAGAGGATGAGTCCGACCATGACCCAGCCGATCGTGACATACCACGCAAGCGGCTGAAACGAGAACTGGTAGAGCGCCAAAAAGACGTTCAGCACGAGACCCAGAATCGGTACCACTGGGTAGAACGGCACGCGATACCGACGCTTCAGATGGGGCGCCTTCCTCCGAAGCACGATGAGCGAGAGGTTCACGAGGGCAAACGTGAGAAGGAAGATCAGGCTCGCCGCCGACCCCACGGCCTCGATCGGCAGCGTGAGCGCCATCGCCAACAGGATCGCCCCGGTCACCATGATCGCGATGTGGGGCGTGCGACGCTCAGGGTGGATCTTGGCCATCGCGTCGGGGAGCCACCGATCGCGGCCCATGGAGAAGGCTACCCGCGAAGAGGCCAAGATCGTCGCGTTCAGCGCCGACATCGTCGAGAGCAGCCCCCCAAAGACGATCACCGCGACGCCGAAGGCGGGCATGAAGCCTTCCGCCGCGCGGACGATCGCCGTCTCCCCGTACTCGCCCAGGAACTGCCACGACGGTTGCCCACCCGGCGGCCGCACCGCAGCGAGTGCGACGAAGAGGATCAGGAGGTACATGACGACCGTGATTCCGAGCGAGATGAACGTCGCGCGCGGAATGTTCTTCTCCGGTTCCTTGATCTCCTCCGCCACCGTGGCGATCAAGTCGTAGCCCTCGAAGGCGATGAAGGTCAGGCCCATGGCGACGATCACGCCCCCGAATCCCTGCGGGAAGAACGGGTTGAACGCCTGGGCCGTCTGCTCTGGCGGGGCGACACCCACAGCCTTCAGGCCATATGCTACGAAGACGCCGAGGATGATGAGCTTCGCCACGGTGAGGACGTTCTCCGCCATCCCCGTTACCTCGGTGCCCTTCGCATTCAGCTGCACGAACGTGGTCGCAATGACGACGGTCACGACGAGGCCCGCACCGTGCTCGCCGACCACACTGAACACGACCTCCGGGAGGCCCGGTAGGTACTTGAGGAAGAACTCCCAGAAGTACCCGGCGAAGCCGAGCGCGTAGAGGCTGCACGCCACGGTGTACGCGAACCACAGCATCCAGCCGGCCGTGAACCCGACGACTCCGGGAAACGCGCGGCGGACGAAGGCGTAGCCGCCGCCCGCCTCCGGAATCGCCGCTGCGAGCTCCGCGTACGCGAAGGCCGTCAGAAGCGTGACGAAGCCGTTGAGCGCGAACGCGAGAATCGAGGCCGGGCCGGACTCGCCCGCTGCGATCCCTGTCAGAACGAAGATGCCGGCGCCAATCATGGCACCGACGCCGATCATCGTCGCGTCGAAAAGCCCGAGATCGCGCGCGAACGTCGGCTCGCCGGTGCGAGAGCCAGCGATGTCGGAACTCACGGTGCGCTCAACTCCCGACGTGGGGGTTGTGCTCGATCCAGGCCTGGAATCCCTTCGCCCCGACTTCAGTAACCTCGCCATCCCGCACGATCGCCCGAGCGAAGGGCAACATCTCTTGAAGAGCATCGCTCCTTCGCATGAGCGAAGCGTCGAGCATCACCGGCGGGACTCCTTGGGGGAGAGGGTCGCGTTCGGACCGTCGCCAACTTCGGATTCCCGACCTCGGCGGGCAAGGCGGAAGATCAGGATTGCAAACATATGTTCCCCGTGTGTACCGTGGGGTTCAGTTCGGTGGCCTGCTACTTGCACCTTGTCACCGCCCCGAGTTCAGCTCGACCGAAGCGACGTCCGGGGGGGCGTCCGCACCGGCGGGTGAGCGTTTGGAGAAACCACCGATGCACGTGTTCGAACGAGTGCTGCAGGAGCGAGCCGATCAGCTCGCCGAGCGGGTCGTCAAAGAGGCCGGATTGACTCCTCGTGAGGCGAGGCTCTTCGTGGAGCGGGCAGGCTCCGATCTGCTCGCCTCGTACCGATGGCAGGCCCACACCCTCTCCGAGCTGGACATCTCGTCTCCAGACTTGGTACGGAGCCTCCTTTCGGCCGCGCGGGCCAAGTGGATCGCCACCGAGGTTGGTCTCTCTCAAAGGCGGGCGTGGGACGGGCTGCGGACGCTGGTGCCCGCGGTAGTGCAGGACGCAGCAGGGCGAAGCCCGGGACACTGAGCGTCACGGGACGTATCGTGCCCGGGGAGGGCGCAATTCCGCCTGGTCCTTGAGCGCGCCGGCTCGAGGCCGCAGGTTAGCTCCTCGCCGTTCACCCGACGGAGCACCCATGTCCGATTCGTACCCGAAGCGCCCGCCGATGCACCGACGAGACCTGCTGAAACTCGGCGCCGCCGGGTTGGGTCTCGGGGTGACCGGTGGGCTCACGGAGCTCGCGGGGGAGGCGCCGGACCGACTCCGGGAAGGACCCGACCTGGGTCCGGCGCCGGAGCGTCCCTTCGCTGCCGACCCGATCGACGTCGTCCGCATCGGCTTCGTCGGTGTGGGACTCCAAGGCGGGTCGCACGTCCGCAACTTCCTCCGGATCGAGGGCGTAGAGATCGTGGCCCTCGGAGACATCAACGAGGCGCGTGCCGAGGAGGTCGCCGCGTGGGTCGAGACCGATGGGAGACGCCGACCGACCCTGTACACGCGAGGTGAGCGCGACTTCGTCCGCATGTGCGAGGAGGAGGAGCTCGATCTCGTCTTCACGGCAACGCCGTGGGAGTGGCACGTTCCGGTCTGTCTCTCCGCCATGGAGAACGGCAAGCACGCTGCGACCGAGGTTCCCGCGGCCTACGCGGTCGAGGACTGCTGGCAGCTCGTGGAGCACGCGGAGCGCTTCGAGAAGCACTGCGTGATGATGGAGAACTGCAACTACGACCGCCCGGAGATGATGGTCTTCAACATGGCGAGGCAGGGTCTCTTCGGTGAGATCCTCCACGCCGAATGCGGATACCTGCATGATCTCCGGGCCATCAAATTCGAGGACCGTAACGAAGGTCTGTGGCGTCGTGCTCATGCCATGACACGGGAAGGGAACTTCTACCCCACGCACGGCCTCGGTCCGGTGGCGAACGTCATGGACATCAACCGCGGCGACCAGCTCGACTATCTCGTCTCCATGAGCACCCCGGCGCGGGGTCTCGAAGCGTGGGCCGCGGAGCACTACCCCGAGGGTCATCCGAAGCGGTCTGAACGGTACGTGCAGGGCGACGTCAACACGACGATGATCAAGACCGTGCGCGGTCGCACGATTTTCGTGAGCCACGACACGAATCTGCCGCGCCCCTATTCACGCATCCACATGGTGCAGGGGACCGACGGTCTCTTTCAGGGATACCCGAACCGGGTCCACGTCGAAGGGCTGAGCGAGGACCATCGCTGGGACGATTGGATGCAGTGGCGTGAGGAGTACGACCATCCGATCTGGCGTGAATTGGAGGCCCGTTCGGCCGGGGCTGGGCACGGCGGCATGGACTTCATCGAGGACTACCAGCTGGTAAAGGCACTGCGGGAAGGGAAGCCGACCGACATGAACGTGTACGACGCGGCCATGTTGTCGGTGATCTGCCCGCTCACCGAGTGGTCGGTCGAGAATCGGTCACGGCCGATCGACGTGCCGGACTTCACGCGCGGCCGCTGGGCGCAGTGGCCTCGGCTCGAGTTCCTCGGAGCCTAGATCCAGGCCTCTGTCCGCTGAACACCCGTCGGCGATGACCGCGGCTTCGGGTCTCGGTGCGGCCTTCGAAGACCGATTCGGCGTACCCCCGACGCACGTCGCGCGCGCACCGGGGCGTGTGAACCTCATCGGGGAGCATACCGACTACAACGACCTCCCGGTCTTTCCCATGGCGCTGCACCGTGAGGTGCGGATCGCGCTCCGGCCCCGGGACGACGAGCGGGTCGCGCTGTACAACGTCTCCGACGAGTTCCCGCCCGTGGAATTCGAGATCGGTCCGGCGATCGAGCCGTACGTGCAGGGCTCGTGGGGGAACTACCCGAAGGCGGCCGCCAACGAGCTCGCCCGTCGATTCGCCATCTGGCGCGGCTTCGATGGTGTGCTCTCGTCGGATCTTCCGGTCGCTTCGGGGCTTTCGTCGTCGTCCGCGATCGTAAACGCGGTCGGCCTCGCGCTCGCCCATATCAATGAAGTACCGACCGAGGTGAGGGAGTTCGCCGTGGTCATGGCCGACGCCGAGCGGTATGTCGGCACGCATGGCGGCGGCATGGATCAGGCGATCTCGCTGGGCGCGAGGGACCGGTGCGCTGCCAAGATCACCTTCTCGCCGCTCCGGCTGCGTCACGTGAACGTGCCCGACGACTGGTGCTTCATCGTTGCGGACACGGGAGAGCGCGCCGAGAAGTCGAAGGCCGCGATGGCGGCGTACAATTCACGAAGGGCCGAATGCGCCGAGGCGTTTCGGATCGTGGCTGGTCACGTGGCGACGACGAACATGACCGAGAAGCTCTACACCAGCTACCCGGGGCTTGTGGGCGCGGTGGAACCGCGCACCCTCGTCGAGGCGGCCGAGCAGGTCCTACAGGGCAACCTTCTCCGGCGATTCCGACACGTGGTTACCGAGGCTGCCCGCGTCGAGGAGGCGGTCGACCGCATGTACGCTGCGGACGTCACGGGCTTCGGTGCGCTCATGGACGCATCGCATGCTTCGCTTCGCTCGGACTTCCACGTCAGCTCGGTCGAGCTCGACGAGTTGGTGGCGGTCGCTCGCGAAGGGGGTGCCGCGGGGGCGCGGCTGACGGGCGCGGGCTTCGGCGGGTGCATCGTCGCCCTCGCCGACCGGTGGACCGTCGGCAGCGTACTCGAGACGTTGGTGGCCGAGTACTTCGAGCGGCGCGGCCTGGCCGACCGGATCGACGACCGGCTCTTCGTCGCGGTTCCGTCTCGAGGGGCGAGCTACGGGGCGATCGAGTCCTGAGTCGCCTCAGGTCAGACCGACTCTCGGCAGCGTCCTGATCAACGCCACCGTGGCGACGGCCGCCGCCGCCAGGCAGACGGCGGCGAGGAGCCGTTGACCGTACAAGAGGTAACCAGTGCCGAGGACCGCGCCGTAGACCACGACACACCCGAGGAACCACGCCAAGAATGCCGCCGAGGGATTGTCCTCGGATTCCCCGCTCGTCAGACCCAGCCCGGCTCCCTCCCATCCCGACCCCATGGGCCGGATCAAGCGATGGAACGAAACCAGCGTCTCGTCGGCAGCCGGAGGAGTGAGGAACGTCACCGTGACCCACCCCGCGGTCGTGACCAGCACGCCGAAGACGAGCTGAATCGAAGGATCGACCGGGTCGAAGCCCAGTGCGCCGTGTCCGAACTGGAAGTAGAGGGCCACGAAGAACGAGAGAATCATCGCCGAGAGTTCGCTCCAGGCGTTGATGCGCCACCAGAACCATCGCAGCAAGAAGACGAGACCTGTGCCCGCACCGATCTGAAGCAGGATCTGGAATGCCTGTAACGCGTTTTCGAGCCAAAGCGCGAGTGCGCTCGCCGCGACGATCAGCCCCACCGTGGCGATCCGTCCGACCCGTACGTAGGTGGCCTCGTCACGGCCCGGGGCCACGAACCTTCGATACACGTCGTCCACGATGTAGGAGGCACCCCAATTCAGGTGGGTGCTGACCGTCGACATGTACGCCGCGGCGAGCGAGGCCACGACGAGTCCGAGCAGCCCGGACGGCAAGAAGATCAGCATCGCCGGATAGGCTAGATCGTTCCGGACGATCGACGGGTCCACGTTCGGAAACGCCGCCTGGATCGATTCCAACGAGGGATAGACGACCAGGGACGCGAGAGCGACCAGGATCCACGGCCACGGTCGGAGGGCGTAGTGCGCGATGTTGAACCAGAGCGTTGCCTTCATCGCGTGACTCTCGTTCCTCGCGGCGAGCATTCGCTGGGCGACGTAGCCGCCGCCACCCGGCTCGGCGCCCGGGTACCACGTGCTCCACCATTGAACCGCGATGGGAATGATGAAGACGGTCGTCGCCGTCCTCCAGTCGGAAAAGTCGGGCAGGAGCGAGAGCTTCCCCTCGACGGCAGGGTGCGTGAAGAGCCCGACCATGCCGCCAACCTCCGGCTGGGCCAAGGCGTACCAGGCGGCGGCGCACGACCCGATCATCGCGATCGCGAACAGCAGTAGGTCGGTGACTACGACCCCCCAGAGCCCGGACGTGGCCGAGTAGAGGGCCGTGACGGTCCCCGCGGCGAGGACGACCTCGTATTTCGACGCACCGAGCAGGACACCGCCGATCTTGATCGCGGCGAGGGTGACCGTCGCCATGATCATGCAGTTGAAGAAGACCCCGAGGTAGATGGCTCGAAAGCCGCGGAGGAATGCGGCTGGTTTGCCCGAATAGCGCAGCTCGTAGAACCCGATGTCGGTCATGATCCCCGACCGGCGCCACATCTTCGCGTAGAAGAAGACGGTGCACATGCCCGTGATGACGAAGGCCCACCAAAGCCAGTTCTGACTCACTCCACCCGACCGTACCAAATCGGTAACCAGGTTCGGCGTATCGGTGGAGAACGTCGTCGCGACCATCGACGTGCCGAGCAGCCACCACGGCATCGTTCGTCCGCCGAGGAAGAACTCGCCCGTCTCCCGGCCCGCTCGCCTGGCGAAGTAGAGCCCAGTCCCGACGGCGACAACCCCGTAGGTCGTGATCACGATCCAATCGAGTGACGTCAGTTGCATGGACTCAGCTCCCGCCGATGCGGGCCATGGCGTCGGCGAGACGCGCGGGGTACGCGCCAGCGGCGACCCGCTCCCGGAGGATCGCCGTTGAACGATCCCGGTCTGCCGCGTGCGTGATGCCGAACCAGCTGTCGGGCGCGGCCAACACCTTGACCCGGGTCGCACCGAGCTGGATCTGTGCGTTTACGGTCGTCGACAGGAACGACTCGGCGCGTGTGTCAGCGCCCCAGTATTCGAGGAAGCGGCGAAACTGCCGCTGAAGGAGGTCGATCACCGGTTGCGTGAACCCCCACAGGTTCATGGAGACCATCTCCTGCCCGCTCAGCTCGACCGGGTCGCCGTCGGTCGTGGATCCGGTGATCCAGCTGTCGTGGCGACGGATATTCTGGACTTCGGTGATGCGCTCCAGATGGTCGCCGCGCCCGAGGACACACACGCCCCGTGCGACCCCGCCGGCGCCGGATAACGTCTTCTCGAGCGTGTATCCGACGAGCGCGGCCTCCGTCGGGGTCGGGTCGGACGACAGGAACGCCTGGAGGCGCTTGAAGGCTCCGGGACCGTACAAGTCGTCGGCGTTGCACACGGCCAAGGGGGCCCCGACCGACTCGGCCGCCGTGAGGACGGCGTGGGCCGTCCCCCATGGCTTCACGCGTTCGGGCGGTGCACGGAAGCCGTCGGGAAGCCGATCGAGGCTCTGGCAAACGAAGTGGGTCGGAAACGTACCGCCCAAGATCCCGTCGACGTGACGCCGCACGTCGTCGAGGATCTCGGGTCGCACCACATAGGTGACGCTGTCGAACCCGGCACGCGCCGCGTCGAACACGTTGAAGTCCATGATCGCTTCACCGCCCGGACCGAGTGGGTCGAGCTGCTTCAGACGCCCGTAGCGGGTGGAGAGTCCGGCGGCGAGGACGACGAGGGGTAGGCTCAAGGCGCGTGGGGCGTGATGGAGCGGCGGGACCGCCCGAATGTGCACGACCCGGGCGGCCAATGCGAGGGCCATGCAGGGTGGCGAGGAGATTGGCATTTAGTTATTCATGGGAGATGAATAATTACACAATCCCGCACCCTGAGACCGCCTTGGCCGCCCGGCGGAGGCGCGGGGTTCCGGACCGGGTCGTTCTCAAGTTCGGGAGTCGACTCCTGACCGCTGGGTCACTGGAGCTGGACCCCAAGCGCATGAGCGCCATCGCGCGTGCGGTGGCGTCCGCCGAAGGCGTGCAGATCGTCGTCGTCTCGAGCGGTGCGGTCGCCGCCGGATTCGGCGCGCTCGGTCACCAGGTACCACCCAAGAAGATCAGTGACAGGCAGGCCGCGGCGGCGGTCGGGCAGGGCCGCCTGATGGCTATGTGGGCCGAGGCGTTCGGCGCGGTCGGTAGGAACGTCGCGCAGGTCCTCCTTACGAACGACTGCCTCACCGATCGACGTCGCTACGTGGCCGCACGACAGGCGCTCGATACGCTCCTCCAGGCGGGCATCGTGCCGATCGTCAACGAGAACGACACGGTCTCGGTCGACGAGATCGTGGTCGGAGACAACGACAACCTCGCCGCCGCCGCCGCCGCGCTGGTGGACGCGGACTTCCTCGCGCTACTCTCGGACGTTCCAGGGGTTCTCACGGGCGACCCCGATGTGGACCCCGGGGCGACCGTCGTCCCTCGCGCCGACAGCGTCGACCAACTACGCGCGCTCTGCTTCGAGAAAAAAGCCAAGGAGTCCACGGGTGGCATGGTGACGAAGCTCGAGGCCGCGGAGCGCGCCGGACGCTATGGAATCCCGACCGTCATTGCGTCGGGGCTGGACGACGAGACGCTCAGCACGGTGGCGAAGGGTCTGCCGGCGGGGACCTACATCGCCGCGCACGGCGATCCGTTGTCGGCGCGTCGCCATTGGATGGCCGTGCAGAAGGGGCTGAAGGGCTCACTCGTGGTCGACGACGGCGCGGTGCGCGCCATCAAGAGGAGAGCCAGCCTCCTGCCGAGCGGGATCGTCGGCGTCCGGGGTCATTTCAGGCGCGGTGACCTCGTATCTGTGGTGGATCGCAGCGGTGTCGAGCAGGCACGAGGCATCGTGCGCTTCGACGATCGCGACGTCGAGCAGATCCGCGGGCTACACACCGGCGAAGTGAAGGGCCGGCTCGGCGTCGATCGTGGCAACGTCGTCATGCGGCCCGACCGGATGGTCCTCATCGGAGCGGACAGCGGCTCATGAGCACGACCATCGACACCGATGTGACCGAGACCATCGAATCGATGGCCCGGGCTGCGCGTGCGGCCGCCCGGGCGCTCGCCCGGTCCACCGCTGTGGGCCGTGGAGCCGCGCTCCGATCGATCGCCGACGCAATCGACGCGGCAGCCTCCGAGATCGTCCTGGCCAACGCGCTCGACTTGGCCGCGGCCGACGAGCGTGGCATCAGCGGGGCCATGAGGGACCGGCTGCGGATGGACGAGGCCGGTGTCGCGAAGCTCTCCGCGGCCATCAGGGAGGTCGCGGGTCAGCCGGACCCGCTCGGAGGGCTCGAGGAGGAGACCGTACGACCCAACGGGCTGCGGATCGGGCGGATGCGCATCCCGCTCGGGGTCGTCGCCATGATCTACGAGAGCAGGCCCAACGTCACGGCAGACGCGGCGGCGCTCTGCCTGAAATCGGGCAACGCGGTGATTCTCCGGGGCGGCTCCGAGGCGATCCACTCGAACCGTGCGATCGCCCAAGCGATCCGCCGTGGGCTGGCGGGGTCGACGCTTCCCACCGAAGCGGTCCAGCTCGTTCCCGTCACCGATCGCTCGGCGATCGACGTCCTCCTACGGCAGGATCAATGGATCGATCTGGTCATTCCGCGGGGTGGAGAGGGCCTCATCCGGGCCGTGGTGGAAAAGAGCCGGATTCCGGTCCTGCAACATTACAAGGGCGTCTGCCACGTCTTCGTCGACGCCAGCGCGCCCGAAGCGCGCGCCGTCGACATCGTCCACAACGCCAAGGTTCAGCGACCCGGCGTCTGCAACGCGGCCGAGACGCTGTTGATCCATGAGGCGGCCGCGCCGAGACTGCTTCCCGCCATCGCGAAGCGACTCGTGGCGGATGGCGTGGAGCTGAGAGGCTGTCCGCGCACGGTCGAGATCCTTTCCGACTTCGACGTCGCGGCGGCGACCGAGGATGATTGGCACGCCGAGTACCTGGACCTGACGCTCGCGGTGAGGGTCGTGCCGGATCTCGAGGCGGCGCTGGAGCACATCGGCACGTACGCTTCGTCTCACACGGAAGCGATCGTGAGTGACGACGAGGCGAGCATCGAGACGTTTGTCGGCGCGATTCAGTCCTCCACGGTGGTGGTGAACGCGAGCACGCGCTTCGCCGATGGTGGCGAGCTCGGGCTGGGCGCCGAGATCGGGATCTCCACTTCGAAGCTGCACGCCTTCGGCCCGATGGGGGCAAAGGAGCTCACCACCCGCAAGTTCGTGGTGATCGGAGAGGGTCAGCTCCGGGGCTGATCGAAGCCCCACGCTGGTCGCGCCGAACGCTCCGCGCGGCTCATGCCATACCGGCGTACGCGACGCCCGTGAGCTCCGCGATCTCCCTCTTCCACGTCGTGAGGTCGGTTCGATCGAAGCCGCTCAGCCGATCGTGCCCGCAGGCACGGGCGAGCACCCGCATGAGATCGACCGAGGCACGCAGATAGCGGTCCAGTCTCTTCGCCGATTCTTCGACGATCAGGCGTGACCGGAGGTGCTTCTGCTGGGTCGCGATCCCGACGGGGCAGTTGTTGGTGTGACATGCCCGCATGCCGAGACAACCGATCGCCTGCAGCGCCGAGTTCGCCACGGCGACTCCGTCCGCCCCCAGTGCGAGCGCCTTTACGAAGTCGGACTCTGTTCGCAGCCCTCCGGTCACGATGAGCGTCACGTCGTCCGCCCCGCTCTCGTCCAAATGGCGACGGGCCCGAGGGAGAGCCGCCAGCGTCGGCACGGAGATGTTCTCCTTGAACACGTTCGGCGCGGCTCCGGTCGCTCCACCCCTTCCGTCGAGGATGATGTAGTCGCAGCCGACCTCGAGGGCGAAATCCAGATCCCGCTCGATGTGTTGAGCCGAGAGCTTGAACCCGATGGGAATTCCCCCGGCGACGTCGCGGACTTGATCGGCGACTTCTCGAAAGTCGGCGGGCGTGACCAAGTCGGGAAAGGCGGGCGGGCTCACCGCCGGTTGACCCGGTTCGAGTCCTCGTACTTCGGCGATCTTCTCGACGACCTTCTCGCCGGGCAGATGTCCGCCGGTACCAGTCTTCGCACCCTGTCCACCCTTGAAGTGGAACGCCTGACACCGAGCCACCTTCTCGAGGCTCCAGCCGAATTTGGCGGACGCTAGCTCGTAGAAGTAGCGGCTGTTGGCCTCCTGCTCCTCGGGAAGCATCCCGCCTTCACCGGAGCAGATGCCGGTGCCGGCCATCTCGGCACCACGTGACAAGGCGACCTTCGCTTCCTCGGAGAGGGCACCGAAGCTCATGTCGCTGACGAAGATCGGGATGTCTAGCTTGAGCGGGCGCGAGGCGCGAGGCCCGATCACGAGCTCGCTGTCGACTGGGTGGTCGTCCGGAAGGGGGCGGGTCGCGAGCTGCGCCGTCAGGATCTGGAGGTCCGTCCAACGAGGAAGCTCGGTGAGCGGCACGCCCATGGCCGACACATCGCCGTGGTGGCTGCTCAGTCCGTCCGTCGCCAGTGACTGTATGTATCCGTTGTAGGGCTCGGCCTCCGTGCCGTGGATATCCTGATACGTGCCCAGGTAGGCTTCGCGGTCGAACGGTTGGGGGTTCTCCCGGGCGAATTCGGCGACCTCGGAGTCGTCCACCCACACCGCGTCGGCCTCGGTATCGATCTCGGCACGGAATCGGTGGAGCGCCTCGTCGTTGTTGTACTCGCTCACCCCGGTGTCGTAGCGGTAGTCCCAGCCGTGTACGCCGCAAATGAGGTTCGGACCGTCGATGTGGCCGTCGGCGAGCAGGGCCCCTCGGTGGTGGCAGCGACCATACATCACCGACACGCGGTCGTCGTGACGGATCACCACGAGGTCCACGCCGGCGACCAGCGCGTATGCCGGACTCCGATCGTCGAGCCCACTCCACGTCGCGACCTTGGTCCGGTTCTTCGAAATCATGGGCAGGTTCATGGGCGTTCCTGGGTTTGCCGCTCGGGCGTCGACGGCGGATCACGGCTCTCGGACGGCAACGGTAGCCCCGACTCACCCTGCGCGGCCAGCGGCCTGGTCCCGGTCTGTTACAAAGCGGTTACGCACATCGACGGAAGGAGCCGGCGCGTCGACCCGACGATCGTGATCCCATGCGGAGCGGATGAGCCGCTTCGGCGGACTCGATCGCTGGAGGATCGATGTGGGAAGTCCTCGTAGGGCTACTCGTGGCCAGCGCGGTGAGCGGCGTCCTGCCGATCATCAACGCGGAGGTGCTGGTCGTCGCCGCTGCCGCGGCGATGCCTGCCGTCGGCGTTCCCCTGGTCGCACTCGCGTCCACGCTCGGCCAGATGAGCACGAAGTTCTCACTCTTCGCGGTCGCTCGATGGGCACCCTCGCGTCTGCCGAGCAAGGCGAAAGGTGCGATCGATCGAATGACGAGGCCGATGGAGAAAAGGGGCGGCGCAGTGTGGCTCCTGATCTTCGCGAGCGCGGCCACGGGGATCCCTCCGTTCTACGGGGTCAGCCTCGCGGCGGGAGCGCTCGGAGTGAAGGCGTCGGGGTTCCTCACCGGTGGCTGCTGCGGCCGACTGATTCGCTTCGGCGTGCTCGCGTGGCTCGGGCACGGTCTGGGTGCACGGGCGCTCGAGACCTTCGCCGAGGTCGTCCAGGCCGCGCAGCTGACGGGAGGGTGACGTCGTGAGGATCGAGTTACTGGTCGGCGCCGAGGAGTTCTGGACCCGCATGTGTGAGGACCTCAGGGGGGCCAAGGAGTCCGCGTACATCCAGACGTTCAGCTTCGAGGGCGACCGGGTAGGCACCCGGCTGGGGCGTGAGATGCAGCGTGCGAGCGCCGCGGATCGTCGGCTCTTCATCGACAGCTACAGCCTTCTCTACCACAGCGACCGCCTCGTCCTCGGACCGGCGTGGCGGAGCCGATCACTGCGCACCGAGGTCGCGCTGACGCACCGTTGGGTCCGGAGGCTTCGCGATGAAGGTGTCGGCGTGCGCTTCGGGAACCCCTTGGGTCCGTGGCCGATCCGGTTGGCACGTCGCAGCCACAAGAAGATCGCCGCGTTCGATGACCGGGTCGTGTACCTGGGTGGGATCAACTTCAGCGAGCACAACTTCGCGTGGCACGACATGATGCTCCGTGTCGAGAGTCCTGTGCTCGCGCGGCTCCTCTCGGACGACTATCGGGCCTCTTGGGTGGGAAGGCCGATCGCGTTCGACCGTTGTGTCGATCCCTTCCGAGTCCTGAGCCTCAACGGACGGGGCAACGCCGAGGGCTTTCGGCCACTCCTCGACGCCATCGACGGCGCAGCGCGGTCCATCGACGTCATCAGCGCGTACCTCTCTCATCCCTTCACGGGGTACCTCGCGCGTGCTCGGGAGCGGGGTGTGCGCGTCCGCCTGCTCATGCCCGGCGCGAACAATAAATCGAACCTGGCGCGCCACATGGTGGAACGCGCCGCTCGAGCGGGCTTCGAGCTCCTGCGCTTTCCGGGCATGAGCCACATGAAGGCCATGATGATCGACGGTGAGCAGCTGGTCTTCGGCTCGAGCAATTTCGACTTCATGAGCTATCACGTGCTCGAGGAGCATGTGGTGATGACCCGCGACCCGGACGTGATTCGATCGTTCGTCGATCGCGTCTGGACTCCCGACACCGCCCGGTCCGTCGCGAGCCCGGTCCGCTCCAGTCTCGGAACGAGACTCGGGGACGCAGCGGTCCGCGTCGGAGCTGGGCTCGCAGCGCGCCTAGCGCTTCCTACCGAAGGCGCGCGGCGCTCCGTGCTCGACCCATCGATCCGGAGGACATGATGAAACTGAACCTGAACGTGCCCTGCATTCGCCGGGGGCTGCTCGGCCCGATGACCCTCTTGTTGCTGGGAGCGCCCGCATTGCTGGCGCAGGAGCGCATCGAGCGGCCCGCTTGGGTGGTTGGCGACGTACCGGACACGGTGTGGATCTTGTTGGAGTCCTCGGTGGCGCAGCGTGACTCGGACGAAGCGAAGGCATTGCTGTTAGAGGCGGAGCGCCTAGCGCGAGCTTCGATCGTCGGTCACGAAGAAGACGTCGGACGTCGCTTCGCGCTGGCGGCGGTCCTGGGCATGCGCACCGACGTCGAGGGTGGGCGAACGAAGGTGCGAACAGCCTCCCGACTCTACGAGGAGTTGGGCGTGGTACTCGGTCTCGATCCGGAGCTCGCGCAGGCGAGGTACATGATGGGACGACTGCACGCGGGTGTTCGGAGGATGAGTGGGGTGACCCGTTGGCTCGCGACCAACCTGCTGGGTGGCGCGATCCTGAAGGAGGCCTCCTGGGCGGAGGCGGAACGCCACCTGCTGTTCGCCGAAGAGAATGCCCCGTCGGTGCCGGACCACCATTTGCAGCTCGCGCGAGTCTACGCTGACACCGGTCGCCCCGACCTCGCATACGAAGAGGCGCTTCACGTCGTGGCCCTGGACGCGCGCTCCCCGATGGAGCTCGCGGCGCGTGCAGAGGCCCTCGAGTTGCTCTTCGAACTGGCACCCGACGCGTGAGGATTCGCATGAAGCCCCGCGAGGGACTGCAACCTCCGGGGTGTGCCGGGCGTCCAAAGGGTGCGGTCCGAAGCCCAGCCACTGCCGCCCCGCCGGATGAAACTTCGGGACCCCGATCGTCGAAGGGGCAATGGGAAGGCGACCCCGTCGCCAGTGAGGAGGAGGAATGATGATCAACGTACGAATGGACAGTAGACGTTCGGCGCCCGCGTGGGCCGCGGTCGGGGCACCTTTGGTGGGGGTTCCGATCCTGGTCGCGCTTCTGGCGCTGGCGACACCCGCGCCGGATCTTCCCGAGAACGGACCCGATACCGTGGTCCGCATCGAGCAGATCGAAGCGCTTCCGGTTGGAGCCGCCGGCGAGTGCGAAGCGGCCCTTCAGGATGGGGTGATGAAGAACGGCTGATCGTCCGGTTCGGTCTTCGTCCGGAACCCGACCGCT
The DNA here is from genome assembly GCA_029863525.1 of Gemmatimonadota bacterium. Lineage (GTDB taxonomy): Bacteria > Gemmatimonadota > Gemmatimonadetes > Longimicrobiales > Gaopeijiaceae > UBA2589. Next base: position 22,547 of record JAOTVL010000027.1, read on the forward strand.
ACTCGCCGCCTATAGGGTGTCATGGACGAGATACACGTACCGAACGATGCGACCTACTCACCGGTCTCGCTGACCGATCTCATCGCCACGGCGCCGCTGGCTTCCAGAATCCTCTTGGGCGCGACGCTGCCGGGACGGGTCTTGAGCGCGGCTGCGCTCGGGATGTATGCGGGCAGCGCGATCAAGGACTGGGTCAGCCGCCGTGAGGTGCGTTGGATCGATTTCCAGCGCGAGTTCGGTTGTGACGTGAAAACGTTGCGGCCGATGCCGGAATCCGAACGACGGAAGGAGGTCAGCCGTCTCGGCGTTCGGCTCAGTCAAGGGTACACGGACGAGCGAATCCCTCGTGCGGAGCTCGCCGTGTCCGTGAACCATCACCTGACGGAATACATCGCGGGCATCACCGGCCAACGGGTGTACACCAGCTCCCAGGTGCGGGACTTCACCCTCGCGAAGCTCGTCTTCCCCTTCGCCATGGGGGTGTGCGACGTCGTGTCCGGCGACGTAGCGCTCTTCCGCGACACGGGCATCTTCGAGCCGCACATCATCTGCCACGAGTTCGTTCACCGGCAGGGCTATTGGAAGGAGCTCCACGCGCAAGCGCTCTCCTACCTGGCGCTCATGGCCTCCGGCGATCCGGTCATGGTCCAGGCAGCCCTGGCGGAACGCCTCCACAGGCAGCTCAAGGTGCTGGCTGGCGACGACCACCAGGCGTACCACGATCTGGTCGACCGCCTCGATTTGCGTGAGGAGCTGGCGGATCAGCTCCACGCGCTGCGCCCGGATCCCGGGGCCTACGAGAGCTCCGTGTCCGTCGTGATGAAGAAGCTCTACGACGAGCGGATGAAGCTCACGGGTCAGAACGGCTTGTCCGACTACGACGAAGGGTTCACCAACTTCCTCTGGACCTTCGGTGGCAGCTCCTCCGCGCGCCAGGAGCGGTGGCAGACGGAGGTCTGAGCACCGTCGTCGTCGCCCAGCGGGTCAACCGAACAGCTCGATCTGCGGACCCCGCGCAGACGAGGGTCTACGAAACGCCGCAGCCGACAGGGCGGGTGGATCGCCCATCGCGAGCCGATTCCGCGCGACGTGAAAAAGAGAGCGTAGCTGTTCGGCCCACGGACCCTCGCCCCCTCCCCTCACCGCGTAGCGACTGTCGTAGAGCGCTCCGCCCCTCATCTCCTTGACACGGTTGAGCACCTTGTCGCGCCGATCCGGGACGTGGCGCGCCAGCCACTCCGAGAAGGTGTCCTTCACTCCGTGGGGAAGGCGGAGCACGATATAGCTCGCGAACGTCGCGCCGGCTTGGGCAGCCGCGGCCAGGATCTCGGGCATCTCGTGATCCGTGAGACCGGGCACCACCGGTGCGACGTTGACCCCAACCGGAATGCCGGCGCGGGCCAGGAGCTCGATGGCCCCCAGACGTCGAGCAGGACTCGACGCCCTCGGCTCCATCGAGCGCTGCACCTCATTTTGTAGCGAGGTGATGGACAGGACGACGGATACCGCTTGGTGATCGGCGAGCTCCGTCAGGAGGTCGACGTCCCTCGTGACCAGATAGCTCTTGGTGATGATGGTGACGGGGTTCCTACACTCGGCCAAAACCTCGAGGCAGCGACGCGTCACGCGGAGCCGACGTTCGGCCGGCTGATACGCATCTGTGGCGCCGCTCAATCCGATCACCTGCGGTCGCCAGCGCGGGGATGAGAGTGCTTCGCGCAACAGCTCGGGCGCTCTCTCCTTGACCAAGATGCGGGTCTCGAAGTCCAACCCCGCCGAGAAGCCGAGGTACTCGTGCATGGGGCGGGCGTAGCAATACGCGCACCCGTGGCTGCACCCCCGGTATGGGTTCACTCCGGCGTCGAAGCCCACGTCGGGCGAATCGTTCTTGGCCACGATGCTTCTCGACGCGTCCTGCAGAAGCATCGTTTCGGGAGCCGGGTCGTCCGGATCGTGCCAGTCGGAACGATCGACGTGGAGACGCTCGAAGCGGTTTGGCGGGTTCCAGCTCGTGCCCCGACCCTTGAGCGTGGGCAGATTCAGCGCGTCCATATCCCCTCGTCTTCGATACCGAACAAATACCGAACTAACGTATTCACGATCTCGGGCGGGGAAAAGGGGAGACAAAAGAAACCGCCCGGAGCAGTGCTCCGGGCGGTTCCGTTCCTCTTTCCGGACTGGGTCAGATCATCTCGATGTCGTAGCAGACGCGCCAGTCGCTCATGTTCTCCGGGTCACCGGAGCCCTCGTCGGTCGGCTGATGGCGACCGACCCAATCGGACAAGGAGCCGGTGTACTCGCGGCGGTAGTCCTCCAGGTGGTCGTTCGCGGTCAGATCATCCAACTCGACTCCGAACAGCTCGACGATGAGGTTGTCTCCGCACTCGCCCTCGTAGAGGACCTTGTCGATCTTGTCGACCTTGTTCCGGCGGGGGTGATCCGAGATGGACCAGTAGCCCTGCTCGGGGAACTCGAGCTCGTGCGATTGACCGGCCGTAGTGACTTTGGAGCGGAAGCGGAACTCTCCCTCGTCGTCCCACATCGCCTCCTTGTTGTCCTTGATCTGGATCCAACGAAGTGTGACCCGGATCTGGCCGCCACCGTTATCGGACATTCTGGCTCCTGTTTCTTCAGACATTTGGTGACGCGCAGTAATAGGGGCGCTCGGTCAGGCGAGGTCAAGGGTGGAAGATGCCGTGAAACCCGCCTCGCTCACGCCTTCCCGACCTCCGACATGAGTGCCAGCTGATTCCCTTCTGAGTCGCTGAAGAATGCCATCCACAGGTCATGGTCCTCCATTTCCGCGATGAGCGTCGGCTCCTGATCGAACGTGACGCCGCGTCCGCGCAGCGCGGCTTCAGCCTCTGCGATGTCCGGCACTCTGTAATACAGAATGGACCCGGGGCACCCACGGTCGTCCTCGGGAGACCCCAGCATGAGCCTGATGCCGTCGAGATCGAAGAACGCCATGCGTGGTACCTCGAAGAGAAAGCGCACGCCCAGGGTGTCCCGGTAGAACGCGATCGCACGCGCCAGGTCCTTGACCGGCATCATGATCTGCCCGACTCGATCGAGTCCGAAGTCTCCGTCGTCCATGTGGTGCTCCGCCAGCGGGGTGGAACGCCTAAGGTCCACCCCCGGCGGTCCACACGCCAGCGGCCCGGGCTTTCTCGTCGAGGTGCCCTACGCGGAGGTCGCTACCGTACCGGGAGTCGCACCGAAATTTGATGGGTCGTGACCCGTGCATCCTCTAGCGTCAGAGGTCCGTCGGGAGCCAGGATGAAATCCGCGCCGGAGGAAAGGGATTCGAGCGCCGGCTCGGCCAGGAATACGTCTCCCCTGGTGCCTGGGCGGCCCGTCCCGGTCGTGACGCGGGCCGCGTATCGGATGTCCAGCGACGGCAGCGAGTACACGACGCCGAAGGAGGGCGACCACTCGATCCACGACTCGCTCTGGTCCCGGACGGTCTGCTCCACCCGGTCGGTCTGATCGAGCGTGTAGTCGTACGAGCGCACATCGAGGCCGAGCTGTAATGCGACCTTGTCTACCCGGTGCGAAAGACCCGTCCGCATGGCCACGTTGGTGAAGAAGAAGTCGTTCTCGATGGAGCGGTCGCCCACTCGCAGCCGCCCACCCGAGGCGGTGACGTCACTGGTGTCGGCGACCTGCCACGTGTTGCTCCAGATCGGCTGCAGTGCCACGTCGAGCGCGAAGGTGCTCGACCGCTGGGTCACCGAGAAGCCGAACCCTAGCTCATAGGCCCACGTGTTCCCCGGGTCGCGAGGGATGTTTTGGATGGTGTAGTTCGGAATCTTGGGATGGGACTTGTAGTTGACCGTGCCCGAGAGGCCGACCCGCCAACCGGGGGTTGCGAGCTCGCGATTCCACTCGGCCTGCGCGGCCCAGGTGCGGGTCTTGTCTTCGTTGAGCTCGAGACGCCGGTCGGTGACGACGACCATCAGCGAATCGTCCCAGAACGACTCCGTGAACGTCACGTCGTGCTCCATCGAGACTCGATTGTGCGCCACCAGGAATGACAATCGATCCCGGGGCCCGTCCTTGTGCACCCCGACCCGGAGGTCGCCGATGGTGCCCGACTGCTCGATTCGATCGGCACCGGCGTACAGGAGGTCGACGCCGTCCATGGCGTCGAGCGCTGCCGCGGAAAGACCGAAGCCGAGGGACCACGGTCCCTCGCCCAGACTCCGCCCGACGTAGCCGCCGACGTAGAGGTTGCGCCCAAAGGTCTCCGCAAGCGTGCGTTGCGGCCCGCAGCATCCCCAGCAGCAAACGTCGATCGTCGGGCCACCCCAGAAGATCTCCGAGCCGTCGGTGTTTTCGACCTGCTGCAGCGCCATCATGGCGCCTCCGAACCACTCGGAGCCGGAGAAAAGCCCGGCCACCGGGAAGGAACGCCCCGCGCCGCGGCGCTGCGAAATGCCGTAGAACGTGGGGGAGCCGATGAATGCGGCCTCGACGCCGACGCCCTTCGCCGGATTCGACCACCCGTCGGCTAGGGAATCGTCGACCGCGTAGTGCACCCCGCCCATCCCCATCGACTGGGAGGGGAGGAGTCTGAACTGATCACCGGACGCGACCGGGACGGTCCGGACTGGAATCAGCTGACCCTCGGCCGTGAAGCTGAGGAGAAGAAACGAGACGAGCGCCAGCGCGATTGATCGTAGCGGATGTTCCATGGGGTCTCCGAAGGCGTGCGTACATGCCAGCTGCATCACCCTTGAAACGATCGCGCGACCCCGAGTGTGACGCCCGGGGACGTTCGCTCAGAAGGAGAACGCGACCCCGAGCACGGGCAGGATCGGCCGCGTTGCGAGCGGCGTCACCGAGTCCGGCCGCCACGGCTGATACGCGTAGAACAGTGCGTCCCTCCGGTCGAGGGCGTTGAGCAGTCGGAGGTACGGCCGCACCCGCCAGGTCCGTGCACCCCACGCCGGCTCGAACACCGCGTGGATCTCGAGATCCAGCCGCAAGAAGGACTCGTCCAGCGACGGGAGAATCGGTTCGCCGGTGCGGCCGGCCAGCGTATCGAGACCCCCGTCCTGTTCGGGCCCCGACAGTGCCTCCGATGCCGACCCGAACGGGATGCTGGTCGCTGGGAGTCCCGCTCCGTACGCCAGCCGAGCTTCTCCGCGGAGCGGCCCGAGAAGCTGTCCGGACACCCCCGCGCTCAGGAGGTGGCGTCCGGCGAAATCCGACGTGCGGCCCGAGAGGTCGGTCGGCGACCAGAACCACGACAGGCCGTATCCGAGCCAAACGGTTCCGTTCGCTCCGTTGCTCAACACCTGGAGGTCCAGGCCCGAGCTGCGCACGCTCCCGGTGGCCCCCGTGAGGCCCTCGAACGCCTTCCAGAACCCTTCGATCCCCAAGCTGACGCTTCCGGCGAGCCGTTGGTCCAGCGAGAGCACCACGTGATCGGCGGTCGCTACAGGGAGGAGCTCTCCCGGGGTCGCGTCGTCGGTGGCGAAGGCCGAAAGCGCCTCGTCGACCCGGCTGTCCGTCGTGCGTGTCACCTGGTGATACCGTCCCGCAGCGATCGAGAGCATCGCGTCCGGGCCCAGCTCCCAGAAGAGGGCGACGCGCGGCGAGATCTTGAGCGGCTGACCGGAGAACAGGTCGCCGCGAACTCCCATGCGCCCCGTGACCCCAGGGCCGAGCCCGCGAACGGTCTCGAGGAACGCTCCCACGGCGGTGCTCGTACCCCGACTCGCCGACCGCTCCGAGCCACTGAACGTCTCGGCCGCGAACGAGGCGTCGAAGCGCTCGAACGACAACCCGACCCGGTCGGAGGCACCGCCGCGGTCCCACACGGCCTCACTGACGACCCTGGCCCTGTCGCTGAGTGCGGTGGCCAGGATCGCCTCGGGCGTCGGGTCGTCCGTGGTGGGGGTCGGCTGGAGGGGAAGTGTCGCGTCGTATCGGCTGGCCCCCGTAGTGACCCGGATCGTGGTCGGGCCGATTTCACCCTCGTACGACAGCGACCCGGCACGGTTGCTCCAGCGAGCGTCTTCAGGGCGACGTGCGAAATCGAGTCGCACCGATTCCCCGTTCCAGAACCCGGTTGCCCGCAGTCGCTGCGCCGTGCCCGGATCCGCCTCCACCGAGAGGAGCATGTCGCCGTAGCCGTACGGCCGCTCACCGCCGAGCGGTGCCCGGCCGAGATCGTGCAGGGCCCGCGCAGAAGCGAGCATTCCGGCCCTTTCCCCGAGAGGGATTTCCGCCGCTACCGACGCGGACAGAAGGTCGACGGAGCCCGTGGCGTGAATCCGGTCGCGTCGAGGTGAACGGGTGCGCAGATCCAGGATGTGGGTGAGGCCCCCGTCGTACCGCGCGGGCGCGCCTCCAACGTGGAGATCTGCGCGGCCCAGAACGGTCGGCTCGAAACTGCGCAACAGACCCGCGACGTGGAACGGTGTGAAGACCGGAACTCCATCGAGGAGTACCAGCTTCATGTCGCTCGTGCTCCCACGCATGAACAACACGTCCGTCGGGTCCGACGGGTCGTTACCCGGCAGGCCCTGGACGGCGTGTGCGATTCCGGCCTCTCCCAGGGACGGGGAGATCTCGAGCAGCTTCACCTCGAGCTCAGGGTCCCTCGTTTCCGAGTCCGGTGACCGCCCAGCGGCCTCCTCGGCGTCGCGGGGCTCGTTCGAATCGGTCCGAACCCGGAGCCCGGGAACAGAGATGGGTGCCGCGATCAACTCGATGTCGACGATCACCGTGCGATCGCCGTTGCCCCTCACGATCAGAGAGACCGCTTCATAGCCGGCGTGCGAGACGCGCAGCTCGACGGGGGACGAGGGAAGGTCCGTCAGGACGTACTGCCCTCTCTCATCGGCTTCTACGCTCCGGCGCCCCTCGGCCGTAAGGACCAACACCCATGCCCCAGGCAGGGGTGCGGCGCGCGTGCCGAAACGGCCCACGACGGTTCCGGTCACCGAAACCCGATCCGTTGACGTCACCTGCCCGAAGGCTGGCTCGACGTCCACTGCGCATACGCCCGCGAGCCCGGTGACCAGGAGCCACCGGGCGGCCGCGCCCAGCGTTGGCTTTGCTCGTGCTCGGCTCATGCGTGCACTCATGCCCCTCCGACCAGGAAGACTACCGCCTCGGCCGCCTGCGACACGGCTTCGTCGGATACATCCAGTGTACCGTCGGCCCATCGAAGCATCATACGCCCGTTCGCTTCGATCGTGATCGGTGCGTCTCCACGGGGGATCCCGATCACGACCGGATCCGAGGCTACGTCCACTGAGGCGCGACCGGTCGAAACCGTATACCGGGTGCCGGTGCCGGCTCGAATGGATGCACTTCCGGCGTTCGTCCACCGCACCTCGATGCGCGTCCCCTCGCCGAGCGATCCGAGCGAGATCGTGAGTCCCGCTGGCGTCACTGGGACCTCGATTCCCTCCGAGAGCGTTGGCGCCGCCGGGACGGGCGTGGGCGGGTCGAGGGAGTCCGACCGGAGCCAGCTCCTCACGGGCGATCCGGGGAGCGCGTAGACCGCCCCGGCGAGGAGCACCAAGAGCGCCGCGGCCCGCCCGAGCGCTGGAGGGAGCCGCCACGCCCGTCGCCCGCCATCCCGTCGGCGGTCCAGGCGGGCCCTCACCGCAGCCTTCGCGGAGGCGAGGTCCACCGGCCGTTCGGGGGCGAGAACCTCCAGCGCCGTCGCGATCCGCTCGGCACGGCCGTGCGCCTCCGCCAACGCGGCGCCACACGGCGGGCACTCGTCCACGTGGAGCCGAGCGTCTCCGGCGACCAGACCCCCGTCACGGATGGTGACGATGGTCGCACTGTCGAGGTGGTTCATGCCGCTTCTCCGGCTGCGCACGCTTCCTCGAATCGCCGCTCTGCGCGTGCGAGGAGCGTGCCGATCGACGTGGCCGACACATCGATGGCGTCCGCGATCTCCTTGTAGCTGAATCCCGAATACCGCATGAGGAGGATCTCCCGATCTCTGGGTACGAGGTCGGCCAGCGCTGCGCGAGCGAGCTCGCGGGCTTCCCGACGCTCAAGACTGCGTTCTGGTGAATCGTGCTCCGTCGGCATGACAGGATTCTCCTCCAGCAGTCGCTTCCGATTCCGATCGACCCGATACCTGTCGCGGACGAGGTGCGTTGCGGTCTTGAAGAGCCACGCTCGAATCCCCACGGGGGTCCCCTCGACACCATGATCGAACAGCCGCACGAAGCTTTCTTGTGCGATGTCCTCCGCTGCGTCCCCGTCACCGGTCAATCGGTGGCAATAACGGACCAGCTCCGGGTAGTGCGCGTCGAAGGTCGTATCGAAATCCACGGCGTCGGTCGTTCGAGGTACCCGCGTGCGTCCGTCATCCTACACCGGCCCATGCATGTGGGTCGTTCGCAGGGTCAACGACCGGACACGCCTTTTTGTGACGTCAGAGCGGGAGGACGCGCTCGATCATGCGGGCGGAGTTGCTGTAGGTGGACAACACGATGGAGAACGCGAGCGCCGTCCCTATGCCGGCGCGCAGTGAGTACGAGGCGAAGACTCCGCCCGTGAGAAGGGCCTCGAGCCCGGCCGCCAAGAACAACCCCGAGGTCGCCACGAGGGTCGCTGTCGCGACCTGTCGGGTGAGCCGGGCCGGGTCGCGATGCCCTCGGTGAAGAATGGAGAGGGCGACGGCGACGAAGAACCCCGCTGTTCCCACGTCCAGGATGATCGGCCGCCACGCCACATTCGGCTCTGGGAATCCGGTGACGGCGACGAGGACGTTGCCGCCGATAAGGATCGCGAGCGAGCCCACGAGGATCGCGAAGGCGGCGGCGAGCCACATCAGGGCATCCCGATCCCCTTCTGTCGAGACGCGCCACGCGCGGTGGAGGTTCATCGTCACGAGCCCGGCGGCCGCGAAGCGCACCATGTCCATGAGACGGCTCAGGCCAGCGTCGCTCAGGTTGCCCCCGCTCGCGAGCGTCCAGCCCCAGAGCAGCGAGAGCGTCGCTACTCCGGCGATCCAGGGAGCCGCCCGTCGGCGCATGAAGACCGACAGGTGATGGAAGGGGAGAAACGCCGCGGGAATTGTGGAAACAGGCCTCAGCTCGTCGTCCGTGAGCACGCGAGGGAAGATCGACGTGAAGCGGAGCAGGGCCGTGAGGCCGAGGACTTCGACCAAAAGGAAGTGGGCCTCGAAGACCTCGCGTGCCAGGCCCGGCACCGCCGGCCGCAGGAGCATCGTCGCCCCGGAATAAGCCATCAGGTAGCTCCAGGCCCCAAACGCCAGTGCCAATGCTCGAGACGCCTCGGCGCGACGCCCTTCGTGGAGCACCAACCACACGCCCAAGATCGAACACGTCATCGACACGACCGCGTGCGCGACGAGGAGCACGACGGTGGCCCGGCTCACGTCCCGGGCCATCGTTTCGGTAAGGTCGAGCGTGTGCCACCAGAGCGCGTCGAGGTACGCGAGGTGGCCGGCGGCGCCAGCGACGGCGAGCAGGATGACCACGATCCGCACGGCGATCTTCATCGTGGTCGCGCACACTCCTGTCTTCGGGCGGGGCTGGCCGACTGCTTCAGCAATAGTGCCGAATCCGCACCGTGGCCGACAAGGTGGACGACGTCGTATGATGAGCGCCCGAGCGGATTCCGTCTCTCACCCCCTCATCGATGAAGATCTCTCGATTCGTCGTCGCGCTCGCCGCGATCGCGATCTCGGCGCTGTCCGCCCAAGATGCCGCTGCCCAGGAGGCGCGAGCTCGTTGGGAGCGCATGTGTCAGATCCGCGCGGAGAAATTCGACCTCGTTCTGCCCGGCGCGATGCACGACAACGACCTGGACATGTGGATCGTCGTGATGCGGGAGGGCCTTCTCGACCCGCTTTGGGAGGCGTTGGGTCGCGGATACGTCGGCGATTGGGCCTACTACGTCTTCACGGACCGTGGTGCCCGCGCGGAGCGAGCTGCACTCGGCGTCGGTGGGTATCGACTCGAGGAGTGCGGAGTGTACGACTACTTCGGGGGTGCCGGGGAGCTGCAGGCGTACGTGGCCGAGCGCGACCCCGATCGAATCGGGGTGAACATTGCCGCGTCCATCGGCGGCGCGGACGGACTGTCCCACACGTCCTACCTACACCTTCAGCAGGTTCTCGGGGCGTATGGCGACCGATTGGTCTCCGCCGAGCGATTCGTATCGGACTTCCGATCGACGAGAACGGCAATCGAGCTCGCTACCTTCGCCGAAGCGGGTGAAATGAGCCGTGAGATCGCCGAGCGCGCGTTCTCGAACGAGGTCATCACCCCCGGGGTCACGACGCTCGAGGACGTCGCTTGGTGGATGTCGGACCAGCAACTCCAGCGCGGACTGGAATCCTCGTTCGACATGCCGTCCGTCTACATCACCGGGCCGGGGGGAATCGAGGCGACGTCGAGCGACCGCATCATCCAGCGGGGTGACCTGCTCATGCTCGACTGGGGGGTCGGCTTCCTCGACTTCTACACCGACATGAAGCGCATCGCGTACGTCCTGCGTGAGGGAGAGACCGAACCGCCCGCCGGGGTGCGACACGCATTCGAACGCGCCAAGCAGGTACGCGACGTGATGAAGGCGACCATCGCGCCCGCGCCGACGGCGGCCGAAGCGCTGGAACGGACGTGGGATGCGATCGTGGCCGAAGGATTCAACCGCATCGACTTCAACGCGCCGACGGCGGACCCGCTGGTGACCGACGTCGTGCTCGGTCCTCACTCGGTGGGGAACTGGGGGCACGGCCTGGGGCCATCACTCGCCTTCTTCAATCCCACCCGCATGACGTACGAGCTGAGGCCGGGCACGTTGATCTCGGTCGAGCTGTTCGCCTACACCGCGAACCCGGAGTGGGGAGGCGCCAAGATCCGGATCCCGCTGGAGGACGACGCGGTCGTGACGGAGCGGGGCGTCGAGTGGCTCTATCCCGTCAACGAGCGGATCCTGGTCATCAAGTGAGTCGAAGCGCGTGGTTCGATGGGGTCGAGGCGCTCACGTTCGACTGCTATGGAACCATCGTCGACTGGGAGAGCGGGATCTCGCGAGCGCTCATCGATCTGCTCGGCGATGAGGCTCGCCGACGGTCCGACGACGATCTGCTGGTCATGTACGGCGAGTTCGAGGCGCGGGCCGAGGAGGGCGCGTTTCGCAATTATCGGGAGGTGCTCGAGGACGTCGCGTGTGCGTTCGGAGCCGAGCTCGGGGTGGAGGTGTCGACCGACGACGCGGCTCGGTTCGCGCGATCGGTGGGAACGTGGCCGCTCTTTCCGGACTCGGTGGACGCGTTGACGACACTCGGTCGATCGTATCGTCTGGCCATCGTCTCGAACGTGGACGACGATCTTTTCGCGCGAACGGCCGACCGTCTCGGCGTGACGTTCGCGGAGGTCGTGACGGCCCAGCAGGTGCGGAGCTACAAGCCCGCGCCCGCGCACTTCGACGAGGCTCTCCGTCGACTCGGTCTTCCCCGGGAAGCGGTGGTTCACGTGGCCCAAAGCCTCTTTCACGATATCGCGCCGGCGAAGGCTCTGGGCCTCCGGTGCGTCTGGATCGACCGCCGTGGCGGTCGATCCAGTGGTGGTGCGACGCCGCCCGCGAAGGCGACGCCCGACCGGACGTTCCCCGACCTGGCTGCGCTCGCTTCGGATGCTACCTGAGGGCGTCGCCACATAACCCTCGCAGCGTGCATGCGTAGGTTTTAGACTTCACTCGACCCGCAGCCCCAGGGGAGGGGCCGTCGCTCCCAATCCGGTTGGTCCATGCGATTCGCATACATCGATTCCAACGGCAACGAGGTTCCGATCCCGAGCGTCGACGCCCTCGCGCTGCGTATCGAGCTCGGGGCTATCGACGAGCATACGCAGCTTTACGATGCCCAGGCCGACCAGTGGGGACCCGCGCACACCCACGAGATCTTCCACTCGCTTTCGCGCGATTCGACCGAAGAAGACGGGTTCGTGGCACCGCCACCGGCCGCCCCGTCGGCCGGCGCGGTCCCGGACACCCCGACCCCTCCGTCGAAGACGACCGAGAAGCCGACGCCGGATACCGCTTCGACGGCCGACCTCCGCTCGGATGCACCTCGAGCGTCTGGGGAAGAGGTCGAGGAAGAAGAGGCCGACGGCAGCTTCGGCTTGACCCTGGCCAGTCAGCGGGAATCGGAGGAAGCGCCGGTGGATCGGTCTGTACACCGGGGGTCGGATCCTCTGGATCGCGCGTCTTCGGTCGGGGCCGACGAACCC
>JAOTVL010000139.1 GCA_029863525.1 Gemmatimonadota bacterium
AACTCGCGTCCGTAGCCACGGTCATGAACGCGCTGTATGCAGCGGATGGTCCGACGGATGTCGGGAACCTCCGAGCGGTGGGTGTCCAGCGTCGCGACGGCGACGACCACACCCTCGACCTGTACCCGTATCTCTTGGACGGTGACGTAACAGGCGACATCACGCTCGAACAGGGCGACGTAGTGTTCGTGCCCCTCAGGGAGCGCCGCGTTCAGCTGCGTGGGGCCGTCGTCAGGCCCGCCGCGTACGATGCGGCGACCGGTGACGACCTCGCCGATGTGCTGAGGGCCGCGGGTGGCTTCGCTCCGGAAGCTGATCGCAGGCGTCTCACGATCCACCGTGTGGTCCGACCCGTTGACCGTGGACCGGGTCTCGGAGATCGAATTGCGATCGACCTCGAGCTCTCTTCCTCGACGGACCCGGCCACCCCCAACGATGTCGGAGGGGTGACGATCCCTCCGGTGGGGATTCAAGACGGCGACTCGATCGTCGTAGGATCCGTTCCCGCGTTGAGAGACGGTTTCTATGTCATCGTGACGGGCATGGTGTCGCAGCCGGATACCTTCCCGTGGCGCGAGGGGATGACGATCCGCGAGGCGGTGGCGCTGGCACGCGGCCCGATCGTCGGCGCCGATTTGAGGGAGGCTGAAGTGACCCGGCTACCCGATGATCGCGCCGCGGGAGAGATCGCGGACAGGCTCCGCGTTCCGCTCGACTCGAGCTACCTCAGCCAGCGCTCACCCGACGGTCGCTCCGTCGGCCCACCCGGCGTTCCCTTTCCCCCGGCCGGATCGAGCCCAGAATTCCAGCTCTCGCCCTTCGATCAGGTTTCGATCCTACGGCAACCGGACTTCGAAATGCCCCGGTCTGTGCAGATCACGGGTGAAGTGTCGGTGCCCGGTGAGTACGCCCTCCTGCGGAAGGACGATCGGGTCGTCGATCTCGTGGCTCGCTCGGGCCGGATCTTGGAGACCGGGTATCCGGAGGGGGCACGCCTCTATCGGGCGCAGGACCGAATGGGTCGGATCGACCTGGATCTCCCCGCGGCGTTGGCGGATCCCGAGTCCGACGAGAATGTCGCGTTGCAGCCCGGAGATTCTCTCCACATCCCTGTCTACTCGCCGACGGTGGTCGTCCAGGGCGCGGTCAATTCACCCGTCACCGTGCTGTTTCGAGCGGGGCAGGACTTCGAGTACTACGTCTCGGCGGCCGGCGGACTTCGCAACGATGCCGACAAGGGGAGGGCCTCGGTCCGCTACGCCAACGGGCTCGCCCGAACCAGGTCGAAGTTCCTGTTCTGGTCCTCGTATCCGGATCCGGGGCCAGGCAGCACGATCAGCGTCCCCGCGAAGGACCCGACCGATAGACTCGACACCAGAGGCTTGATCGCGGATCTGGTCGCGATCACCGGTTCGATTACCACGATCATCATCGTGCTTACGCGTTGAGGCACGTCGCGGCCCTTGTTCTAACCCCCTTGCCGACCGTGGTGGTGGGGCCCCCGAGCCTACGCCTTCACGATCCAGCTCGTGAGGCTGCCCACCTGCCTCGGCGCCACGTGTCGAGCGTCGATGAGCACCTTCGATCGATCCACCACCCGTTCGTAGTCGAACTCGGTATGGTCGGTCAGGATCACGACCGCGTCCGCCTCGGTGAGCGCTTCGTCGGTGAGGGGAATCGAGACCAAGTGGTGCCCGTCTTCGTCGAGCTCGGGCACGAACGGATCGTGGTACGATACCGTCGCCCCATCGTCCTCCAGCAGGCGAAGGACGTCCAGCGCCGGTGATTCGCGCACGTCGTCGATGTCCCGCTTGTAGGCGACGCCGAGCAGCAGAACGGACGATCCGTTCACCGACTTCTTCCTCCGGTTCAGCGCCTCCCGGACCTTGTCGACGACGAAGTACGGCATCTCGGAGTTGATCTCCGACGCGAGCTCGATGAAGCGAGTCTTGTAGTTCAACGTCCGCATCTTCCACGATAGGTAGTGTGGATCGACCGGGATGCAGTGGCCCCCGAGCCCTGGGCCCGGCGTGAACTTCATGAAGCCGAAGGGCTTGGTCGCAGCGGCGTCGATGACCTCCCAAACGTCGACCCCGAGCCGGTCCGCGATGAGCGCGGTTTCGTTTACGAGTCCGATATTCACCGCCCGGAAGGTATTCTCGAGGATCTTGGTCATCTCGGCGGCCTCGGTGGACGAAACCGCCACGATGCTATCGAGGAATCGTTCGTAGAACCGGACCCCGGCCGCGGTACATTCCGGTGTGATGCCACCCACGACCTTCGGCGTGTTCTTCGTCGTCCACACTTCGTTGCCTGGATCGACACGTTCGGGCGAGAAGCAGAGGTGGAAGTCCTCTCCGACCTTCAGTCCGCTCGCCTCGAGCGCCGGAAGGAGAATCTCGCGGGTCGTGCCGGGATAGGTGGTCGACTCGAGAACCACCAGCTGACCCTTCCGAAGACCGCCGGCAACCGCTTCAGAGGCGGCCAGGATGAACGAGACGTCCGGGTCCCGCGTCTTCGAGAGGGGCGTCGGCACGCAGATCGAGACGACATCGCACTCCGAAAGGCGCGTCATGTCGGTGGTCGCCTCGAGGAGGTCGGCGGCGTGCAGCTCCGAGACCTCAACTGTCGACACGTCCTGGATGTGCGAGCGCCCCTCGTTCACGCTCGCGACGACGGCCTCGTTGACGTCGAAGCCGATCACGCGGATTCCCTCCTTGCCGGCTTCGACGGCCAGCGGCAGGCCCACGTACCCCAGCCCGATGACGCCCAGCGTCGTCTCGCCGTTCTTCGATTCCTCGCGGTCACTCACGTGCATCCGTCCGTTCGGTTGGTTGGTTGCTTGGTCTGCCAGCGAGTCGATCGGTCGCAAAGCGCCGACCCACCCTCGTCCGCTGCGTCCCCACGCCCCGGGTTCAGCGCCCCGTCACCTCCGCGACCCACGCGCCGTTGGCCCTGTACCACTCCACGGTCTCGCGCAGCCCGGCCGCGAAGTCCCTGTGCGGCCTCCACCCTAACTCCTTTTTCGCCAAAGAGAAGTCGATGGCGTAGCGCCGATCGTGCCCCGCCCGATCCTCGACGAACTCGATGAGGGATTCGGGCTTCCCCAGCAGCTCCAGGATCGTGCGCACGAGGTGGAGGTTCGTGCGCTCGGTATCGCCACCGAAGTTGTACGCCGATCCGGACGACCCGCGCTCCGCGGCCGCGAGAAGGCCGCGGCAGTGGTCGTCAACGTGGATCCAGTCCCGCACGTTGAGACCGTCGCCGTAGACGGGGAGCGGCCGATCTTCCATCGCCCGTCGAAGCATCAGGGGGATGAGCTTCTCGGGGAATTGGTACGGTCCGTAGTTGTTCGAGCACCGGGTGATGACGACGTCCATCCCGTGCGTGCTGTGGTACGAGCCGACCAGCAGATCGGCCGCCGCCTTCGTCGCAGAATAGGGCGACCGCGGCGCCAGCGGCGTTCGCTCGGTGAACTTCGGTCCCTCCTCGACCGCCGGATCGACCCACGGTAGCTCCCCGTAGACCTCGTCGGTCGACACCTGAACGAAGCGCTCCACACGGGCGTCGAGCGCCGCCGCCAGCAGCGTGCCGGTCCCTACGACGTTCGTGCGGATGAACGGGTGGTCCTCGGCGATCGAGCGATCCACGTGCGACTCGGCGGCGAGGTTGAGGACGACGTCCACTCCGTCCAGGAGCCGGCGAACCAGCGGACCGTCGCAGATGTCACCCTTGACGAATCGATGTCGGGGATCGTCCATGACCCCCTCGAGGTTCGCCAGATGCCCCGCGTACGTAAGCCGGTCGAGATTCACGATCTCGGCATCCGGTCGTTCCCGGAGAAGGAATCGCACGAAGTTGGAGCCGATGAAGCCGGCCCCGCCCGTGACGAGGTAGCGCACGCTCAGCCGGCCGCCTTCGAACCGAAGTCCGCGAGCACCGAATTGCCACGATCGGCCGCGACGAGCCCCGTGGCACGGTGCAGCGACGGAACCGTTCCTGCATCCGCCCACCAGCCCGTCACGACGTGGTGCTTCAACGTACCCCACTCCACATAGCGGTTGTTCACGTCCGTGATCTCCAGCTCTCCTCGCCCGGACGGCTCGAGCCCACGGACGACGTCGAAGACGCGGTGGTCGTACAGGTAGCACCCCGTCACTGCCAGGTTGGATTCGGGCGCGGTGGGCTTCTCCACGATGCGCGTGACACGGCCGCCCTCGACCGTCGCTACCCCGAATCGCTCGGGGTCGTGGACCTCCTTGAGCAGAATCATGGCGCCGTGCGGATCGTCGCGGAACCGCTGGATGGGCCCGGTCAGGGAGTCCTGAAAGAGGTTGTCGCCCAAAATCACGACGATGGGCTCCCCCGCCGCAAAATGCTCGGCGAGGCCGAGCGCCTCCGCGATACCTCCCTCCCCTTCCTGATAGGCATACCCGAGGTGCTCGAGTCCGAAATCGTGGCCGTTCCTGAGGAGCTTCAGGAAATCCCCCGCGTGGTCACCCCCGGTAACCACCAGGATGTCACGGATTCCCGCGTGGACCAACTGCTGGAGTGGGAAATAGATCATCGGCCGGTCGTAGACCGGCAGAAGGTGCTTGTTCGTCACGCGGGTCATAGGGAGGAGCCGCGTCCCGAGTCCCCCTGCGAGCAGGACTCCCTTCATCGGGCTGCTCGTCGGCCCCGGACCGACCCCTGCCTCTCGGGCGTCACGGCGTCACCCCCAACCACCCGTCCACGGCGGCCTCACCGACAGCCCGACCGGCGGCAACGAGATTCGGGAAAATCGGCTGGGGCTTGTTGAAGCCCGGCTCAGCACCATCGGCGAGCATGACGACGCCTCCGGCCGCACGGACCAGGGCGGTGCCGGCCGCGACGTCCCATTCGCTCTTCCCGACGAGCGTCCACGTGGCGTCGGCGAGACCTGCCGCGACGAGGCCGAGCTTGTACGCGACCGATCCGCACGGACGCACGTCGAATCGTCCGTTGTGGAAGCGGTCCCACTCCCCGCGTCGGATTTCGGACCGGCTCGCCAGCACCGAGATCGTCGCGTCCGGATCCGGCTCCGTGACCTGGGCAGGCTCACCGTTCAGCGTCACGCCGCCCTCGACGGAGCCGAGCACGAGCTCGTCAGTCGCGGGGTTGAAGATGCCCCCAGCCACGGGTAGGCCCCCCTCCAGCAGCCCGATCGAGACACACCACTCCGGAATCCCCTCGATGAACTCCCTGGTGCCGTCGATCGGGTCGACGACCCAAACGCGATCGCATTCGAGACGTACGCGGTCGTCGACGGACTCCTCGGAGAGCCATCCCTCCCCAGGGCGCGGGAGGATCTCACGAAGGACCCGATCGGCCGCCTCGTCGGCGGCGGTAACGGGGTCGTCCCGAAGGGTCTTCCTCTCGAAGGCGATGTCGCCGGGGGTGAAGGGAGCGACCGCCGCGGCAGCCGCCTTCAGCCCTTCGAGAATGCGTTGAACGTCGTCGTTTCGACTCAAGTTCGCTCCATGTATTTGCACCGCAGTCAGCGGTTCTCGGCCAGGTATCTTCTCAGCGCCTGCCGCCACTCCATCATCGGCCGTCCGACGGCCTCCTCCGTGCGTCGGAGGTCGAGCACCGAGTATTTCGGTCTCGGCGCCGGCGCGCCCCACGCCTTCGTGCTGACACCCTCGATCGTGGTATCCAGGCCCCGGATCGCGACCGCCTCCCGCGCGAAATCGAGCCACGTCGCCTCCCCGGCGTCCGCCACGTGCCATATACCGTCCTCGACGTCCCGGGCGATCAAGTCGAGGACCACTTCGGCCACATTCCGCGCCCACGTCGGACGGCCCCGTTGGTCGTCCACCACCCGAAGCGACTCACCACGCTCCGCCCGGTCGAGGATCGCCTCCACAAAGTTGCGCCCACCGGACCCGTACAACCAACCCGTTCGTGCGATGACGCCCCCAGCGCCGAGCACGGCCTCCTCGCCCGCTCGCTTCGAGCGAGCGTACACGGACCCCGGCGCCACCGGGTCATCGGGTCGGTACGGGCTTCCTTTCGCCCCATCAAAGACGTAGTCGGTCGAGACGTAGAAGAGACGTGCGCCCGCCTCGGCCGCGGCCGAGACGACGTTGATGGTGCCGCCGTGATTGACGCGCATCGCCTCCTCCGGCTCGGCCTCGGCCCGGTCCACCGCGGTGTAGGCCGCGCAGTGCACGATCCAGGCGGGCCCGGTGTCGGCGATGACCCGCCGTGTCGCCCCGAGGTCCGTGACGTCGAGCTCTGCGCGCGTGAGGCCTACGATCTCGGCGGCCCGGCGCACCCCCGCGGCCACGAACTCGCTGCCGAGCAGGCCGGATGCCCCGGTGACGACGATCGTCACGACGTCGCACCCGCTCCACGGACCTTCAGGTCGGGCTCGTCCAGAACAGCCCCCTACGACGCCGAAGGAGCGGCGAGGAGGGGTTGATAAACCCCACTCCCCCGCTCGACGACGTCGCGCGCGTCCACCTGCTCCGCGGTCACGACCACCACCCTTTCTCCGAGATCGTTCACAGCGAGCGATCCCATGACGTACAGGACGCGAGGTCGGTTCATCGGTGCTCGGGACGAGGGTGAGAACGCGAACGCGCGGGCCCCGGGTGCGCGACGCCGAAAAGTCTCGGGCTGCGAAAAACAAACCTCCGGCCCGACCGACCGCAACCGGGGCTACCCCCGGGGACGAAAGAAGCCCCTCGGAATCTCTCCGGGGGGCTCCGAACTGCCAGGGCGCGGCCTAGGTCAGGCCTCGACGAGGCTCACGGGAGGCGCCTTGGCGATCTTCCCGGCCGAAATGCACCGGGTGCAGACGCGCACCCGTCGACGCACACCCTCCTTGTCGACGATCTTCACCGTCTGGAGGTTCGGCAGCCACCGGCGCCGCGTCTTGTTGTTCGCGTGGCTGACGTTGTTGCCCGTCGCCGGGCCCTTGCCACACGAGTAGCATACTCGAGCCATCGTTCTATTCCCGCTGGGTCTGTTGTTCGTTTCGTGAGTGCGGTCAGTTGCCGGCCGCACCAGATCCGCCGCCGCCCGACGTACGCACGTCGGTCGCCTCGATGTAGTGCGTCGCGAATTCGGCGACGATTCGGTCGCCCTCCGCGATCGTTCCGGCTTCGGTCCAGGCGGTGAGCGTCGAATCCGACATCGCATGCACCGTCCCGATCACCGTCGCCGGCCTGCCAGGCGAAATCGTGATGCCCGACGCCATCACCTCGGCTCCCTTCGACACCAGGAACGGGTTTCCGTTCGGCATCTCGAGCCAGAAGCCCTGGTCGCCCAGAAGACTGGCCACGTTGATCGTGTTCAGCCGAATCTCCTGACCCTCGAACGGCGTGGCATCCATCTGGATCTCGGTCGGTGCCACCACTTGTGCACCGGACAGATCTTCCTCGGGTACCTCTTCGACGATGGTACGCGCTTCGCGTTCGATCGCCGCCTGCCCGCTCAGCCAGTACAGGAAGCCAGCGATGACGACGAACGCGAGGATCATCAGGGGCGTGCCCATGTCGGTCGCGCCGCGTCGGGAACCGTTCTTCGGCATGTCCTTGGTCCTGTCCTTTGGAGATTCGTCTCGTGCGGGGTCGGGCAAACTAATGGACGAGTTCGATGAGCGACATCTCTGCGGCGTCACCCTTTCGACTTCCCAACTTCAGGATCCGGGTATAGCCACCCGGACGCTCCTGATACCGAGGTGCGATATCGTCGAAGAGCTTACCGAGAACCTGACGATCCTGGATCTTCGTCGCCGCCAGCCGGCGAGCGTGTAGGTCACCCCGTCGAGCAAGCGTGATCAGACGCTCCGCGTACGGGCGGAGCTCCTTCGCCTTGGCCGTGGTCGTCTCGATGCGCTCGTGACGGAAGAGAGACGTCGCCATGTTGCGCAACGTCGCCTTCCGGTGGCTGGCAGTGCGGGAGAGCTTTCTCCCCTTCTTACGATGCCGCACGGTCGTTACTCCTCGCCGCTCGCTGCGGCCTCGGCCTCGTCTTCCACGAAGAAGAGGCGACCATCCTCACCCTCTTCGAGCTGCATGCCGAATCGCAGGCTGTGCTCCTCGAGGAAGTCCGAAATCTCCTTGAGCGACTTCTTTCCGAAGTTCTCGATCTGGAGCATCGAGTCCTCGGAACGCTGCACGAGATCACCGAGCGTCCGGATGCTCTCCTTCTGCAGTGAGTTTCGCGAGCGAACGGACAGCTCTGCGAGATCCTCGATCGGGCGCTCGAACAGGTCCTGAAGTCGTTCCGGCACGGGCGAGGCTCCGGGAGGCGCAACCTCCGGGATTCCACCCTCGCCGAAGTAGAGCATGTATTCGAGGTGCTTTCTGACGAGCTCCGCGGCGTATGCCACGGCACCCTCAGGGTCGATCGACCCGTCCGTCTCGATGTGGAGCGTGAGGCGGTCGAAGTCGGTCCGTTGGCCGACGCGGGTCTCCTCGACCGAGAAGTTGGCGCGGCGAACCGGATTGTAGATCGAGTCGATACGCACGAGATCGACCGGCGCGCCCTTGGGGATCTCGTGCTGGTCGGCGAGAACGAAGCCCCGCCCCATGTTCACGTAGAGCTCCATGTTGAGGGAGCGGTCCTCCTGCAACGTGAACAGGTGATGGTCCGGGTCCATGACCTCGGCACCCGCCGGCGCCTGGATCATCCCAGCGGTCACCGGTCCAGCCTTTTTCACGTGCAACTCCAGAACACCCTCGTCCACCCCTTCGTCGAGTGTGACGACGAGCGACTTGAGGTTCTGGATGACCTGGTGAACGTCCTCGACCACACCCTGGATCGTCTGGTGTTCGTGGACCACGCCGTCGATGCGGAAGGCCCAGACGGCCGATCCGCGAAGCGACGACAGCAACACCCGCCGCACCGAGTTCCCGAGCGTATGGCCGAAGCCCCTCTCCAGCGGCTCGATGACGAACTGGGCCGAGCGGGCGCCCTCCCGGGGGTCGACGTTTTCGACGCGCTCCGGGAGTACGAGTCCGTTCAGATCTATCTGCACAA
>JAOTVL010000140.1 GCA_029863525.1 Gemmatimonadota bacterium
CTCCGCGCAATCCGGTTTGACGGTCACGCCCGTGATGCGTCGCTGCTCCTTCGAGAGCACACACTGGTCTGGCGGTTACACCCGGACCGGAGCTCGGTCTGGCTTCGACCCCCGATCGCACCCGACCCGACAGACCATCCGCTCAAGGCGCGAATCCGCTCGGTTCGAGCCCCGGACGACGAGCGTATTCTCCTCTTCGAGCTCAGTCCCGAGCGGGCCGGGTCCGCGCCGAACGAGTTCATCGTGGAGCTCCTGGGGAACCAACTCAACGCGTTGGTGACGGAGGGTTCGGATCGCGTTCTGAGACATGTGCTCGTCCGACGACAAGGCAAGCGAAACATCGTCGTCGGGTCCCAGTACACGCTCCCCGATCCGACCCGGCGCGAGGGCGTCGACGGGACGCTCTCGCTTGCCCGGTGGAAGGAACTCCTCGTGCCGGTGCCGCCTCCCCAGCGTGACCGCGAGCTGACCCGCGCGATCGCGTGGACGTCACCGCTGAACTCGGAGGCGTTCCTCGAGCCGACGCTGGAGCAAGGGTACGAAGCCTGGCGCGGCGTCGTGACCGGCGAGCGTGCGGACAATCCCGTCGTCATGGAGACCGACCGCGGCCCGCAGCCCTACCCGTTCCCGCTCGCGAGCTCGGTGAACCAGCCGACGGACTCACTCTTGAGCGCCTTCGAGCTCTGCTCGAAGAAGGCCGCGCCGGGCATCGGGGCCACGCCAGCACTCGCGATCGCTCCGACGCTCCTCCGCCGCCTCGAAGACACGATCGAGCACGCCGAGCGCCGGATCACCGCCCTCCGAGCCGAGTTGGACGACCGTGCCGACCCCGACGAGCTGCGCGCGCTCGGCGACCTGATCCTCGCGCGTTTTTCCGAGCTGCCGTCGGGGGCCGCAACCGCGACGTTGACCGGCTTCGACGGCGCGCCGGTGGAGCTCCGACTCGATCCGACGCTCCCGCCTCACGAGAACGCGGCGTCCTACTACGATCGTGCCGCTCGGTCCGAGCGAGCCGCGCGACGGATCCCGCGGCTTCTGGCCGAGGCGCAAGACCGGCACGCTCGCTGGGTGAAGCTGCGGACGGACGTACTCGAGGGCAGCGTGACAGCCGAAGAAGTCGCGGCTGAATTCCCCTCCACGGGACGCGCCCTTCGCGGGGCGGATCAGGGCCCGACCCTGCCGTATCGGAGCTACCGGAGCAGCGGGGGCCTCGAGATCCGCGTGGGGCGCGGGGCGAAGCACAACGACGACCTCACCTTCCGGCACTCGGCTCCGAACGACGTTTGGCTGCACGCTCGGCACACCGCGGGTGCACACGTCATCCTGCGCTGGTCGAGCGACGACAACCCGCCGGCCCGCGACCTGGAGGAGGCCGGTGTACTCGCGGCGCTTCACTCCAAAGCACGAACCTCGCGCAGCGTGCCCATCGATTGGACTCGGAGGAAGCACGTGAGGAAACCGAGGGGGTCGAAGCCGGGGTCGGTCGTCCCGGACCGGGTGCGAACCGTCTTCGTGACGCCCGACGAGGCACTCGCCGAGCGCCTCAGCGACACGTCCTAGGGCGTCCCGCCGGTTCCATTTGCCCGACCGCGGAGCGACGCCTAGCCGTCGAGGGCCGCCCGCAGCGAGCGCACGAAGTCGACCCCCGGCTCGATGCCCTCTTCGTCCAACAGGCGCACGAGCGCGCTGCCGACGACGACACCGTCGGCCACCGCGCCGACGGCCGCGGCCTGATCCGGCGTCGAGATTCCGAAGCCGACCGCAACCGGCAGGTCGACCGCCTCGCGGATCGCCTGGACTTCGCCCGCCAACTCCGCGCGTAGCTCTCGCCGGGCCCCGGTCACACCAGTGCGCGAGATGTAGTACAAGAACCCGGAGCCACCACGCGCGACATCGGGGACGCGCTCGATCGGCGTCGTGGGAGCCACCAGCCGGATCAAGTCGAGCGGAGACTCGATCACCGCATCCTCGAGGGCTCGGTCCGCACCCGCCGGAAGATCGGTCAGCAGGAGTCCATTCGCGCCCGCATCCACGGCCGACCGCAGAAAACGATCCATACCGAAACGCATGACCGGATTCAGATAGGTGAAGAGCACCACGGGTGTGTCACGCCGGCTGCGGAACGCGGCGAGATCCGAGAGCACGCCTTCGACCGTCGTACCGGCCTGTAGGGCCTTGAAGGAGGATCGCTGGATGGTCGGACCGTCGGCCAGCGGGTCGGAGAACGGAATCCCGAGCTCCAGCACATCGGCGCCCGCATCGGCCAATTCGGTGAGGAGGGTCACCGTCGCGTCCCGTGCCGGATGGCCGGCCGTCATGTACGGCACGAGCGCGGCTCGACCCTCGGATCCCCGACGGGCGAAAACGGACGCGATCACGACATCAGGTAGTCGCTTACGCGAATGCCGTATTTCTGGGGGTCGGTGGTCTTGATGATCTGGTGCACTGCCTTCCCGGTGGCCGGATCGACGTCCGCGAGATCGACCGTCTTGGGCTCGGCCAGCGGCAGACCGACCGGGTCCGAAATGACTTTGACCTTCGGTCGGTGGAGCAGGTCCGGGTTCGGATTCACCTGGGCCACGACCGCCAGCTCGTGGGAGTCCAGGATGACGAGCGTGCCGACAGGGTATACGCCGGTCGCTGTGATCAGGACCTTGACCAGCAGCGGGTCGAGCCCGCGCTTCGGGTTGTCCCGCATCTCCTGCAGCACCGCGTCGGGTGGCCACGGCTCGTACTGGTAGCTGCGCACCGACGTGCCCGCATCGAACGAGTCGGCAACCGAGACGATCCGTGAGAAGAGGCCGATCTCCCGCTCGCGCTTGTTCGGCGGATACCCGCTGAGGTCGATCTTCATGTGGTGCTCGTACGCCATGAGCATCTGACGGTACGGAACGTCCGCGAAGCCGTGCATCTCGAAGAGGAGGAGCAGCCCTTCCGTCGGGTGCTCCTGCAGCATCGCCCACTCCTCCTCCGTGAGCCCGCCCGCCTTGTTGATTACGTCGGCGTCGAGACGCTGTTTGCCCACGTCGTGAAAGAGGGCGCCGAGTCCGAGATCATACAGTTGGAGTCGGTCGAGACCGATCCGCTGCCCGATGATGACGCTGAAGATCGAGACGTTCACCGAGTGCGTGAACGTGTACTCGTCGAAATCGCGCAGCGTGGTCATCGTGACCATCGAAGCTTCGTTGGAAAGCACCTGATCCACGATGCCCTGCACGGCTCGCTTCACCTTACGGACATTCACCGCCTTGCCGATGCGGATATCACCCATGACGCCCTCGGCGACTTTCACCGACTGCGCGTAGGTACGCTTGGCAGCGGTCAGTGCCTCTTCGTCGTCGCCGGGGTCGTCGATCTCCGTAGAGGGCCGGACCTCGATGTGCGTCACGGGCGCCTGCGCGAAGCGCTCCAAGAAGCCTCTGAACGGGTCAGGTTCCGCGGCTGGGCGCAGGAGCATGGAAATGAAGGGCGCCCATTCGGAACGCTCGACGCCGTTCACGATCTCTACCGCACCGATCCCGTGGTTGTGTAGGGCGCCGGCGAACGCGCCGAACGTGGAGAAGTTCGACAGGTCGAGGCGGAGTCTCGTCTCGTTGAGGAAGAAGAAGTCCCCGACCACGCGGATCTCGGCAGAGCCGTCGTGCTTCACGATCCCGTCGACCAGGGCGTGCAGCTCCGTGAGCGCCTGCTGCACGGTCTCGTTCTCAACGGGATACAACCGGAGCGCACTCTGTGCGCCGAAGAGCGCGGTGAGCAGCTTCCGGCCCAACTCTTGATAATTCGGCGTCTCCCCGGACATCGCTACTCCTCGTCCCGGAGGGCGCGATTCACGTTGCTGCGCACCACCAGGTCCTCGTCCTGCGTCGCCCGCTCCAGGGCCGCTCGCGCCTCGGGCGTCGGCACGCGACCCAGACCCAGCGCGGCCGCGGCGCGGATCTCCGTCGATTCCCTCTTGCCGAGAAGCCCACCCTTCTTGTTCAGGAGCTCGTCGAGCAGCGGGACGCCGTCGGAGCCGGCGGTGGTGCCGAACGCCTCGAACACCGCGATTTTCTCCGAGATGTCCGCGGATCGGATGCGCTTGCCTCGAATGATGGCCGACAGCTTCTTTGCGGCTGGCGGATACCGGAGCTCGGCGAGCGCGCGCGCGGCGGCAATGCGAACGTCCCGCTCCGAGTCGTCGAGCGTCGCCTCGAGCGCGTTTGCCACTGTCGACGCCTTCAGCTCGATCGCGGCCTCGACCGCGGCGAGTCGAACCGCCGCGTCCTCGTGCACGAGCAGCCGGGCGAGCGCAGGACCGGCTTCAGCGATCTTCATCTCCGCAGCCAGTTTGGCGGACGCCGCCGCCAGGATCGGATCGTCTTCCTCGAGGAGATCGACCAGCTCCTTCCGGTTGTTCTTGGCGATGCCCTGGACGGACTGCCTGAGAACCGCCTGGAGCTCTTTGTGCTCCACGACCTCCGAATGCCGGAGAAGCGGAGCCAGCGCGCCCCCCCTCAGGAACTGAAGGAAGTCGCCCAATCGAGCGGAGGAAACGCGGATGGTCCCCCCGAACAACGCGCTCATGAGCTCGTCGACCGCCTCCGGCGAGCTGACCTCATCGAGAATCTGGCGGGACTCGGACAACCGCTGATCATCGAACATCCCGTCGAGCGACTCCAGACGTCGAAGCTCACCCAGCACGTTCGTCGCGGCGATCAGCTTGCCACGGCTGAGGAAGTTGGGCAGGAGTGTTCGCAGAATCCCGAGGACCTCCGACTGGCGGGCGCGATTCGCCGGCTCCTCCAGCCGGTCGAATAGCGCCTTGAGCACGTCAGCTCGGGTGTCGCGAGCGATCTCTTTCTGGAGCTCGGCCCGTAGCGTCTCCATCTCGCGCGGGTCGAGGACGTACAACGTTGGATTGAAGTCGTCCTGCTGCACCGTTTGCGGCGTGTCCGCCGCTGCCTCGCCGGCGGCGGATGCCTCCTCCTGCGCCGCGATCTCTTCGTCTTCGGCCTCGAGCGCCGCTTGGAGCTCCTGCCCCGTGTTCCCCGCGCCCGGCGTCGGCAGTTCCACGCCCTCCGCGAGCAGATCGACGTATTGGTATCGGAGGAACTGCATCTCGGCTTCCCAAAGCACCGTCAGCAGGTCGTCACCCTCGGGAACGAGCTTTCGGGCCTTCTGCAGAACGCCGAGGAACGTGTCGAGTTCGTGGACCTCGATACCGGGGAGGAACGTGACCTCGCGGACACCGTCCTTGAAGAAGAGAAAGGCGAGTGAGTCGTTCCGGGATTCGGACTGGTAGACCTCGGCGCCATCGACGTAGATGTGGTCTTCATCGACCGTGACGACGAGCCTGTCGAGCTCCGACCAGAGGTGCTCGAACTCGGCCCTGAGCGTCCCTACGAAGCGCTGGCGGACCGGGTTGTTCTCGTCGTAGAGCTGATAGGCCCGAAACGCCTTGCCGAGCGTGACGAACAGCGAGCGAACCTCGTCGACGGGAAGGTTCGTCTCCTTCCAGTCGAGGCCTTGATCGGCCGCGCCGGCTGGGTTCAGGTCAGAGGAGTCGACCACGGCCTTCCGTGCGAGCGACGTGCGCGACGTCCTTGTCGCCCCGACCGGAGAGACAAATGACGATCGGCCCATCGTAGGCGTCCGCGTGCGACATCACGTGGGCCACCGCATGGGCCGTCTCGAGGGCGGGAATGATCCCTTCGAGCTCCGATAACCGATGGAATGCGCTCAAAGCCTCGTCGTCCGTTACGTAGGTATACTCGGCGCGGCCCGAGTCCTTCAGGAAGGAGTGCTCGGGACCGACACCCGGATAGTCCAACCCTGCCGACACGGAGTGGGCAGGCGCGACCTGACCGTCACCGTCTTGCAGAAGATAGCTGAGTGAGCCGTGGAGGACACCCGGCTGCCCCGCCGCCAGAGACGCCGAATGACGGCCGCTGTCGACCCCCTCGCCGCCGGCCTCCACGCCCACGAGTCGAACGTCGGAATCGCCGACGAAGGCGTGGAAGATCCCCATGGCGTTCGAGCCTCCGCCCACACAAGCGACGACGACCGCGGGCAGACGACCCGACACCTCGATGATCTGTTCGCGCGCCTCCCTGCCAATGACCGCCTGGAAATCACGCACCATGCGTGGGAACGGGTCGGGGCCGACCACCGAGCCGATGATGTAGTGCGTGGATTCGACGTTGGTGACCCAGTCGCGTATGGCTTCGTTGGTCGCGTCCTTCAGCGTGCGGGTCCCGGATGCAACGGGTCGAACTTCGGCGCCCAGCAGCTCCATGCGAAAGACGTTGAGAGCCTGCCGCTCGACGTCTTCTTCGCCCATGTAGACGACGCACTCCAGGTCGAAGAGCGCACAGGCCGTCGCGGTGGCCACGCCGTGCTGTCCGGCCCCGGTCTCTGCGATGATGCGCTTCTTTCCCATGCGTCGCGCCAGGAGCGCCTGCCCGATGGTGTTGTTGATCTTGTGCGCACCCGTGTGGTTCAGGTCCTCGCGCTTGAGGTACACCTGGGGGTGACCCACGGCTTCGCCGAGTCGGAGCGCGTGGTAGAGGGGCGTCGGACGCCCGATGAAATCGGCTCGAAGAGCCCGGAATTCCTCCTCGAACGTGGGGTCGTCGGAGGCTTCCGCGTACGCTTCGACGACTTCATCCAAAGCCTGGATGAGCGTCTCGGGCACGTATCGTCCTCCGAATGCGCCGAAGCGGTCGGAGTGTCTCGTCTTCACGGTCTTGGTCGCCACGGGAAGCGGCCTTCGGTCATGGGTCTTGGCATCGCGTCAGCGCTCGCCGGGACGCGCGGCCCGAATGAAGGCAGCCACCAGCGCGGGGCTCTTCACACCCGGGGCCCGCTCCACGCCCGACGAGACATCTACCACGTCCGGTCGGAACCGTGCCACTGCTTCGGCGAGCGAGCCCGGAGCCAACCCACCGGCGAGGACGAAGTCGAAGGCGTCGGGGACCGCGGAGCGCACCTCGTCGGCGCCGACCTCGACCGTTACGCCTCCGCCCCCGACGACACCTTCGCGCCACCCCTCGACCAGAAAGCCATCGACCAGGTCGCCGAACGTATCGACCACGCGCACGACGTCCGAAGCGTCTCGAGCCCGGACGGCCTTCCACAGCGTCCACGAGCCGAGCTCACGCACCGCACGTACCATTTCTCGGGACTCCGATCCCTGGAGTTGAATGACGCCCGCATCGATCCCGTTCGCCAGCTCGGCCGCCCGCGAAGGAGGTTCATCGACCAGGACCGCCACCCGAGGGAGCGTCGTACCGTGCACGACCGCGGGTGCATTCGCCGGGTCGACGCTACGGCCGAAGCCGGCGGTCAACACGAACCCGAGTAGGTCGGCGCCGAGCGCTTCGGCCTCTCGGGCGTCCTCGTTTCGTGTCAATCCGCAGATCTTGACCCTCGGACCGTCACGCACGGCTTCGCCCCAGGCGCGGCACACCGACGAGCGCCGCGGCGGCCTCGGTCGGGTCGTCCGCCCGAAGCAACGACTCTCCCACCAGAATGGCATCGACTCCCGCGTCCCCGAGCCGGACCACATCCTCACGGTCACGGATCCCGCTCTCCGATACCACCACGACGTCGTCGGGGACGCCCTCCAGCAGGCGCTCGGTGGTCGCCAGGTCGGTGGTGAAACTCGCGAGGTCACGGTTGTTGATCCCCACGACGCTGGGCTCGATACGAAGGGCTCGTTCGAGCTCGCCTGCGTCGTGCACCTCCACCAAGACGTCCATGCCGAGTCCGACCGCCTCCGCGTGCAGACGCGCGAGGGCATCGTCATCGAGAATGCGCACGATCAAGAGCACGGCATCCGCGCCCGCTCCGCGCGCCTCGATCACATGCAGGGGGTCGAGCGTGAAATCCTTCCTCAGAATCGGGATCGACGCAGCGCCTCCCACGGCGATCAGGTCGGCCAGGCTTCCGCCGAAGTACTCCAGGTCCGTGAGCACGCTCATCGCGGCCGCGCCGGCCCGCTCGTATCCCTTCGCCAAGGCCACGGGATCGACGCCAGGCCGTATTTGGCCCGCGCCGGGGGAGCGTCGCTTGCACTCCGCGATGAGTGACACGTCCGCGGCCTTCGACAGGGCACGAGCGAAGCCGCGCGGCGCGCGCGCCCGCTCGACGGCAGCTTCGAGCCGGGACGCCTCCGAGCGGAGCACGGCCAGCTCATCGTTCTTCGTCCGGACGATCCGGGCGAGGATTCCTGGGAGCGGCTCGTTTCCTTGCGTTTCGGGCAACGTTCGGGTAACCTTACTTCGGTTCTTATTCGGGTTCCCCACCGCACGCAGGGAGGGCGACATGCCCCTCACCAAGCGCCAGAAGGAAATCCTCGATCACATCGAGTCATTCATCGACGACCGGGGATACGCGCCGAGCTTCGAAGAGATCGCCGAGCACTTCGGCTACTCGTCGCTTGCGACGGTGCACGAGCATCTCAGCAATCTGGAGCGCAAGGGCTACATCCGGAAGTCCTACAACGAGAGCCGATCCATCGAGCTCTTGGGGCATGAGACGGCCACGCCCGTGCTCGAGCTCCCCCTGCTGGGCTCGGTCGCCGCGGGCCTCCCGATCGAGGCCATCCAGGACAACGAGACCCTCGCGGTTCCTCCCGACATGGTCAGCCGTCGCAGGGACAACTACGTGCTCCGCGTCGAAGGCAACTCGATGATCGAGGAGCAGATCCGGGACGGAGACTACATCGTGGTCCAGGCTCAGGACTCGGCCGAGGACGGTCAAATGGTCGTCGCGCTCGTTGCCGAAGAGGCCGCGACGGTGAAGAAGCTCTACCGAGAGCCTGGCAATCGG
>JAOTVL010000142.1 GCA_029863525.1 Gemmatimonadota bacterium
GAGGCGCGTGTTCGCTGATCAGCCGGTCACGATGCTGGCTGCGGCGACGGCACTCGGCTCTGTGGTGGTGTGGACCTTCTCAAGCGCCGTGGGCCGGATCTTCTGACGAGCTCGGGGTGAGGAGTTGTCCCTCCTCGCTCAGGCCAGGGCGATCATCCGGCGATCCGGAACGACCCGGCGTTCGCCGATGCGACGATCGACCCCGCTCCTCCGACTATCGCCTGAGCGGCGGTCGGTTCGCGTGCGACGCTCGTCCGGATGTGCGAGCTCGACGGTTCTTCGCACGGCGAGGCGGCGCGGCCCGGTGCGGCGATCATGCGCAGAGCGTCGGTCGTTGCCGGAGCGCCGCGGGCCCACGCGTTCGATCATGATCCTGCCTTCTCTGGGGGAACAGCCTCATTATGACCACGCGTTCCTTACCAGTCCAGATACGCTGTCGGCTTCCCAGGCTTTCTCGCCACCCAGGTAGCATTAGCAAAGCGGCCAAAGTCTTGCCGCTACATGACTTCTTCGGCCATTATCCGCGGCTCTGTTCCTCCCTCGCCAAGCGTGGAGACACTTTTGACCGTGACGAAGGGGCCGAACCCCGAGGTGGTGCTCGTCGACGGGCGCACGATGACCCTGGAACAGATCGAGCGCGTGGCGCTGGAGTCCGCGGAGGTGGCACTCGACGCCGAAGCGAAAGACCGGATCAGCGCCTCGCGGGCGCTCATCGAGGAGAAGGTGGGCGCCGGCGAGCGGGTCTACGGCGTCACCACCGGGTTCGGCCGTCTCGCGGACGTCATGATCCCGCCCGACGAACGAGCGGCCCTTCAGCGCAACCTCGTCCGGTCCCACGCCTCGGGCGTCGGCGCCCGGCTCGATCGTCGTTCGGTGCGAGTCCTCATGGTGTTGCGCGCCAATGCGTTGGCCAGGGGTGTCTCAGGTTGTCGCGTAGAAGTGGTCCAACAGATTCTCCATTTCCTGAACCACGGTATCCATCCCCGCGTTCCCGAGTTCGGATCGGTCGGCGCGAGCGGGGACCTGGCCCCGCTCGCTCACATCGCGTTGGGACTCATCGGTGAAGGCGAGGCGGAGCGCGATGGGCAGTGGGGCCCAGTCGCAACGTGGATGCAGCGCGAGGGCGTCCACCCGCTGGTCCTTGGATTCAAGGAGGGTTTGGCCCTCATCAACGGGACGCAGGCGACCACGGGACTCGGCATCTTGGCCCTCCTCCGAGCCGAGCGCGCACTGGAGACCGCCGAGGTCGCGGCGAGCATGTCGCTCGAGGCGCTCCTCGGGACGCCCGAAGCGTTCCGCGCCGAGATCCAGGACGCGCGCCCGCATCGTGGGCAGCGAGAGACCGCGAGACGGCTCCGGTCGATTCTCGCCGACTCGGAGATCCGAGAGTCGCACCGCAACGACGATTCGCGCGTGCAGGACGCCTACGCGCTTCGATGCGTGCCCCAGGTGCACGGCGCCGCCCGGCAGGCACTCGCCTACGTGCGCGGGATTCTGGAGGTCGAGGCGAACAGCGCGACCGACAATCCTCTGGTTTTCGCGGAATCGGGTGTGATTGTGAGTGGTGGCAATTTCCACGCGCAGATCGTGGCTCAGGCGTTGGACCTGCTCGCGATCGCCCTGGCGGATCTGGCCGCGATCTCGGAACGGAGGATCGAGCGCTTACTCAACCCGGACCTGTCGACGGGTCTCCCGGCGTTTCTGGCGGCACGACCCGGTCTGGAAAGCGGCTTCATGATTGCTCAGGTGACGGCCGTCGATCTGCTGGCAGAACTCCGAATCCTTGCGCACCCGGCTTCGGTGGATTCGGTCACCACGAGCGCGAACCAAGAGGATCATGTGTCCATGGGGATGGCCGCCGCACGTAAGGCGACGCGCGCGGTAGCTTGTTTCGAGAGGGTCGTGGCGACCGAGCTCATGTGTGCGGCTGAAGGCATCGAGTATCGTCGGCCCCTGAGGGCCGGACGCGGGGTAGAGCTCGCGTACGAGAGGATTCGAACGCGTGTCGAGCGTCTGGAGGGCGACCGGCCGCTCGGTACGGACCTCGACGCCATGGCCGAGCTCGTGCGCGACGGAGCGTTCACGGGGATCGCAGAGGAGGTCGAAGGATGACGACGGGAACGGAGACGACAACCATCCGTGCGCCGCGCGGGGCGGAGCGCTCCTGCAAGGGGTGGGCCCAAGAGGCCGCGCTCCGGATGCTCATGAACAACCTCGACCCGGAGGTGGCCGAGCGTCCGGACGACCTCGTGGTTTACGGAGGGACCGGCCGCGCCGCACGGAGCTGGGAGGCGTTCGAGGCGATCGTGCGCACGCTCCGGGGACTGGAGAACGACGAGACGCTCCTGGTCCAGTCGGGCAAGCCGGTCGGCGTCTTTCGCACCCACGAGCACGCCCCGCGAGTCCTGATCGCCAACTCGAACCTGGTCGGTCGTTGGGCAACCTGGGAGCACTTCCACGAGCTCGAGCGCCGCGGCCTGATGATGTACGGCCAGATGACAGCCGGGTCGTGGATCTATATCGGCACCCAGGGCATCCTGCAGGGCACCTACGAGACCTTCGGCGCCATGGCGGCCCGGCACTTCGGGGGCTCGCTGAAGGGTCGATGGATTCTTACGGGTGGCATGGGAGGGATGGGGGGCGCCCAGCCGCTGGCGGCCACGATGAACGAGGCATCGATGATCTGTGTGGAGGTCGACCCGGCGCGTGTCCGGCGCCGGCTCGACACGCGGTATTGCGATCGCATGACACACGACCTCGACGAAGCCCTTGGATGGATCGAAGAGGCGCGCGCGTCCGGGTCGGCGGTTTCGGTGGGGTTGGTCGGGAATTGTGCGGAGGTGCTCCCGGAGCTGGTGGCTCGGGGCACCGTCCCCGACATCGTGACAGACCAGACGTCGGCGCACGACCCCCTGTACGGATACGTACCGGCGAAGCTGTCATTGGAACAGGCCGACCGGCTGCGCGCCTCCGACCCCGACGACTACCTCCGACGATCGATGCAATCGATCCGCACGCATTGCGAGGCAATCGTCGCGCTCCAGGATGCGGGATCCGTCGCGGTGGACTACGGCAACAACCTCCGGGGATACGCCCAGGACGCTGGCTTTGAAAATGCGTTCGCGTATCCCGGCTTCGTACCGGGGTACATCCGCGACTTGTTCTGCGAGGGGAAGGGTCCCTTCCGGTGGGCCGCGCTCTCCGGTGACCCGGCCGACATCCACCGGATCGACCGGTTGGTCTTGGAGATGTTCCCGGACGACGAGCACCTGGCCCGTTGGATCCGCTTGGCGTCGGAGCGCGTGGAGTTCCAAGGGCTACCTGCCCGGATTTGCTGGCTTGGGCAGGGGGCGCGAGCTCGATTCGGCGTCGCCATCAACGAGCTCGTCCGTACCGGAGAGGTCTCCGCACCCATCGTGATCGGGCGCGACCACCTCGACACCGGGTCCGTGGCGTCTCCCAACCGTGAAACCGAGTCGATGATGGACGGCACCGACGCGGTCGCGGACTGGCCGATCCTCAACGCGCTGCTCAACACCGCTTCGGGCGCGAGCTGGGTCTCGTTCCATCACGGCGGCGGCGTCGGGATCGGCAACTCGCTGCACGCCGGACAGGTGATCGTGGCCGACGGTACACCGGAGATGGCCTTGCGCCTGGAACGCGTGCTGACGAATGACCCCGGGATCGGGGTCGTTCGCCACGCGGACGCCGGATACGAGACGGCGCGAAGGACGGCCCACGAGCACGGGTTGCGAATCCCGACCGAGGAGTAAGGGGCCCTCCGCGGTCGCGCTCGTAGAGACTGGCCCGGGGCCTACTCCTCCAGGTCCATGGATAACTGGGGCTGATCGACGCCGTGCGCTCGAGCGACCGGGGCGAAGCGCTCGAGGATCTGGTCGGCCCGATGGTGCCGTCCGTCCCGGACGACCCATTGGCCACCCACCACCACATGTCGAACGGGCGTTCTGTCGGCGGAGAAAACCCAGGAGTCGAGGAGGTCGTCACCGCTCCGCCCCACCAAGGAACGGTGCTCGTCATCCAACACCACGATGTCGGCCCGAAGCTGCGGCGCGATCCGTCCGATGCGCCGGGCGCAGGCGGCCGCGCCCCCGGACCAGGCAGCGTCGAGCATGGCTCGGGCCGTCGATCGAGCCGCGGCGCCCGCCGCAACATTGCGGGAGCCGGTCGTGAGTCTCTGACCATACTCCAGCACCCGCAGCTCCTCGGCCGGGTCCCGCGCGACGTGCGCGTCCGTGCCGATCGCCCATGAGCCTCCCGCCTCGGAGTAGTCGGGAAGCGCGAAGACACCATCGCCGAGATTCGCTTCCGTCGAGGGACAGAGGGCGATGGTCGCACCCGTGTCGGCCAGCCCTTCGAGCTCTGCCGGCGTTGCGTGGGTCGCGTGCACGATGCACCAGCCGGAGTCGAGCGTCGCGTTGTCCAGGAGCCACTCCGCCGGCCTCGCGCCGGACCACGCGACACAGGCGTCCACCTCGCGCTGCTGTTCGGCCACGTGGATGTGGATCGGAATCGAACCGTCCATGGCGCGCGCGGCCTCCACTGCCACGGCGAGCTCTTCGGGCGGGACGGCCCGGAGGGAATGCAGCGCCAAGCCGACACGGACCGATCCGGCCTTCGCGCCGGCCCCGAGCACCGCGATGTCCCCGACGAGATCTTCGACCGAGGTCACGAAACGCCGTTGCTCGTGCGTCGGTGGCAGGCCACCGAAATCCGCCGAGCGGTACACGGTCGGGAGCAGGGTGAGGCCGATGCTCGTGGCGTCGGCGGCCGCCAGGACCCGGCGCCCCATCTCCACGGGGTCCTCGTAGGCCCGGCCGTCCACGTCATTGCGCAGGTAATGGAACTCGGCGACGGACGTGAAGCCGTGCTCCAATAGTTCGACGAAGAGCTGCGCAGCGATCGCTTCTACGGCCTCCGGGTCGAGCGTGCGGAGGAAGCCGTACATCCGTTCGCGCCATGACCAGAAGGAGTCGCCGGACGCCGAGCCGCGCTCCGTGCGTCCCGCCAGCGCCCTCTGGAAGGAGTGCGAATGTGCGTTCGGGACCCCCGGCACTGCCACGCCCTGGAGGCGGGTGGCGCCCCGAGGGCGTACGCCGGAGGCCACGGCGGTGATCCAGCCGGAAGCGTCGATCGAGACGCGCACGTCGTCCGTCCAACCGGTCGGAAGGAGGGCGCTGTCGAAGAAGAGGTCTGGCATGGCGAACGAGTGTAGATTGGCGCCGAACCGGGCGTCAACGTGGAGGCGAAGCTGGGTAGTTGTGATCTACTGATTCAGGGGGGGCACGTCGCGACGCTGTCGATGTCCGCGGAACGGCCGTACGGCGCCGTGCGCGACGGGGTCGTGGCCGTGGCGGAGGGTCGAATCGCTTGGGTCGGGCCGGTCTCTGACGCACCGGAGGCGCTGGTCGCCGACCCCGTCGAGACCCTCGACCTGAACGGGGGCTGGGTGACCCCGGGCCTCATCGATGTCCACACGCACCTGGTCTTTGCGGGCACGCGAGCAGACGAGTTCGCACAGCGGCTGGCTGGGGCGACGTACGAGGAGATCGCCCGGGCCGGAGGAGGGATCCTCTCGACAGTTCGTGCGACGCGCTCCGCGTCGGAAGAGGACCTGCAGAACGTGTCCCGGCTTCGCCTTTCCGAGATGATCGACCACGGCGTGACCACGCTCGAGATCAAGTCCGGCTACGGGCTGGACGTCGAAACGGAGCTGCGCATGCTGCGGGTGGCGCGCACGCTCGCCGCCGAGGAAGGGGTCTCCGTCTCGACCACGCTTCTCGCTGCGCATGCGATCGCGCCCGAATTCCAGGGGGACGCGGAGGGGTACCTGGACCGGGTATGCGGTGAGCTGCTGCCGGCCGCCGCGTCGCTCGGGTTGGCCGACGCGTGCGACGCGTTCTGCGAGTCGATCGCCTTCTCGGTGGCGCAGTGCGAGCGCGTGTTTACGGTGGCCGCCGGGCTTGGGCTGCCGCTCCGCCTTCACGCCGATCAGCTCAGCGACGGGGGTGGGGCCGCGCTCGCCGCGCGCGTCGGAGCTCGGTCGGCGGACCACCTCGAGTACACGACGGAGGCCGGCGTGAGGGCCATGGCCGAAGCCGGGACCGCCGCCGTGCTCTTGCCCGGAGCGTTCTACGTGCTGGGTGAGACGCAGCGACCCCCGGTGGCCGCGCTCCGAAGGGAAGGGGTTCGGATCGCGGTGGCGAGCGACCTGAACCCCGGGACTTCGCCGGTCGCGTCACCGTTGATGGCCATGAACCTCGCGTGCACCCAGTTCGGGCTCACGCCCGAAGAAGCGGTGGCCGGCATGACCCGCGAGGCGGCGCCTGTGCTCGGCCTGGAGGATCGGGGCCGAATCGAAGCCGGACTTCGGGCCGACCTTGCCTGCTGGACGATCGAAGACCCGGCCGAGCTGGCTTACTGGATCGGAGCCAACCCGTGCCGGGCCGTGATCAGCGGGGGACGTCGACTCCGCTGAGATTCGATGCGCCGATCGAAGCCCTCAGCCGCCGGGCCGCCGGGCCGGACGTCGGGCCCCGGAGCGAGCCGGGGCCGAGGAGCGAGCGGGCGGACGTGCTGAGGCGCGCGGCTGCGACCGAGGAGCGGATGCCCTCGGCTCTGACCGCGGTGCCGAGGCGCGCGGCTGCGACCGAGGAGCGGATGCCCTCGGCTGTGACCGCGGTGCCGAGGCGCGTGGCTGCGACCGAGGAGCAGATGCCCTCGGCTGTGACCGCGGTGCCGAGGCGCGCGGCTGCGACCGAGGGGCAGATGCCCTCGGCTGTGACCGCGGTGCCGAGGCACGTGGCTGCGACCGAGGGGCGGACGCCCTCGGCTGTGACCGCGGTGCCGAGGCGCGCGGCTGCGACCGAGGAGCGGAGGCCCTCGGCTCTGACCGCGGTGCCGAGGCGCGCGGCTGCGACCGAGGAGCGGAGGCCCTCGGCTGTGACCGCGGTGCCGAGGCGCGCGGCTGCGACCGAGGAGCGGACGCCCTCGGCTGTGACCGCGGTGCCGAGGCGCGTGGCTGCGACGCGCTTGGGCGCGAGGACGCCGAAGGACGCGTGCGCTCCTGAGCGCGAGTCGGCTCGGACGC
Source organism: Gemmatimonadota bacterium (assembly GCA_029863525.1). Lineage (GTDB taxonomy): Bacteria > Gemmatimonadota > Gemmatimonadetes > Longimicrobiales > Gaopeijiaceae > UBA2589. Next base: position 7,109 of record JAOTVL010000142.1, read on the forward strand.
CGCCCTCGGGCTCCTACTCGATGTCGCCCGATCCTGCGAGCCGCGAGACCGCGCGGTCGGCGCGGTACGCGTGGCGTCCGAGCCCCTCACGGCGGCCGAGGGACGCTGCGCCGACGGGCGCGCGGTCGTGGCCCGATCCTGCGTCGACGTCGCACCAGACCGCGGGGCGCGGCGCGAGGGAGCGGCGGGACGGCTGATCGCGCTGCCGCGCGTGGTCGTTTCGGCAGCAACCGGCCGACGGCCAACCGTCGGCACGGACCGCCGAGCGTCCTCTCGACCAGAGCGGCTGGAAGCTGCTGCCCCCCCGCGACTGCGAACGCCGTCCGACGCCCGCGCCGTGCGGGCCGCGCCCGTGTTCGGACCGACCTGCGGAGCGCGACGGTTCACCGATGCCGGAGAGCTGGGCCGGGCCCGAACCGCGCCGGCCGCGGCCGTGCGCGACGGAGCCGCAGGTGTAACGGTGCCTCGGCGCTGGGCCGTGCGACCCACCGCGCTGCGCGGGCTCTCCTTGTAGCGCGTGTTGTTCGCGACGTAGATGGGCGACGGACGGCGCGTGGTCACGTAGCGGGGCGAACCGTCCGCGTAGACCGTTCGGCGATACCCGTAGCCATAGACGCTTCGGGTGAACCAGCTCCCGTCGCTATACCCGTCCCAGTACCCGTTCCAGTAGGAAGACCACGGGTCATACGCCCAATAGGGGCCCCAAGGGTCGGAGAAGGGGTCCGCGACGTATACGTAGCGGTAGCGCGGTCCATAGTAGCCCCCCCAGCGCGCTCGGTAGCTCCGTGCTCGGTACGAATACCGGTACGGACCGGCGATGACGCAGTCGTCGTACCAACCGCTGTAGGGGTCGTAGTAGCTGTTCCAGTAGTAGTCCCAGCAGCTGCCCGACGAGTAATAGTGGTCGTCGCGGTAGTACGAATCCCTCGAGTAGATGCCGTACGATCCGGCGTACCCCGGGTGGGCCGCACCGAACGCGGCCCCGACGAATACGGACCCCGCGTCGTAGTGGCTGCCGACTCCGAACGAGACCCCGGTGAAGAGGGGACCCGCGCTCAAGGCGAACGAGACGTGGGCCTGCGCCCTCGCCTCACCGGCACCGACGGCTGCCAGGGCCGTCAGAATCAGGATTGTTTTCGCTGGGCTTCGCACGGTGTCCTCCTTCGCTGAATCGTCACCCGCGTAAAGGGCAAACCGGATGCCACAAAACACTGATCACGGTAAAAAGATGCGATATAGTGACTTACACTCGTATGTCCAAGGTATTACGCGAAGTCTGGATGTGTCTCGTGAATGAGACAGTGTCACTCCGACGAGGACACCTCGTGGCCGCGTTTTCAGTGGGCCTCGGCGGCGATCACATCCAGGAACCGGTCCAGCTCCTCGTCGGAGGTCGAGAGGTTCGGTGACACCCGGAGG
>JAOTVL010000141.1 GCA_029863525.1 Gemmatimonadota bacterium
GCGTGCGCGAACGTGGCTCACCTGTTCATGGCGCGCGGGCTGTCGCGGGCACGGGAGATGTCGATCCGACGTGCGATGGGCGCGAGAACCTGGAATCTGCTCGGTCAACTCTCCGCCGAGAGCCTCTTGGTCGGCGTTCTCGGGGGCCTCGGCGGGCTCGCGATCGCTCAGGTGGCGCTCGGGTTCTTTCGGCGGTGGACGGTGACCCTTCCCCGCGGGGCCGACGTCACGCTCGATCCGCCCGTCTTCGCCGTGTGTATCGGACTCGCGACGGCTACTGCATTCCTGTTCGGCCTGTTTCCCGCGTTTCGAGCCGTGGGGCAGGACGTTCAGGAGGGGTTGCGCGCGGGAGGCCGGGGTCTGACCGGTGGACGCGGGGTACGCGCTTTTCGGAGTGGGCTCGTGATCTTCGAGGTAGCGATCTCGCTTGTCCTCGTTGCATCCGCGGGCCTGCTCATGCGCAGCTTCCTATCGGTGACGGCGATCGACCCCGGGATCGTGGCCGAGGACGTCTGGATGGTGCCGTTGAATCCGACCGGAGTCGACACGCCCGAGGAGTATCGCGCGCGGATGGAGCCGGTGCGGCAGGCTTTGCTCGCAGCCCCGGGTGTCGTGTCGGTCGCGTATGGGATCGAGGCGCCCTTCGAGCACGTCGGCGGGAATCGCTGCTGCTGGAGCAACCGCGCCGAACCTCCCGATGAGCCGGCAGGGACACCCGTGCGCCTCTTCCTCCACCCCGTGAGCCTCGGTCACTTCGAAACGTACAGAACCGAGCTGGTGGCCGGACGCTCGTGGACCGAGGGTGACGCGGCAGCAGCGCCGAGACCCGCAGTGATCTCTGAAGCGCTCGCAGTGCGTTTCTACGGCTCCGCCGATGCGGCGCTCGGCCGCGAGCTCGAGACGGCCGGTGGTCTCGTCGTCGAGGGCGTGGCCGAAGACACGAGGCACTACGGCCTCGACCAGACTCACGACTACGCGATCTACATGCCGATGGAGGCTCTGCCCTTCGAGATCCCGCTGGCGACGTTCGGATTAAGGGTGGTCGAGCCCTCCGACGGGCTCGCACGGCTGATCCGCGAGGCGGTTTGGTCCGTGGAGCCCGACTTGCCCATTCCGACCGTCGAGAGGCTCGATGATTGGGTCGAGGAGTCATCCGCCACGCGACGCTTCGGCTCTTTGATCTTCGGGGCGTTCGGCGTCGTGGCGCTACTCTTGGCTGCGGCGGGCCTTTACGGGACACTGCTGTACACCGTCGGCCAACGCCGCCAAGAGCTCGGCATCCGGATCGCACTCGGGGCCGGACGCAGGCGAATTCAGAACGATGTGATAGGTAAGGGCGTCCTGCACGCCGGGGTCGGGGTTGTCGTGGGTGCTGTGGTCGCCGTCTTCGTGGGGCGCCTACTCGAGAGCTTCCTTTTCGGAGTGTCCGCGACGGACCCGTTCGCGTTGACCTCCGCCGCGCTCGTCCTGTTCGCGACGGCGGTCGTGGCTTCCTGGCTCCCGGCGCACCGGGCCGGCCGCACCGATCCGCTGGAGACGCTGAAGTCGGAGTAGGACGGCGATCGAGGCCATGTCACCTGCGCTCATGTTGGCCGCGTCGGTCGCGGACCCGGTCGTGGCTGGCTCAGGCCCCGAACTGCTTCAGGTGGTGGTCGGCGTGCTTGAATGCCCAGCGCTGCCACTCCCACGTGGTCAGGTGGCCGAAGGCGGGGTGCGGCGGCGTGCGTTCGGACGATTCCCATCGGGCCATGCCCTCGAGTCCCCCGACGACCCGGTCGCGCAAGGATTCGAACTCCTCGGCGGCGACGTCCACGCTCGCCGGATCGTTCGGGTTGGGGATCCCCTTGGGCCAGGGGAGCGGGACCCTGAACGCGAAGAACTTGATGATCGCCGAGGGCCGATCGTCCCAGGGCGTCCGAGCTTCGCCGTCGCCGAGGAGCCATTCCATCGAGCGAGCGAGATGGGACAGCATCTGCTGGACGTTCATCTTGCCCCACTTCCGAGGCGCATCGGGAGTGAGGTGGCGGACTCTCTCGGTCAGGCGAGCCAGGGCCTTCGGGTTGCCGACAGTCTTCATGGATCTCCTTGGGGCCGGGGCGCCAACCTCGGGCCGGCGGGTTTGGCGCGCAAGGCGATCATGAGGTGCGATCGAAGGGACCATGCGCTCCCGGGAGGCGCTTGGCTGTGCCTTCATCTTTCGGGGTCGGCGTCTATCTTCAGGGCGACCCGGTAGCTCAGCTGGCAGAGCAACTGACTTTTAATCAGTAGGTCGTGGGTTCGAGCCCCACCCGGGTCACTTGCGGCGCGTCTCCCGGTCGCGCCCCTCCTGAGCTTGCCCTCCAGAAGCCGTCACACAGCTGCCGTTTTGTTCGTATGTAAGGTTGATGACTGAGCCGCCGGCCCTTCTGAGCATGGCTCCCGCCCGATGATGAAGACACTCCTGCTCTGCTGCCGAATCCGAGCCGTCCCCCTCCTCCTGACGCTGCTCGCCGCCTGCAGCGATTCGATTGGTCCGGAGGAGATCACCGAGCTCCCGCGTTCGCTCAGCATCGCGGAGACGGAAGTCATCGCGCGGTCCAACCGATTCGGGGTGGACCTGCTCCGGGAGGTGCTGGCGGACGACACGCGGGCCAACGTGATCCTCTCCCCGCTGAGCGCCTCGATGGCGCTCGGCATGACGCTCAACGGCGCGGACGGTGAGACGTTCGACGCCCTGCGTGGGGGGCTCGGCTTCGGCGAGCTGGGGCAGGAGGCGATCAACGAGGCGTACCAGGGCCTCATCACGCTGCTCACGGAGCTCGACCCGACGGTCCGGTTCGACATCGCCAACTCGGTGTGGGCTCGCGACGGTTTTCCGTTTCACCAGAGCTTCTTCGACGTGGTGTCAGCCGCGTTCGAGGCGCAGGCGACCACACTCGATTTCGACGACCCGAGGTCCGTCGACGTGATCAACGGCTGGGTCGATGAGAAGACGAACGGGTTCATCGACAGCATTGTGGATCAGCTCGATCCGGCCCTGGTCATGCTGCTCATCAACGCCATCTACTTCGATGGCACCTGGACGACCAGCTTCGATCCCGCCGATACGCGGGCTCAGCCGTTCCAAAGAGAGGACGGATCGACCGTAACGGTGGAGATGATGTCGATTGGCGACGTGGAACTCCCCTTCGGGGGGGGCGTCGTCGGCGAGACCGGTTACACGGCGGTCGAGCTTCCGTACGGGGGTGGGGCGTTCTCGATGCTGGTGGTGGTTCCGCACGGTGACGTGCGCGATCTCGTCGCGGACCTCGATGAGCAGTCGTTGTCCGGCATCACGGCCGCGATGACGCCCACCGAGGTGGACGGCGTCTCCATCCCGAAGTTCGAGCTCTCATACGACGCATTCCTGAACGGTCCTCTCAAACGGATGGGGATGGAGGTCGCGTTCACGCCGTCGGCCGATTTCACGCGGATGTCACCGATCGGAGATCAGCTCTGCATCGCCTACGTACGACAGAAGACCTTCATGGAGGTCGACGAGCGCGGTACCCGAGCCGCAGCCGTGACATCGGTCGGCATCGGCGTGGTGTCGTTCACCGGCCTGATCGCGGACCGTCCGTTCCTGCTGGCGATCCGCGAGCGGCTGAGCGAGACGCTGCTCTTCGTCGGTGTCGTCGGGGACCCGACGGCCCAGGACCCGGGCCCCGAGGGCTTCGAGAATACCTGCTCGTAGCGCAGGTGACGCTGAGATAGACCGCCGGACCCGCACGCGGGATCAGCTCGCGGCGATCAGTTCCTCGATCGTGGCCGCGTGGATCGACACCGTGTCCTCGAGGCGGATCGCGTACCCGCCGGCGAGCACCACCGCGATCGAGATGCCCCGTCTCCGGACTTCCGCGAAGACCATGCGGTCGCGTCGGCGCAGCCCGTCCGTGGTGAGGGCGAGCCCGCCGAGCTGATCCTCCAGGTACGGATCCGCGCCGGCCAGGTAGAGCACGAGGTCGGGGGCGAAATCGTCGAGCACGGTCGGTAGGGCCGTCTCGAGGGCAGACAGGTACTCCTCGTCCGAGGTTCCGTCGTCGAGCCCGACGTCCAGATCGGATCGCGGCTTGTGCGCCGGGTAGTTGTTTTCCTGATGCATCGAGAAGGTGAAGACGGATTCGTTCCCCGCGAGAATCGACGCGGTGCCGTTCCCATGGTGCACATCGAGGTCGACGATCGCCCCCCGACCGATCGTGCCTTCCTCGATCAGGGTGAGGAGCGCGACCGGCCCGTCGTTCAGCAAGCAGAAGCCCTCGCCGTGGTCGGCATACGCGTGGTGGAAGCCACCGCCCAGGTGGCCGGCGGCGCCGTGCTCCAGGGCCAACCTGCAGGAGAGCAGCGTCCCTCCGCACGCGAGCGTCATGGCGTCGCGGACCTCCGCGGTGAACGGGATCTCGAGCAGGAACCGTTCGCCCGCGGAGAACGCGTCCTCGTCGATCTTCCGCAGGTACTCCTCCGTGTGGGCGAGCAGGAGGTCTTCACGGCGAGCCGGAGTCGGGGCGACGAAGTGGACCTCTTCCACGGTTCCGTTCCCAAGGAGGTGCTCACGGGTCAGGCGGTACTTGGCGGTAATGAAGACGTGGGGCCCGAGGTCGATCTCGTAGCTCGGGTCCCAAACCAGAAACGGCGTTTTCAAGACGTGCTCATTTGCCACGCGCCGGTAAATCGATGATGGGCCCCAAGCGCGAGGGCCGCCGCCCTCTTCGATCTCCACCGGCCTCGATCTCCACCAGTCTTCGGCATTTCAGTCCTCCTCCTGCCAGCTACGGTACGCACCTGGGTCGGGTCTCGGCCAACGCCTGCCGAGCCTGCCCATGAGCGAGCTTGCGCTCTGTGCGATACTAGAGGGCGAGCGGACGTTGTAAACCCTGGGGGGTCCGCCTTGCCGCCGGGTTCCGAACGCGGCAAGGTCCACCCCGGCCGACTCCCATGCCGCTAGGCAGGCGCAGAGATGCAGGATCTACGGTTCGCACTCAGGACACTCCGAAGCAGCCCCGGCTTCACGCTCGTCGTGATGGCGACGCTGGGGCTGGGGATCGGGATCAACACCGCCATCTTCAGCTTGGTCAACGGCGTCTTCCTGCGGCCGTTGCCCTACGCTGAGCCCGACCGCATGATGACGGTTTGGGAGGCGAACCCACAGCTCGACATCGTTCAGGACGGCGTTTCGGCGGGCACCTACCGCGACTGGGTCGAGCGGTCGGGTTCATTCGCCACGCTGGGGGCATACAGCCTCGAGACGTTCGTGCTCGGCGGCGTCGACGAGCCGATGCAGATTTCGGGCGCCTCCATCTCCCCATCGGTGTTCGACGTCGTCGAAGTGCGACCCGCGCTCGGCCGAGGCTTCCGAGACGAGGAGGCCACCCCCGGCAACAACTCTGTGGTCGTGCTGTCGTACGGGCTTTGGAGCCAGCGTTTCGGCTCCGACCCCGACGTCCTCGGTACCGCGATCCGTCTGGACGGCGAGCCCTTCACGGTGGTGGGTGTCATGCCCCCGCGCTTCGAGTTTCCGCCGGACGCGGATGCGGTCCAACTCTGGACGCCGCTGGCCATCAACGCCCGCCTCTTCGATGTGCGTGCCATGCGCGTCTATAACGTGGTGGGTCGCCTCGAGCCCGGCGTCTCGGTGAATCAGGCGCGCGCCGAGTTGGAAGCGATATCCCTCGGCATTGCCGACGAGCATCCCGAGACCAACCGCGGATGGGGCGCCAACGTCACGCCGGCGCTGGAGCAGGTGGTGGGCGACTTCAGCACGCTCGTCACGGTACTGGCCGGCGCGGCCGGACTCGTGCTCCTGATCGGGTGCGTGAACATCGCGAACCTGATTCTTGCACGCGCCTCGGTGAGTCAGCGGGAGTTCGCGATTCGTGCGGCCCTGGGTGCCGGGCGGGGGCGGCTTCTGCGAAGGTCCCTCGCGGAGAGCTTCACCTTGGTCTTCCTGGGGGGTGGGCTCGGTCTGGGGCTGGCCTACGTCGGCGTGGCCTCCCTGAAGCGGCTGCTACCGCCCGAGCTGCCTCGCATCGACGAGATCGGCATCGACGTCACCGTTCTCGCGTTCGCGGCCGTGGCATCCATGCTGGCCGGCGTCTTCTTCGGGCTCTATCCGGCCCTTCGCGCCATGCGCCCTCGTCTCGTCGACACCCTGCAAGACGCGGGGCGGGGAGGCTCGGGCGGGCGCGGCGCCCGCCGTCTCCTCAACGGTATGGTCGCGGGGCAGGTGGCCCTCGCGCTGCTGCTTCTGCTCAGCGCCGGCGTAATGATCCGCAGCTTCTCGCGACTCCTCCAGGTCGAGCCGGGCTTTCGGACGGAAGACGTGATGGTCGCCGTCGTTTCACTCCCGGAGAACGACTTCCCCGACCGGGCGAGCCAGGTGCAGTTCTGGAACGAGCTGGTCGACCGCGTGAGCGCGGTACCGGGTGTGGATGTGGCGGGGGCGACCTCGGGGCTACCGATGAGTCGAATGGGCAGCGATTTCGATTTGCCGATCAGCATCTTGGGCCGGGAAGCGACCAGCTTGGCGGAGCAGCCGAGAGCGGGATATCGGGCCGTCGTTCCCGGGTACTTCGAGGCCATGGGCATGTCGCTCGTTCGCGGCCGGTTGCTCGACCGGTTCGACCGTGAGGAAGGGCGACCGGTGATGATGATCAACGAGAGCGCCGAGCGACTCTTGTTCCCCGAGGAAGATCCGCTCGGCAAGATCCTGGGGGTGCCGATGGCGGGCAGCATCGAGATCGTGGGCGTGGTGGGTGACGTGCGCCACAACGGTCTCGACGCGCCGGCCGCACCGGAGCTCTTCGTCGCGTTCGAGAACTTCCCGGTGCGGGAAGTGCACCTGGTGGTCCACAGCGAGGGCGACGAGGCCGAGCTCGCTCAGGCTATTCGCCAAGAGATCACGGATTTGGCCCCGGGACTTCCCGTGACCCGCGTCGCGACCATGGAGGAGCTGGTCTCCGAGTCGTTGGCACAGCCCCGCTTCAACATGGCTCTGTTGTTGAGCTTTGCGCTCTGTGCCTTGATCCTCGCGACGGTTGGGATATACGGCGTCACCTCGTACTCCGTTGCGCAGCGAACGGGTGAAATCGGCCTGCGGATGGCCTTGGGATCGGACGCGGCGCGGACGTTCCGCCTCGTCGTGGGTCAGACGTTGACGTTCGTGCTCGCGGGAGGCGTGCTCGGCGTGATGGGCTCCATCTTTGCGAGCCGGCTCCTCCGCGGACTGCTCTACGAGGTGAGCCCGCTCGACGCACCGACGCTCGTCGCCGTGGTCGTCGTGCTCCTGACCGCGGCGGCCGCGGCGGCGGGCCTGCCCGCCCGAAGGGCGACGCGCATCGATCCGATCGCGGCGTTGACGAGGCAGTAGCCACCGCCGTGTCCCGGATACGCCCGGGTTCGCGGGTATCCAGGCGGCGTCGATCGCGCCGGTCACGACGAACGAAGGCCCCGACATCCGAAGATGCCGGGACCTCGTCCGGCCGGGGGGCGGTGGGTGGCCCTTTGCCGGCCGATCCGTCTAGCCCACCGTGCCGATCGCCGTACGGTTCACCTCTCTGGCGCCTTCCACGCAGTCGGTACCGGTCCAGCCGAAGGCCGAAAACGCCCAGTCCGTGGTCGAGGCGTTGGTGGGTGCCCACGCGTCGTTCCAACCGCCCAAGCCGGTGAAGTCTGGAGTCTCCAGCGACACGTTCTGGCCACCCAGCCAAGCGGCCGTGGCGATCGCCACGATGCTCGCAGCTCCGGGGTCGTCCACGAGAGCGAACGTCACGAGTTCGTCGTACTCTGCCGGTAGCGTCAGCTCGACCCGCACGCGCCGGTAGCCGGCCGTGCCCGTGATGTCGGTAATCGTCGGCGCTGGAAGCGCCGCCCCGTGGGAAATCGTGCGGGGGGCCATCGTCGAGAACAACTCCGACACGAAGCTCAAGCCCGTCCCATCCGTAATCGCCACGTAGTGGAAGTCTCCGGCCTCCTGTCGCGCGGCCGGGGCCCCGCCAACGACGAACTGTGTCGCCCCGGGGAAGAAGTCGTCGTCGAGCGACGCGTAATAGCACACCCCGGGGCTCGGAGAAGTCGCGTACTCGGTGGACCAGAAACCTCCGCTGCCGCCCTGAACGGTTATCGTCGCAAACGTCGGGAAGAAGGCCTCGGCCCCGGCGAAGTCGATCGTGCCGATGTCGGTGCCGCCAGGCACGTTCACATCCCGACGCAGGAACATCCGGTCCGTCGCACCGGTCGGCGACCACTTGTATCCGACCAGATCCAGGTTCCCGTCGGCGACGTCGTTGATCGCGATGGGGCCGTTGACCGAAGTACTGACCCAGGCCTCACCCAGGCTGATGGTCGCCCCCTCGCCAAGGAGTGTCTCGATGCCTGCGACGCTCGCGTTGACCGTCTTACCCGACTGCGCAATGGTGCAGAGCTCGTCGAGATCGGCCGTCACCATCTCCGCTCGGGTCGCGTAGTACACGAACACGCCCGATTCGCCCGGCGCCGGCTCAGTACTCACCGCGATGGCCGCTGTGGTGGCGGCGACGTTGAACGTGTACGTGTTGCCGACGGCGCTGACCGGCGTCCACGGGCCAGCCCCATCCTGATAGGCGAGCCAGACGGGGC
>JAOTVL010000143.1 GCA_029863525.1 Gemmatimonadota bacterium
TCCCGGGGGTCTTTACTCTGATATGCCCGCGCCGGACCGGTCGTGCCGACCTGCCCCTCCTGGGGTGTCCGACGCGCCCCGCCCGCGGCTGCCGCTACCGATGACTCGATCGAGGGCTCGAACCAAGCGATGAAGACGTTCAGTGTCTCACTCGCCCTCCTGGGCGCCGTCCTGATGGTCTCTGCTCGTGGCGACGCTCCGTGGTCCGATTCATCGACACGGTTCGGACCGGACGGGTCGACCGTTTCCGGGATCGCGCCGCAGCTCGAAGGCTCGCCGCATGCGAATGCCGGCCCGGAGGACGACGCCGCGGTCATCGAGGAGTACTGCGTCCGCTGCCACAACGAGCGGCGTCTGCGCGGCAACCTGTCGCTCGAAGGCTTCGACGCCTCGGAGCCATTCCTGACGCCGGAAGTGGCCGAGAAGATGATCGTCAAGCTCCGGGCCGGAATGATGCCACCTCCGGGCGTATCGAGGCCGGCCGGTGACACGCTCACGATGCTCGTCGCCAACCTCGAGGAGAGGATCGACGCACGAGCCGCGGACGACCCCAATCCGGGCGGCCGCGCGTTCCAGCGTCTCAACCAAGCCGAATACGCACGGTCGATCCGCGACCTGCTCGGACTCGAGATCGACCCGAGCGCCTTCCTGCCGCTCGACACCAAGAGCGCCAACTTCGACAACATCGCGGACGTGCAGATGCTGTCGCCGACCCTTCTCGACGCGTACCTGAACGCGGCCGCCACCATCAGCCGCCTCGCGGTCGGGGACCCGGAAGCTGCACCGAGCTCGACGACCTACACGAACCCGGGCTATGCGTCGCAGTGGGAGCGGGTCGAGGGCGCTCCCTATGGCACACGTGGTGGGCTTTCGGTCACGCACAACTTCATCGCCGACGGCGAATACGAGTTCCGTCTGGCGTTCGAGCACACGACGACCGGTGGGTACTACGGTGGCGTGACGGCCGGGGAGCAGGTCGAGGTCTCGATCGACGGTGAGCGCGTCGCGCTCCTCGAGATGGATCGCTGGATGAGCGTCGCGGACCCCAACGGCGTGACCATGAAGACCGAGCCGATCTTCGTGCGGGCGGGACCCCGCCGGGTCACCGCGGCCTTCCTCAGGCAGGCAGAGGGTCCAGTTCCCGACCTCCTGTCACCGCACGAGTGGTCACTCGCCGATCGTCAGGTGGGCGTCAGCGGGTACGGCATCACGGCCTTCGCGCACCTGAAGGACCTGGTCGTGGCCGGCCCGACGGACGTGAAGGGTGTCTCGGAGACCCCGACGCGTCGCCTCATTTTCTCCTGCCGTCCGACGACGCCGAACGAAGAGCGTCCGTGCGCCGCCGAGATCGTGTCGCGCCTCGGCCCCAAGGCGTTCCGGCGCCCGCTGACCGACGATGATCGGGACGCGCTCATGCGCTTCTACGAGATGGGCATGGAGGAAGGCGGCTTCGAGGTCGGCGTCCGCACCGCCCTCGAGGCGATGCTCGCGAGCCCCGACTTCATCTTCCGTCTCGAGGAAGCCCCCGCCGGGGTTGAGACCGGAGAGAACTACCGGATCAGCGACGTGGATCTCGCGACGAGGCTCTCGTTCTTCCTTTGGGGCCTCCCCCCGGACGAAGAGCTTCTGCGGCTCGCCGCGGAGGACGACCTCTCGGACGACGATGTGCTTCGGCGCCAAGTCGAGCGCATGCTCGACGACCCTCGCTCCGAAGCGCTCGCGACGCGCTTCGCAGCCCAGTGGCTGCGGCTCGACGACCTCGACAAGGTCCACCCCGACCGCTTGCTCTTCCCCGACTTCCATCAGCGGCTCGCCGACGATCTGCGGCGTGAGACCGAGATATTCTTCGCGAACCTCGTCCGAGAAGACCGGAGCATCTTCGACCTGTACAGGGCGGATTACTCGTTCATGAACGAGCGGGTCGCGCGCCACTACGGGATCGACGACGTCGTTGGCGAAGAGTTCCGACGGGTCGAGCACACCTCCGATGCGCGCCGTGGGATCTTGGGGCACGCCAGCGTCCTGACGCTCACCTCGCACGCGGGCCGCACGTCCCCGGTCCTACGGGGCAAGTGGGTCATGGAAGTGCTCATGGGCACCCCGCCGCCGCCGCCGCCGCCCGGTGTTCCGACGCTCGAAGAGACCGCGGAGGCGGCCGAAGGGCGCATGCTCACGACGCGGGAGCGGATGGAGCAGCACCGTGCGAATCCGACGTGCAATTCGTGCCACCGCTTCATCGATCCGATCGGGCTCGCGCTCGACAGCTACGACGTGACCGGGCAGTGGCGCATCCGTGAGAACGGGATGCCGCTCGACACGCAAGGCGAGCTCTATGACGGCACGCCCGTGACCAGCCCGCCGGAGTTGAACGCGGCCTTGCTCTCGCGTCCGATCCCGTTGGTGCGCACCTTCACGCAGAATCTGATGGCGTACGCGCTCGGACGTCGCGTGGAGTATTACGATCAGCCGACCGTCCGAGCAGTCGTGCGTGCGGCGGAGAAGAACGACTACCGGATCTCGTCGTTCGTGCTCGGCATTGTCGAGAGCGACGCGTTCCAGATGCAGAGGGCAGGGGCTGTCGCCACGACGGCGGCGTCGCACTGAGCGATCCAGGAGAACAGAAGACCATGGAATTCATTACCGGGAAGCACCTTGAACGGCGCACGTTTCTTCGCGGGATGGGCGCCTCCCTCGCGCTCCCGCTCCTCGATGCCATGGTCCCCGCCGGACGCCTGAGCGCGGCGCAGCGCGCAGCGGTCGATGCGCCGCGGCTCGTCGCCATCGAGATGGTCCACGGCGCGGCCGGCTGCAACGAGTGGGGGGAGACCCAGAACCTGTGGGCCCCGGCGCGAGTCGGGCGCGACTTCGACCTCACGCCCAGCGCGCTGCAGCCTCTCGACCCATGGCGGGAGTACCTGACCATCATCAGTAACACCGACGTTCGGATGGCCGAGGCGTTTCAGGCTCCGGAGATCGGTGGGGACCACTTCAGGTCGAGCGCGGTCTTTTTGACCCAGCAGCATCCGAAACAGACCGAGGGCTCGGACGTCTTCGTCGGCACCTCGCTCGATCAGATCCACGCCCAACGCTTCGGTCAGGACACGCCGATTCCGTCGATGCAGCTCTGCATCGAGAACATCAACCAGTCCGGCGGCTGTGCGTACGGCTACACATGCGTGTACACGGACTCCATCTCTTGGGCGTCCGAAACCGAGCCGCTTCCGGTCATCCGGGATCCCCGCGTCGCCTTCGAGCAGCTGTTCGGCGCGGGCGGAACCGCGCGAGAGCGTGCACTCCGCCGTCGGACGTCCGCTTCGATCCTCGATTGGGTCACCGACCGCGTCGCGCAGCTTCAGCGCGACCTCGGCCCGAACGACCGGGAGAGGCTCGATCGATACCTGCAGAACGTCCGGGAGCTCGAACGGCGCATCCAGATGGTCGAGGCGCAGAACTCGACCGGAGAGGAGCGGGAGCTTCCCGAGGCGCCGGCGGGCGTGCCCGATTCCTTCGAGGAGCACGTGCAGCTCATGTTCGACCTGCAGGCGCTGGCCTTCGCGTCGGACACCACCCGCGTCTTCTCGTTCAAGATGGGTCGAGACTCGTCGGCCCGGGTCTTCCCGGAGAGCGGTACCGACAAGCCCTTCCACCCGGCGTCGCACCATGGCGGTCGGGAGGAAGCGATCCTCGACTTCTACAAGATCAACAAGTACCACGTCGGCACGCTGCCATACTTCTTCGAGAAGCTGGCCAGCATCCAGGAGGGTGACAGCCACCTCCTCGACAAGACGATGATCCTGTACGGCTCGCCGATGGGCGATCCCAACCTCCACAACCACCGACGGGCTCCGCTCTTCGTGGCGGGAGGCCGGGACGTGGGGTTGGAGGGCAATCTGCACTTGAAGGCCCCGGACGGTACGCCGATGGCCAACGTCATGCTGAGCCTGCTCCACAATCTCGGACACGACGACATGGCTTCGTTCGGCGACAGCACGGGAGACTTCTCCCTCTCGATGCCGTTCACGTCGGCACCCGCGCAGGGCCTTTGACCGCCAAGGATGCACCGATGAAAAGCAGACGCGCCAAGCAGCCAGGCTTCGGACGACTCCACGGCCACGGGCTGCTCGCGGCCGTGGCGACCATGTTTCTCTGGGGTGCCGTACCCGCGGAAGCGCCGGTCGCGGATGCGGCGATGAAGGAGGACGTGGCCGCTGTGCGCACGCTCCTCCGGTCGGGTGCGGACGTGAACGCCGCCCAGGGCGACGGCATGACCGCGCTCCATTGGGCGGCCGAGCACGGGAACGCCGAGCTGGCCGAAATGCTCCTGTATGCCGGCGCCAACGTGGGGGCGGTGACCCGCCTCGGCGACTACGCGCCGCTTCATCTCGCCGCCCGATCCGGCCACGGCGACGTGGTGCGGTCGCTGATCGACGCGGGCGCCGACGTCGAAGCCGCGACGTCGACGGGTCACGTCACGCCGTTGCACTTCGGTGCGGCGTCCGGGCGGGTCGATGTCGTCGTGGCACTTCTCGAGGCCGGCGCGGACGTCGATCGCGCCGAAACGGCTCGCGGCCAGACCGCGCTGATGTTCGCCGCCGCGTCGGGTCGGGTCGAGGTCATCAAGACGCTGCTGGCGGCGGGTGCGGATGCGTCGACGACCAGCACCGTGGTGGACATTCCGGAGGTCGCGGCGGCCGACCGCGCAGCGGGACAGGTTCGCGACCAGGTGCTGATGGCGTTCCGCGGAGACCAGCCGCCGGGGACGTCCTGGCAGCCCACGCCCGCCGAGGTTCAGGCGGCGGTGGAGGCCGCGAACGCGGCGAGGTCTCGAGTGGCGACCGAGGATATAGCCGTGACGGTGTCGGACGACGCCCAGCCCGACCCGGACCTCGGCCAGATCGCCGTGACCTCCGGGGAGCAGCCTGGGGAGTACAGCAACTCCTACGCCGACCTGGTCTATCGACAGGGTGGTTTGGCGCCGCTGCACTACGCGGTCCGCGAGGGGCGGGCCGCCGCGGCGCTCGTGCTCCTCGACGGCGGGGCGGACATCGATCAGCGGTCGGCCGGTGACCTGACGAGTCCCATGCTGATGGCCGTGGTCAACGGACACTTCGATCTCGCGCTCGATCTACTGGAGCGCGGTGCCGACCCGAACCTGCCGAGCCATGCCGGCCTGACGCCCCTGTACGCGGCGATCAATACGTATTGGGCGCCCAAGGCGCGCTATCCACAACAGCAGGCGTACCGACAGCAGCAGGCCACGCACCTCGACGTCATGCAGGCGATGCTCGAAGCGGGCGCCGATCCGAACGCCCGGCTGACGAAGCATCTCTGGTTCATGGAGTACACCTTCAGCCAGCTCGACGTCGACACGCGCGGCTCGACCCCCTTCTGGCGTGCCGCCTATGCGCTCGATCTTCCGGCGATGCGCATGCTGGTCGCGTACGGGGCGGATCCGAACATCCCGACGATGAAGGCGCCGGAGCGCAGATTCGGCCGCGGCGGTGGCGATCCAGCCGATCCGTCGGGTCTTCCGCCGGTGCCGATCGACGGTCCGGACGTCTATCCGATTCACGCGGCAACCGGCCACGCCTACGGGACCGGCTTTGCGGGTGTCTCGCACACGCATGCGCCCGACGCCTGGTTGCCTGCGGTGAAGTACCTCGTGGAAGAGCACGGGGCAGACGTCAACGCACGGGACGCGAACGGGTTCGCGCCGCTCCACTGGGCGGCTTCACGGGGCGACAACGAGGTGATCCGCTACTTGGTCGAGCAGGGGGCCGACGCGACCGTCGTCAGCCGCCGCGGTCACACGACCGCGGACATGGCGAACGGGCCGGTGCAGCGCATCTCGCCGTTCCCCGAGACGATCGCCCTGCTCGAGAGCTTGGGCTCGAAGAACAACAACAACTGCGTGTCCTGCTGACCTCTCAGTACGCGAGCCGCCTCACGATCGCGAGGTGGTACTCGGCCTGAGCCAGGCCGATCTCGTCGTCTGAATAACCGATTCGTCCGTCGCCGTCCCGGTCTTCTCCGTAGGCCATGGCGCGAACGGCTCGCGCCAAGCGCTCGACGAGTCCGAGGCCCTGGCTGGCCGAAGTCGCTCTCTGCACCTGGCGAGCCAACCGTATCGCCTCGTCCGCGCGCTGTGCGGCGGAGCGGGCCGCTCGCTCCATATACGGCGCGTGGAAGTCGAAGACGCCGGGGCGCTCACCCTCGGCGCGCATCGCCTGGGACACGTGCGCGCCCGCGGCCTCAGCGGCTCGTTTGAATCCATAGCCGAGCCCCGGTCCACCCCCGACCTCCGTCGGATCGATGGCGTGGATCACGTGCGCCATGTGGCGCGTCATGTTGCTCAGGTTGAAGGCCTCCCGTCCGGCGAGTCGTACATGCTCGGTCGCGATCTCGGCCTCGGCCATCGCGGCGGGAATGAGGCCGAGGCCGCCCGGGGTGTCGAAGTACGCCTCCGTGAGGTAGTCGAGCTGCTCGGCCACCGCCGTGGGAAGGGGGCCGGAGTACGCCGCGGCGAACGGATCGGCCAGCGTATCACCCATCGTGTTCATTCCGAGCGAATCGATCGCCTGGAGGCCCAACGTGTCGACCACGATGAGCGAATCCGGTACTTGGGCCCGAACGGGATGGGGCGCCAAGGCGAGCCCGACCAGCGGAACGAGCCCGATGAGCGGCGTGACAGTCCGACGCATCAACCCCCGATCCCTTCCGCCTGACGGAGTAGGTCCAGATGTCGCGCGGCCTGTGCCAGACCTCCTTCACCCTCCTGCCACCCAATGCGTCCGTCCCCATCGGCGTCGACGCCGTTGACCATCGCCTCGGTGAGGGCGACCAGCTCGGACAGCATCGCTTCGGCCGAGGCGGCGTCCTCGGCTTCCAGAATCTCACCTGCCACCTCGACCGCCGCCTGCCCATTCTGCGCGGCCTGACGGGCGGCGGTGGCGATGTGCACGGAGTGTGTCTCGATGGCGCTCGTGGAGCCCACGGATCGGGGTGCCAGCTCAATGTAATGGGCCGTGCGGTCCGCGGCCCTCACCGCACCGTACCCGAGGCCCGGTCCGTTCTCCTCCACGCCGGGGTCGAGGGCGTTGAGTACGTGCCGCGTATGGCGCTGCACGGCGTCCAGGTCGGTCGGGTCGCGCATGGCGAGCGCGGCGTGCTGATGGGCGATGGCCGCCTCGGCGACCGCCGTCGCGAGTAGGCCCTGCTGCTCCGGGGTCCCCCGGAAACTCACCGCCACGTGGTGGACGTGTGTGAGGGCGGGTGAGCGGCCAGCGCTCGCGCCCTCCTGTCCGTGCGCCGGCACCGTGACCAGCGCCGCGGCGAGCGCCAGGGTGAGGGTGCGAGCCGAAATCGTGCCGTTCATGTGCGGAGTCCTTTCGATCAGTTCACGGTGACGGAGACTTGGGCCGTCGCGTCGCCCTGCGCCGCGATGAGCGTGCCGGTGATGGTATACCCACCGGGTGTATCGTACGTGTGCGTGGCCTGGTCGACGACCTCGATCGGACCCGAGTACGTCAGCGTCGTCCCCGATCCGTCGCCGAAATCCAGCGAAATGCCCGTGATGCCCGTGCCCGTGGCCGAGACCGTGATCGTGACCGGCTCATCCACGGACACGGTCAGCGGGTCCGCGGCGATTGAAAGGGACGCGGGACGGGTACCCGTGATCGAGCTGTCGAGGCAGGCTGCGGCGGTGAGGAGCGCTGCGAGCGCGCCGAATGCGTGGACTGGGGAGACGCGATTCATGTGGATCAACGGCCGAAGAGAAGGGAAACGAAATCGAGCTGGAAGCTGAAGTCCGGCGGGTCCGGATCGCCGGGGTCCAACCCGTCGCCGCCGAAGGGATCGACGATGATCGCGACCAGTCCCGCGACGACGGCCGCGGCTCCACCAATCAACAGTCCGGTGGCCGCCCCGTTCAACTCTCGCCTCTGGAACGAAACGATCTCACCGATGGGAAATCGGACCGATTGCTCGATCCGGTTCGTGATGAAGCCGTCCTGGCGCTGGGTGACGGGCACGCGGACCAGGAGGTCGTCGCCCTCGCGCGATACGACGGTACCGTTCACGATCGGCTCGCCGCCGTCGACCCCGACGGCGTCGGCGAACTCTCGGGCGCCGTTGCGGGTCACGAGCATCCGCACGTCCATTCCCGGAGGCGCGACCTCGACGTCCGCGGGGACGTATCTGTAGCAGCCCGAGCTCATGGCGGCGATCGTGAGCGCCAAGAGCATCGGTCGGGTGAGCTTCTTGTCCAAAGGGCCCTCGTCGTGAACGGTTATCGTGTGCGCGCCTGCGGAATACGCGGGGAATCTACGCAGCGAGGCGACTCGTCGTCATCTTCGAATGCGGACGACGCGATTCACCAGCGTGATCGCCGCGGGCACACCCAGGCCGAGCACGATACCGCCGGCGACCTCGGCCGACCCTTCGCCGCCGAGCACCAGGATGTATCCCGCGGAGAGCGCGATG
>JAOTVL010000028.1 GCA_029863525.1 Gemmatimonadota bacterium
CATTCCGCCACGACCGATCGGCCGTACGACCCGGTACGTGCCGAAGCGACGCATCTGGGAAGGCTCTGCGGGGTCGTCCAGCTGGTCGACCGAGACATAGGGAGCTTCGAGGAAGCCCGGATCGTGGTGCGCGAGTAGGCTCTCGACCTCGGCGCGGAGAGCCGAGTCCCCATCGCACACGCGGTCCAAGTATTCGGTCCTGGAGTCCTCGTCCAGGTCGAGCGCGGCGAGGCAGATCTCCTGGACGCTCGTCCAGGACGGAATGCTCACGCCGGTTTGCCGGTGGCAGGCCCCTCGCCGAGCGCGGACAGCTCGCGCCGTAGCCAGAGCTTGGCGAACGACCAGGAGCGTCGAACCGTCACCTCGGAGACACCGAGCACCTCGGCGATCTCGTTGTGGCGCAGGCCGCCGAATACCCTGTACTGAACGATCTTCGCCGCACGAGCATCTTGCTCGTCCATTCGGTGGAGGAGATCGTCCAGAGCGATCACCTCGGCGAATCGGTCCTCGTCCACGGCTATAAGCCCGGAATCGAGGGCTTCGAGCGATACCTGTCCGCCGGCGCCGCCTCGCTTGTCGGCGCTCCGTTTCCGAGCGTAATCGACCAAGACGCGTCGCATGGCCTCCGACGCCACCGCGTAGAAGTGGGCGCGACTCTGCCAGGAGACCGCGGTCTGCTTCACCAAACGCAAATAGGCTTCATGCACCAACGCCGTGGCGCTCAGTGTGTGGCCTTCCCGCTCGCCTCTCAAACGACCGCGTGCAAGCATCTTCAGCTCGTCGTAGACGAGCGGGAGCAGTGCGTCGAAGGCCTGGATCGTGTCGCCGCCTTCGGCCTGCTTCAGAAGCCGAGTGATCGCTTCGGGTGACCGGGGACGCGGGGACGGGACCATGACTCAGCGGTAGCGCTCACCGGCGTGCTCGATCCAGCCACCCTCCCGCTGCCCGACCGGGTCGTGGTGCGTCCAGTGCAGGACCCCACCCTGGGGATTCCACTCGTATTCACCCCTGATGCGTACGTTGTCGCCGACCTCCAGCGGGACCCGCTCCGCCAGGTCGAGGTTGTGGGCCACGAGCAGCGTGAGACCGTTCGCCAGACGGATGATGAACCGCTGGTGACGGGAGCCCTCGTTGTCGTCCGCCAGCGTGCGCTCGACCGTGCCGTCGACCGTGACCATCTCCCCGGAGCGCTGGTCGGCGAAGAGCTCCGAGACAGTCTCGCCTCCGGTGACGTCGATGCCAGGGGGCTCGGAGCTGGTGACGATCTCCTGAACGACGATGGCGACGACGAGGAAGGCCACCATCACGCCCATCCGAATCCATATGGCCCGTCCCGGTCCTTCTTCCATGGCCGGCTCTACCTGGCTTCCCAGTCGACGTCGGAGAGGCGTGCCATCGCCAACTGCAGCGCGTGGGTGCCCTTCCGGCCTCCGCCCTGTGCCTGCAACGACACGTAGAGCTGATGCGCGAGGGCGAGCCCGGGCAGGGAGAGCTGCATCCGCTTCGCCTCGTCCAGCGCGATCCCCATGTCCTTGATGAAGTGCTCGACGAAGAAGCCCGGGTCGAAGTTGTTGCCGATCATGCGCGGGCCGTAGTTGGCCAGCGACCAGCTTCCGGCGGCACCGGACGCGACGGACTCCATCACGGTCTCGAGGTCGAGCCCGGCCTTGTAGGCATAGAGGAGGCCCTCGCAGACGCCGACCATGTTCGTCGCGATGAGCGTCTGGTTGACCATCTTGGTGTGCTGTCCGGCGCCGGCACCGCCCTGACGGACCGCCGCTTTGCCCATCGCCTCCCAACAAGGACGAAGCGCCTCCACCACGTCTTCGTCTCCACCGATCATGATCGACAGACGCGCCTCCTGGGCGCCCACATCCCCGCCCGACACCGGGGCGTCGACGCTCGCGACGCCCTTCGCCTTCGCCGCCTCGTAGATTTCGACCGCCAGGGAAGGCTCACTCGTCGTCATGTCCACGAGCACGCTTCCCGGCGCGCACCCCGCGAGCGCCCCTTGGTCTCCCAATAGCACCTCGCGCACGTCGTCGGGGAAGCCGACGATGCTGAAGACGACGTCGCTCGCCGCCGCGACGGCTTTTGGCGAGTCCGCCCACGATGCGCCCTTTTCGAGCACGGCGTTCGCGGTCGAGCGCGTCCGCGTGAAGACCGTCACGCTGAAGCCACGATCGATGAGGTGACCGCACATGCTGCGTCCCATGACACCGAGGCCTATCCAGCCGATGCGGGTCGTTCCGGGCTCCACGTTCATTCGGGGCGGATCTCCTGTCGGGCGGTCGCGTGGGAGGGACGCCCAGAGAGTAGGACGAGCGGGGCGGGTGCGCACGGCCCGCCGTGCGGCCGGCGGCAAGCGCGCGCGGTCGCGCGGTCGTCCTCAGACCGGCAGGTCCAATGCCTCCAACGTCTCCGCGGTTTCCTCCGTTACGTACATCTGCAACCCGATCGCCACCAGGCCGCTTTCGGTGAAGGCCGCTCGATACCACGACGCTGGGCGGAGGTGCAGATCCACGCGGTCACCCTCCGGGTCGTCTTCTTCGGTGAAGACGTCGATGACCGCGACGCCGCCGGTGCGCTCGGCGAGTGCACCGAGCCCCTCGAAGATCTCCTCGTCCGGGAGGTAGTGGAGCACGTCGGAGCAGACGACGAGGTCGATCGGCTCGTCGAACACGTGGTAGCGAAGCTCTCCGAAACGCCCGCGCCTCAGATTCCGGGATTCCCCGAATCGCACGACCGCGTACTCGCTGGGGTCGACTCCGAGGTAGGATGCTTCGGGCCGCAGGGCGTACAGCACCGGTTGCCAGCGGCCCTCACCGCAGCCCACGTCGAGGACGCTCGCGAGCGGTCGCGCGAGCACGGACTCCGCCGCGGCGACCGCGAGCCCGACCGCACGCTCCAGGTCGGCGGTCGTGCCTACGGGCGGGTCGTCGCCTCGATACCAGGAGTCGAAGTACGCCCGGTCATACCGCTTCTCGCTCACGGATTCGGCGTGTGGCCGCTCAGCGCCGCACTACCAGAGGAGACCAGCCGATGCCGTCCGGCGTCGGGCCGACCGGGATTCGCCGCACGATCTCCAGCGTGGCGAGATCGATGACGGCGACTTCGGCGGAGCGGCTCAGCGAGAGGAAGAGCGTCTGCCGGTCATGTGTCAGGGCGACACCTTGGGGTCCCTCGTCCGGAAGGGCGAGGGTCTGGATATCCGAGCGACCGTCGTAGTCCACGAAGCGCACCTCACTGCGGCGAAGATCGGGGATCACGACGAGGTCGTGCTCTTCCAGGATCAGGATCCGGTACGGCCACTCGAAGCCCGTGAGGGGCGAGTCGACGGCGCCGGACTCGGTGTCGACGATGGATACGAACCCCTCGGCGTTGCTCCCCACCCAGACCTGCGACCCGTCTCGGCTGACGGTGATCGCCTCGGGCTGCGCGGGCACGTCGTAGCTGCGGACCTTCGCCCGACGCGAGACATCGAGACGCGAGACCGTACCCTGACCGATGTCGCCGGTGTAGAGCGTCGAACCGTCGCCGGTCACCGCGACCATGTGCGAGCCGTCCGCCTGTGTGGGGATCGCCCCAACGATCTCGCCCCGCATCGGGGCGACGAGCACCACGTTGCGGCTCGCCTCCGACGTGACGGCCAGGAGGGTGTCGCCGGGCAGGAAGTGCGCACCGTGCGGTCTGGGATACGCCGAAAGGTCGATCGTGCGCACGACTCGAGGCGACTGGACGTCGAAGACCGTGAGGCTGTTTCCGCCACCGTAGTCGGTGGAGACGGCCCATCGACCGTCGGCCGTCATGGCCAACTCGTGTGGGCCTTCCCCGGTTGGCAGGGTGGCGATGGTCTCGCCCGATGCGACGTCGACGAACGTCGCGGTTCCGCCCCCCTTGTTGAGGACGACGAGCGTCCCCGTGTCTGCGTCGGACTGCGCCGAGGCTCCGCCGCCAATCAACAGGGCCGAGGCGAGAGTCAGGGCCGCCGTTCGGACTCGTAGGGTGTTCATGTCGGTGCCTCCACGCGGATCGCGTCTGGTCCGTACCCGCTCAGTTGGCGCTGACGAGCTCCATCACGAGGCGTTTGCTCAGTGGCTTGCGATCGGGTCCGCGTCCCCGTCGGGGTCCCCGCTCACGGTTCCATCGGACTTGATCGGTCCCAGCAGCAGGATCCCCGCTACATGGGGCGCCGCCATCGACGTTCCGTTGAGCGTGCTGTAGCCCCCGCCCTTGTACGTCGAAAGCACGCCGACACCCGGTGCCCCGTAATCGACCGGTGGGTTGCCGAAGTTCGAGAACGAAGCCCATGCGTCGCCTTGGGCAAATGCGGAGACGGTGTAGATGTTCGGCCCGTTCGCGCTCGCGGGTGAACGCGTGGCCGCGTCGATGCTCTCGTTCCCGGCGGCGAGGGAGAACTTCACCCCTGTCGCCGCGGCGGCCTCGACCGCGTCGTTGACGGCTTGGCTGAAGCCTCCGCCGAGGCTCATGTTCGCGACGTCACCGCTGCCCCCGTTGGCGGCCACGTAGTCGACTCCGGCGATCACGCCGGCATAGCTGCCCGACCCACGGCGGTTGAGCACCCGCACCGCGACGACGGATGCTCCGGCCGCAACCCCCACGACACCCTGGCCGTTGTCGATGGCTGCGTCGGTCCCCGCCACGTGCGTGCCATGGCCGTTCTCGTCATCGGGACCTTTCCGACTCCCTGTAAAGTCTGCACTCCTCCCGACGTCGACGTTGAGGTCGGGGTGATCCAGATCGATGCCCGAATCGATGATCCAGGCGGTCTTGCCCGATCCGTCACCGGCACCCCCGACTCGAGTGATGCCCCACGGGGTCTGCTGACCGGAGGGCGGATCGTCACCCCCTCCGTCGCCGGGCTTGCCGCGGCCGGGGGGCGGAGCGAGCGAGACGATCTGGTCGATCTCCACGTAGGCGATTCTCGGGTCGCGCTGAAGCGCCTGGAGCCGGCCTTCGGGCACTCGGCCGGCGAACCCGTGCACGGCGGTCCCATAGGCGTGAGTCGGCTCCACACCGAGGCTGCGCGCGACGCCGCGCGCGCTGGCTTGGTTGGCGGCGTGGCTACCCGCGGCGAACGACTCGCTCAAGACCACGATCACGTCGACCGCGGCGCGCGAGCTCACAGCCAGGTCGGGCTCGACGTCCTCAGGCGTGAGGCTGGTCGGTACGTCGGTACAGGCGGCGCCGAGCGCCAGGACACCAAGGAGAGAAAAGCGGGACATACGCGTAGCGAGCACGGCTGTTCACCTAGGGGAGGGCGGGTTTGGGTCCGACGATCGAGACGGAGCGTTCGTTCCACGTTGAGGCGGCAACAGGCGCTAGCGCAAGAAGTCGCTCGTGGATCCGACGCGAGACGCAAGCGGGGTGGGGCACGGAAGCCCCACCCCGCTTCGGTGTTCTTCGATCCTGCGCGGCGACTCAGCGGACCGCTCTGACGACCTGCTCGGCCAGCTTGCCCGGGATCGTCTTGATCTCGGCGACCTGCTCGGGCTCGGCGTGCTGAAGTCTCCACAGCGTGCCGAATCGCTCGACGACCGCGTCTATGCGCTTCGGTCCGAGGCCGGGCACGCCTTTGCGTCGAAGCTCCCATGAAAGGCGCTCACGCTCTAACTCCCAACCTACGGCATCGGTGTCGCTCACATCGAACCCGTTCTGGTCGAGCTCGGCGAGCAGCTCGAGCCACTCGTGGTGCTGCCACCCCTCCGGGTGTGCCTCGATGAACGCCTGCAGATGCTTCACCATCCTATGTCTCCTGCTATCGCTTTGGTATCTGGGGTGAATCGGGCCGCGCGCCTGGGTGCCACGCGCGACCGTGTCGAGCCGGTCTAAGATAAAAGCGGGAGGGGGCATCGGACGACCCCGTCGAGTCCCCGTAAACATCTGTCTGCCGGTTCAATCCGATCCTCGATGTGGCGAGATTCCCCGCCGGAATGACCCCCCAGTGACCACAGCACCCACATGCCCCCCGGTATGACCCCAAAAGAGAAGATCCCACAGCTCCCGGAGGCCATCGCGGGCCTCGCCGATATCGCGCTCAACCTCGCCTGGTCTTGGAACCGCGACGCCGAGAGTCTGTTCTCGCGGATCGATCCCGTTCTGTGGGCCGAGACGAGAGACGACCCCCTCGCTCTGCTGCAGAGCGTCGACCCGGGCCGACTCGAGGCGTGCGCCACGGACGAGCACTTCATCGCGCTCTACGAACGCGCGCTCGGCAGCATCCGTGCGCTCGGCTCTGACGAGCACACCTGGTTCCGCCTCCAATATCCGGAGATCGCGTCGGGGCCCGTCGCGTATTTCTGTGCCGAGTTTGCGGTCCACGACTCGATTCCGATCTACTCCGGCGGGCTCGGCATCTTGGCGGGTGACCACCTCAAGAGTGCGTCGGATCTCGGGATTCCCCTGGTCGGGGTGGGCCTGCTGTACTCGCGCGGGTACTTCGACCAGAGCTTCGACGACGAGGGTTGGCAGATCAACGAGGACGAAGTCTTCGATCCTGCACGGATGCCCCTGAGGCGACTGCACGCAGAAAACGGGCCGGGGCTTGCATCCCTCGAGGTGGAGGGTCGGACCGTGGAGCTCGGCGCCTGGGAGATGAACGTTGGTCGTACGCGCCTCATTCTGCTGGACTCCGACCTGGTCGTAAACGACCCCCTGGACCGGGACCTCACGGCGCGCCTCTACGAGTCCGGTGAAGAGCTCCGGCTCAAACAGGAGTGCATCCTCGGCGTCGGGGGAGTACGGGTTCTGGCAGCCCTCGGCATCGAGCCCGGCTGCTGGCACGCGAACGAAGGGCACGCCGCCTTGATGATGATCGAGCGGATTCGGAGGCGCGTCGAACAGGGAGCCGCCTTCGACGACGCCGTGGCAGCCGTGCGTGAGCGCTCGGTCTTCACGACCCACACGCCGGTTCCGGCGGGGCACGACAACTTCTCGTTCGAGCAGGTCGAGAAGATCCTAGGTCCGGTGTGGGAGCGGCTGGGGATCGACTCCCACCGCTTCATGCGAATCGGTTTCGCCCCCGAGACGGGGCCGGACCGATTCCACATGACGGCGGTGGCCATCCGACTCGCTCGTCACGTCAACGGGGTCTCGAAGGTCCACGGCCAGGTGACCCGTGAGATTTGGGGCGAGCTCTGGCCGGGGCGCTCGACCGACGAGGTCCCGATTGGCTCGGTGACCAACGGCGTGCACAACTGGACGTGGATGCCCGAGGAGGTCCAGATCCTTCTGGACGGGGCTCTGGGCGAGAGGTGGGCAGAACAGGTCGACGACCCCGAGGTATGGGACCGGGTGCTCGGGATCGATGACGCCGCCGTCTGGCACAGTCATCAGCGGATGAAGCACCGCGCGTTCCGTTTCTTGGTGGAGCGGGCGCGCGGTCGCTGGCGCGACGTCTGGGGCAAGGCCCGGCATCTCGTGGCGTCGGGTCCACTTCTCGACCCGGAGGCGCTGACGCTCGGCTTCGCTCGGAGGTTCGCGACGTACAAGCGCGCGGACCTACTTCTCCGCCACGAGGAGCGGCTCCTCGATCTCATCACGGACAGCCGACGGCCGGTTCAGATCGTCTTCTCCGGGAAGGCGCATCCTGCGGATGACGCAGGGAAGCGTATCCTGCAGCGCATCTACAAGCTCTCACATGACGCGCGTTCGGCCGGGCGGGTCGCTTTTGTCCAGGACTATGAGATGCACGTTGCGCGTTCGCTGTTCCGGGCCGTCGACGTCTGGCTCAACGTCCCGCGTGTTCCTCGGGAGGCCTCCGGAACGAGCGGGATGAAAGCGGCGCTCAACCTGGTGCCCCAGCTGGGCACGATGGATGGCTGGTGGGCCGAGGGCTTCAACGGCGAGAACGGGTGGACAATCCCGACGGCACCGAATCCCGACGATCCGGATGAATGGGACTGGGAACAGCTATTTCGGCTGCTGGAGGAAGAGGTCGTGCCCCTCTACTACGATCGGGACCATCAAGGAGTGCCGAATGGCTGGGTTGCGATGATGAGGCAGGCTCTCTGGGTCTCGGGCCGGGACTTCACGAGCGGGCGGATGCTTCGCGACTACGCTCGACAGTACTACGTGCCCGTGCTCGGGGGCGGTCAGGGGGACGACGACCCTCCTACTGTGTAGGCGGTGCTCCGTGGGCGATCGCCCCTCGATCGTCCGGTGCGGTCAGGAGGAGGCCTCGGCTCCGGCCATGCCCGGCGTATACTTGTGCAGCATGTTGCGCCAGAGTGGCCAGTCGTGCTTCCAATCCGGTCCCCACGAGTCCACTCGATTCGGGATTCCCTTCGAGCCGAGCAAGTCGGCGACCCGCCACGACTCTCCGATGTCCTCGGCCTCCCCTTCGCCCGAAGCGAGGAGAACGAAGCGCTCACGCAGCTTCTCGAGGCGCGGCCCCTCCAGATCCGCGAGGTGATGCACGGGGGATGCGTGATAGAAGTCACGCGTGATTGGAGCCTTCAGAAAGCGCTGTAGGTCATAAGTGCCGCTCATACAGAGCGCATGCGTGAAGGACTCCGGAAAGCGGCATATCGAGGCCAGAGCGTTGAGCGCCCCGATCGAAGAGCCGGCGACCATGATGCCGATGTCCTGACTGCGGCAGTCGGTGCGAATGGCCGGTACCACCTCTTTGCCGACGAACTCGAGGAACTGGTCCCAGAGCCACATCCGGTATTGAGGGGTTCCGTCACCCCTGAGCATTGCTCGGCCCGCGATCGAGTCGCACGAGTACACCTTGATGAGCCCCTCTTCGAGGTACTCACGCAGCGTGTCGATGACGAGGAAGCGCTCGATTTCCTCCGCATCTCCCCCAGCGGTCGGAAAGATCAGAAAAGGGGTGCCGATCTCACCCCACCGGGCTACGGTCACGTCACACTCTAGGCGCTGCGAGTACCAGCTGTCCGTCTTTTTCACGTCGTGAAGGCTCCTTCCCGGGCGCACCAGTTCTGAATGCGTTCGAAGAACGTCTCGGTGTACTGCTCCACCTCGTGCGCGGGGAAGAGTGCCGCGACCTTCTGACGCACCGCGTCCCGGCAGTCGGCGGTGCCGAACCATTCATTGGCGACCTCGTCGAGGTGCGACAGATGCGTCGCACAGAACTCCTCGAAGCGCTCGGTCGCGAATCGGCGGTGCACGATGGGCATCATCGCGTCCAATCGCTCGCGCATGGTCATCCCCTCTTCGACCGCCTGGAAGTACCTCGGCCATTTCATTGGCAACTGCTTGCGCAGCGTCGTGGCCGCGAACACGGACCAGCGGATGTTCGCGAGAATCATCCAAGGGAAGTGGTAGTGCAGCGACGTGACCTGCGAGTCGGGGCACGGGTTGGCGAAGTCGATGGGATACCAAACGCCGTCCTTATGGATGACTTCGCAGGAATTGAAGTCCCACGCGAAGAACGCGTTGATGACGAGCGTCATGTCGCGAATGAGCCTCGATTCGTCGTCATCCACGAAATTCTGTGTCATGGTGTAGCGGTCGTGGAGCGGCGCATCGAGGTCGTAGAGCACCAGACGGGTCTGGGGTCCGAGGCCGATACAGCGCACGAAACGGTCGAACCCGTGAATGGCCTCCTGCAGGTGCATGACCGACGTTCCGCTTTCCTCATACGCCTTCTTGAGCTCGTCAGCGTTATCGATTCGGCTAACCGCCCGCCACCCACCACCGTCGTACGGCTTCATGAACAGAGGGTATCCAACCTTCTCTCCGATCTGTTCGAGATCGAAGTAGCGCGCGTAATGCTGGAGGGTGTGGCGCAGGTCGGGCTCCCACGCGTCGTACTCCTTCGGGGGAATCAGCCATGTACGTGGAATCGGAAAGCCCAGGCGGATCATCGCGCAGTACGTCGTCAGCTTCTCCATCGACTGGACCGACCACGGGTTGTTGAACACGTAGACGTCGTCGAGCAGAATCGCCTTCTTGATCCATTCACGCCGGGGGTTATACCAGTGCGTGAGCCGGTCGATGACGACGTGGTGCGGGACGTGCTCCTCCAGGTCGAACGGATCGATACGGAGGCGGTCGACCTCGAAGCGGACGGTGTCACCGCCCCACGGGATCGCCAAGTCGAGCTTGTTGAGGATCTCCGTGTAGGCGACGGGCCAACATATGTCGGCCCCGAGCGAGAGTCCGATCTTTCGGGTCACTTCAGCCATGTCGTCTCCGTGCTTCCATGTGTCTCGCTCGCGGCCGACTACAGGTACACCCACCACTGGGGCCCCGGGAAGAGGAACGCGAGGCCCTCGCGGAGTCGGTCGCGCCAATTCTCCCAGTTGTGACCGTCACGGGCCTCGACGTAGCGGACGTCCATACCGGTGCGCTGCAGGAGGGGTACGAGGGAGCGGTTTTCGTAGATGAGGGACTCGTAGGTTCCGCAGCTCACGAACACGCGTTCGCTGACCGCGAACGGGTCGGAGCGGTAGTCGTTGACCATATCGGCGATCGGATCGAAGATTGGTCCCCGGTCATGCCTGCCGACGTCGCTGAACGCGAAGGAGCCCGATTGAAGGAGGAGTCGACCGAACCTTCCCGGGTAGCGGATCGCGGTCGAGAGCGATGCTACCGCTCCCAGGCTTGCGCCCATGAGTCCGCGTGCCTCGGGTGTGCCGATCAGCGGTAGCTCGTCTTCGAGCGCGGGAACGAGCTCCTCAGCGAGATACCGGGCGTGAGCGGCCGAGTCCCGGTACTGCTCCATGCGGTTCGGCGGATCGGTCAGGATGGCGATCATCCCCGGGATATCCCGGTTGTGGATGAGGTTGTCGAGCACGGTCGTGAGGTTGGCGAAGCGGTCATAGTCACGACCGTCGTGGACGACCAGCAGCGGGTAGCTGCGCGTCACGCGATACCGGGCTGGACGGTAGATCGAGAACCTCCGTTGACCCTCCAGCGCCTCGCTGTGAAAGACGCGCTCCTCGATCGACCCCTTCGAAACCGAGGGGTCTTCGTGGATCCAGCTCGGAACCGAGTAGCCGGAGGCATGACAGACCGAGTTGGCTCCGAACGGGTCGTGTGCCAATCGCTCGTTGAGCGGATCGCGGACGAGACTCGCTTCGCGGCCCTCGTGAACCTCGTACTTGTACTCGACGCGGGAGCCCTCGGGCAGTTCGAGCACATGGTACCAGAGGTCGGTCTTGGGCACGTGTGTGAGAGGCACGGCCGTCGGGAGCCCGTAGACCCAGTGACGAAGGGCGACGCGCGAGACGTTGCCCCGAAAGAGGAAGGTGCACTTCCCGCCCTCGACGATCGGGAAGTCGTGCTCGTCGACGAACGCGTCGATCTCGGCAGGAGACGGAGTTCGGTCGAGCACGAGGTCACCGATCGCGAGGCCCCGTGGGTCGACCGTCATGACGTCGGGGTCCGCACTCTCTTCGACCCACCTCATGCTGCTGCCACCCAGGGAGACAGCGTACCGTCGGGGTGGATGAGGCGACTTCCCCGTCCGCTCGGGACATCGCCGAGGAAGTCCAGCCGGTCGCCGGCGTCGAGCAGTGCGCACCGATCCGGGGCGAGCCGCAGGGCGAGTCGCCGCATCCGTCGGACATCGTCGATGCGAAGGCGGTGCGCAGCGTCGGGCAGGGCTACGACCCCCTGGATCAGCCCCAATCCCGGGAGGCCAACCTCGGCATTCCCTCGACCGATCGCCGGTGAGTCATTGTAGAGCACGACCCGACTGCATACGACCATCGCGCCAGCAGCGCACCCGACGACGATACGTTGACGGAGCTCGTCGACGAGATCGAAGAGCGTGATGCGGTTGTGCAGCACGGCGGCATGCCCCCCCTCGATGACGACGGCCTCGGTTCCTTCGAGGTCACGAAGGACCGCGTCCCGTGCGCGTACGACGGCCGGGCGCCGGGTGAGCTTCGTCCGCTCGCGAAAGTCGGCTTTCACCTCCTCGATTCGGCGAACGTGGTGGGCGTCGAGCCGCTGAATGGCCGCGAGAGCGGCGTCGCGTTCCGGCTGCACGATATGCTCTGGGCCGTCGTCCCGGAGGAGCTCCATCCACGCTTCGGCCGCCCGCTCGAGTTGACCGGCGTACCGCTCCCTGATGGCCCGGAGGTCACGCTGGGCGCGCCGGTGCTCTTCACGCAGATCCGTGTCTCGCGCCCAGATCGCCTCGGCGCGCTCGTACAGTCGGAGGGACACCATGCGGTCGCCGAGTTGGCTGTAAAGCCCTGCCAGGTCCGACTCCCACTCCTGCCAGCCGGCCGTGATTACCGCGACGGGGGCTCTGCCCACGAGCTCTTCGACCACGGCGCCGACGATGGGCTGCGGAGCCTGCGGTCCGAGAAGAACGACCTTCCGCTCGGTCACGATGCCTTGACCCGAATCGTTTGACCGGTGTCGTCGAGCATGGCGCGCAGAGTGTCATAGTCGGGGTGCTTCATGCGCACCCACGCGTTCGCTTTGTAGCCCGCCTCGACTCCCTGGGTGGGTGTGCCCGGAGGCGGGAAGTGCGCGTCGAGGACCCACTCGCCGTACCGGTCCTGGATCTGCTGAATCCCCTCGTAGCCGGAGATGTGACCGTCGCGGTCGGGGCGCAGATTGATCATGCCGGCGGAGTAGCGCCGCGACGCCTTGCGGCCCGTGCGACCGTGCAGCATCGCCATCGCCCATTCGTAGTAGATATCGATCTCGTTCGCGGCGGCGTAGAGGTCCCACATGCCGATGCCCGGCGGGCGGCAACCGATCTCGGAGAAGCGGAGTCCCTTCGGCCCGTAGAACCACTCCATGTGCGTTGCCGATGTGTCGATGTCGAGCGCCCGATTGACCTTGCGCCCCATCTCGAGAACCTCTTGGTACCCTGGCGCGCTGGCGAGGCGGTTCGTCGTGACGATCTGCGGCGAGATCCAGCGCGTCCTCATCGCCTCGAGAACGTTAGGGTAGTAGTGCGAGACGAACTCGTGAGCGACGCTGCCGCCGATCGTGATCGTGTCGAAGAAGCCCTCGTGACCCTCGATGAACTCTTCCACGGCGACGTTGCCGCCGTGGCCCACCCCCATATCGTCGAGTGCTCGCTCGAGCTCGTCGACGCTTCCCACCCTGTGGGTGCCGGAGGCGCCCGCGCCGGCGCGCGGCTTTACGACAAGGGGGTAACCCACGTCTGCGGCGAAGGCCCGGATCTCTTCGCGATCTCCGCTGCCCACGGACCGGGCGCACGGCACCCCGGCTTCGCGCAGGACCTCTTTCATCGCGGGCTTGTCCCGGCACAGCCATGTCGTGCGCGTGGACGTGCCTCGAATGCCCAACGCCTCTCGCACCTGCGCGGCGGAGAGCATGTGGGCCTCCACGGTCGCCTCGAGCCGATCGACGGGGAGCCGCGCGTGGATGCGGCGAACGACGTCGGCCACGCGACCGGCGTCGACGACGGATCCGACTTGCTCGTAATGGAGCATCCAGCGCCGCAGGTCAGCATCGAGCGCTTCCTTGGGCCGTTCGCCGATCCCCGTGACCTGCGCTCCCGCCTCGTGAAGGGCGCGAACGAACTCCTTCTGATTCGCAGGAAAGCAGGGCTCGATGAATACGGCGTGCATGGACCGCAGGGGGGCTCGGGTCGGTGGAAGGGCCCGGAAAGATAGCAATTCGGCTGCGCCCAGGTACCGCGCCGATTCGGTCCCGATACCTTTCGGGGCCCCGAGCCACCCAGCCGTCACACCCTGCCCGGTCCATGAAATCCGTCGTCTTCGTCGCCCCGTTCTTCGCCGAGACCACACTCCGCTTCGTGAGCGCCGTGTCGAGGGTCGAGGGCGCCCGCACGACCCTCATCAGTCAGGATGCGCCCGAGACACTACCTCCCGCGCTCCGCGCTCGACTCCATGGCGCTGTGCGTGTGGCGAACGGACTCGATCCGGACGTCTTGGCCACCGCCGTCCGTGGGATCCAGAGCGCCGCAGGCACCCGGGTGGATCGGCTCCTCGGGACGCTGGAAGAGCTGCAGGTCCCTCTGGGGCACGTCCGCGACCGATTGGGCATCGCCGGCATGGGCGCCGAGGTCGCCGAGAACTTCCGTGACAAGGCGCGGATGAAGCGCATTCTGCGGGCGAACGGTCTCCCCTGTGCCCAGCACGCGCTCGCGCGATCGGTCGACGAGGCGAGCGCATTCGTCGATTCCGTGGGCTACCCGGTCATCGTGAAGCCCCAGGCCGGATCGGGATCCCGCGGCACACACCGACTCGGAAGCGACGAGGATCTGGCCGGATGCCTTCGGTCCATGCCGCCGACTCCCGGGCGGCCGTTGATGCTCGAGGAGTTCGTCATCGGGGAGGAGCATTCGTTCGACTCGATCGCCATCGAGGGGCGACCCGTCTGGTTTTCGATCAACGACTACCAGCCCGCGGCGCTAGAGGTGGTTCGAGAGCCATGGATCCAGTGGAGCGTGGTGCTTCCACGGGAGGTTGACGACCCGCGTTACGACGCCATCAGAAAGGTCGCGGGCGATGCCCTCCGCGCGCTCGGAATGGACACCGGGATGAGCCACATGGAGTGGTTCCGCCGTCCCGACGGAAGCGTCGCGATCTCGGAGGTCGGGGCTCGGCCCCCCGGTGCGCGCTTCGTGCACCTGATATCATGGGCTCACGACTTCGACCTGTTCCGGGCTTGGGCCGACGTCGTGGTGCACAACCGCTTCGAGCCGAGACCGCGACCCTACGCGGCCGGGGCCGCATACTTGAGAGGGCAGGGAAGAGGGCGGGTCGCCCGGGTGCTAGGCTTCGACGAGATCCTGGCGGAGCTCGGCCCGATCGTGGTCGAAAGCCGACCTCCCCGCGTCGGTCAGCAGCCATCGGGGACCTACGAAGGGGAAGGGTTCGTGATCGTCCGACATCCCGACACGGAAACCGTACGCCGAGCCGTGGCGAAGATCGTCTCCACGGTACGGGTCGAGCTGGAGTAACCGATGAACGTTCTGATGTTCTCGCCCGGGTTTCCTCGGGAGATGCGCTATTTCACCCGCGGCCTGGCCGAGGTCGGCGCAAACGTGATTGGCCTCGGCGACCAGCCACAGTCGGCTTTGGAGGAGCCGGCGCGCTCGAGCGTGTCGATGCACGTGCAGGTCCGCTCATGGCAAGACGAGGACGCCATCCTCGGCCAGGTGACTGAGCTTTCCAAGAGGGTCCGGATCGATCGCGTCGAGTGCCTGTGGGAGCCCTACATGTTGCTCGCCGCGCGGATCCGCGAGACGCTGGGCCTCCCCGGGATGACGGTCCAGCAGACGGTCCCGTTCCGGGACAAGGAGGTCATGAAGCGGGTCCTCGACGCTGCGGGAATCCGGACACCCCATCACTATAGCGCGACCACGTCCGCCCAAGTTGTCGAGGCCGCGGAAGCCGTCGGGTATCCGCTCATCGTCAAGCCGATCGCCGGAGCGGGATCGGAGAACACATACCGGATCGAGTCGCGGGAACAGCTCGACGCGATCCTGCCGAGCCTACGCTCCGTGACGGAGGTCAGCGTCGAGGAGTTCGTCGAAGGCGACGACATGACCTACGAGACCATCTGCGTCGACGGTCGCATCGAGCACTACAGCATCGGCACGTATATCCCTCGGGCACTCGACATGAAGACGAACGAGTGGATCAGCCCGATTACGCTGGTTTATCGTGATCCCGACGACGAAGCCCTCGCGGCCGGAAAGGCGATGGGCGAGGAGGTTCTGAAGGCGTTGGACTTCCAGACTGGCTATACGCACATGGAGTGGTATCGGACCTCGGAAGGCGAGGCGATTTTCGGCGAGATCGGGGGGCGGCCACCGGGAGCATACCTGGTCGATCTCATCAACTATGCCTCCGACATCGATACGTACACGGGGTGGGCCGAGGCGGTCGTGCACGGTCGCTTCTCCCAGCAGGTGGATCGGAAGTTCAACGCGGCTTGGATCTTCAAGCGGGCGCGCGGTCAGGGCCGTATCCAGCGCTACGAAGGCCTCGAGCCGCTCCTTTCCGAGATCGGGCCGCATGTGGTGGCGATCGACCTCAACCCGATCGGCGCTCCGCGTCGGGATTGGCGGAACGTGCTCGTGGGCGACGGGATGATCATCGTACGTCACCCCGACTTGCCGTCGACGGTCGACATGGCTGGGAAGGTGGCGTCGCGGTTGGAGATCGTCGCCGGCTGAAAAGGGTGATGCCCCTTTGAGCCGCTTCAGCGCGAGGGGCGCCTCTTCCGCTTCGCGTCGCCCTCTGGCCTCACGCTGCTTTCCAGCTCGGTCTGCCCTTCCGGGTGGGCGCCCCCCGACCTTGCAGTGTGCCTCTTCAGGATCAAGGTCGTGAGCGGGGGAAGCGTCAGCTCCACGTACTGGTCGCGTCCGAGGTGTGGACCCTTCACGGTCTCGAACGCGTCCATCTCGAGCGTGCCGCCTCCGCCGAAACGCTGCGCCCCCGAATCGAGCACGATGTCGTAGCGACCCTCGAAGGGGACCGCGAGGCGATACTCCGGCCACGGCCTGGGGGTGAAGTTGCACACAACCACCACGAAGTCCTTCCATTCGGGAGCCCATCGCAGATAGGCGATCGTCGTGCGGTCGTGATCGTGGCAGTCGATCCACTCGAACCCGTCGCGTGTGAAATCGGTCGCGTGAAGCGATGCCTCCTCTACGTACAACTCGTTGAGCGCGGCGACCCAATCCTGGACGCCCTTGTGCATGGGCTCCTCGACGAGCCCCCAGTCGAGCACGCCCTGATCGTCCCACTCGTGCCAGACACCGAATTCCGATCCCATGAAGAGGAGCTTCTTGCCGGGATGCGTCCACATGTAACCGTACAACAGACGCAGGTTCGCGAATCGGTCGAGAAGCTGACCCGGCATTTTCCGCAGCATCGACCCCTTGAGGTGCACCACCTCGTCGTGCGAAAACGCGAGCAGGAAGCGTTCGGCGAATGCGTACGTGAGCCCGAAGGTGAGCTTGTCGTATTGCCCCGAGCGGAAGAGGGGGTCGGACTGCATGAGCTCCAGCGTGTCGTGCATCCAACCCATGTTCCACTTGAGATCGAAGCCGAGCCCACCGTCTTCGAGCGTGTGGGTAACGCGCGGCCAGGCGGTCGACTCCTCCGCCGTCACGATCACCCCCGGGTGGTCCGCGTGGATCGTGGCGTTCAGGGTCCGTAGGAACGTCGTGGCTTCGATGTTTTCTCGGCCGCCGTATTTGTTCGGCACCCACTGGCCCTCGTCGCGCGAGTAATCCAGGTAGAGCATGGACGCGACGGCGTCGAGGCGGAGCCCGTCGATGTGGAACTCCTCGATCCAATAGAGCGCGCTCGAGACGAGGAAGGTCACGACCTCGGCGCGGCCGTAGTTGAAGATGTACGTGCCCCAGTCGGGGTGGACGCCCTTCCTCGGGTCCGCGTGCTCGTAAAGGTGCGTCCCGTCGAAGTGACCGAGCCCGTGGGGGTCCCGCGGGAAGTGGGCCGGTACCCAGTCGAGGATCACGCCGATGCCCGCTGCGTGTGCCTGGTCGACGAAGTAGCGAAGCCCGTCCCCGTCGCCGTGCCGGACGGTGGGCGCGAAGTACCCGACGGTCTGGTATCCCCAGCTCGCGTCGTACGGATGCTCCGTGACCGGAAGGAGCTCGACATGGGTGAATCCGAGCCCGGCGACATAGGGGATGAGCTCGTCGGCGAGCTCGCGATAACTCTTCCATCCGGGCTCCCCCTCACGCGGGCGCGCTCCGGCGTCCCGTCGCCACGAGGCCAAATGGACTTCGTAAATCGACATCGGGACCTCGGCGGAGCGCCCCGGTCGACCGCTCAGCCACTGTTTGTCCTTCCACAGGTACCTGGTGGGAGCCGTCACCACCGAAGCCGTGTCGGGGCGGAGTTGCATGGCCCGACCGCAGGGGTCGGCCTTGAGGGCCGGCTCGCCTCCTCGAGGTCCCACGATGCGGTACTTGTAGAGCGCCCCGGCTTCGACGCCCGGCACGAAGAGCTCCCACACGCCGCTCGAGCCCCTGGGCCGCATGGGGTGCCGGTTGCCCCTCCAAGAATTGAAGGATCCCACGACGGACACGGCGCGGGCGTGGGGCGCCCACACCGCGAACACGGTGCCGTGCACGCCCTCCCATTCCGTCAGGTGGGCTCCGAGGATCTCATGGATGCGACCGTCGTCACGCCGTAGACGGGTGAGGTCCACGTCGCTCAACACAGGAAGGAAGCGGTACGGGTCCTCGATCTCTACTCCGTCCACGTCCAGCCGATACGGGAACGGGCCGTCTTCCTCCGGGAAGGCGGCCGTGAAGAGTGGCGCGTCCTCCGAGCGCTCTGTGAGGACCGGATCCCCGTTCGAGCGCACCACATGCACGGACGTGGCGCCGGGTGCCCAGGCCCGCACGATCCAGCCTTCTCCCTCTTCGGCCGGGTGTTGGCCGAGCACGTCGAAGGGGGTGGCGTAGCGCCCTTCGG
The DNA here is from genome assembly GCA_029863525.1 of Gemmatimonadota bacterium. Taxonomy (GTDB): domain Bacteria; phylum Gemmatimonadota; class Gemmatimonadetes; order Longimicrobiales; family Gaopeijiaceae; genus UBA2589. The sequence continues at coordinate 18,408 of JAOTVL010000028.1, forward strand.
CCAGGCCCCTGAGGGTCTCGGTAGGCAACGCGCTCAAGTGTCGTGACTTCGGTCTGGGGTACGGGAGAGGACTGGGACGAGTTGATCTCGCGCGGGTCGGCGGCCTACGTTCATGGTCGCGCGCGACCCATGATTGGGGAAGTCCCGTGTTTCGAGGGCTGCCCCGCGGATCGCGGCGATCGACCTCGCCCCCGGATCCTGATGGCCACGCAAACCAAGAGTCGCTCGCGATCGGACGTACGTGCCCGTGCGGAATCCGACGACGGCGACTTTCCCGCATCCGCCGACCAGATGCACGTCGTCCACCTCGTGGCGGAGTACTGGCCGTTCGCCCGTTCGGGCGGACTGGCGGAGGCGGTCCGGGGCATCGCGACGTTCCAGGCCAAGTCCGGGGTCCCGACCGTGGTCATGCTGCCGCTGTATCGGCGCATCCGGGAAAACTACGTAGGCTTGGTACAGATCGGGGACCCGGTAGAGGTGCCGTTCGGCAACCTGCGCGAGCCGATTCGACTCTGGGAGTTCGAGGGCTCGGACAAGGGGCCCCGCGTGATCTTCATCGATCATCCGGGACTCTTCGATCGCGACGGCCTCTACGGTGAGGACCACCGCGACTACCCGGACAATCACATCCGCTTCGGCTTCTTCGCGAGGGCCGCGCTCGAGGCGCTCCCGCGGCTTCTCCAACATCCTATTGTGCTGCACGGTCACGACTGGCACACGGCGCTCGCGCCCGTCTACCTCCGCACGATCATGGACGAGGACCCGTGGTACGCGCGCATCGCCACGGTGCTCTCGGTGCACAACGCGGGTTATCCCGGGTGGTTCGCTGCCGAGACGCGCCATGATCTCGGCTTGCCCGAGGAGGTATATCACTGGAGCAAGATGGAGCACTACGGTCAGCTCAACTGGCTCAAGGCCGGTATCGCCTACTCCGACTACGTGGGCACGGTCAGCCCGACGCATGCCCATGAGCTCCGCACGCCTGCGGGTGGATTCGGGCTGCACGATTCGTTCATCGCCCTCGGCGATCGCCTGGTAGGCATCCTCAATGGCATCGACCTCGACATCTGGGACCCTGAATCCGATCCGGCTCTGATCGAGCGGTTCTCGGCGGACGACCTCTCGGGCAAGCGAGCCTGCAAGGCCGACCTCCAGCGCCGCATCGGACTTCCCGTGCGCGATGACGTCTGTCTGTTCGGTATGACCGCACGACTCGCCCAGCAGAAGGGGTTCGATCTGCTGCTGGGAGACGGCCTGTTGTATCGCCTCCCCGACGCACAGTTCGTCTTCGTGGGTGAGGGAGAGGAACGATATCAACGCGGACTGGCCGAGGCGGCGCGTCACATGCCCGAGAAGGTCGCCGCGTACTTCGATTTCACGGAGGAGCGAGAGCACTTGCTGTTGGGCGCCGCGGATTGCCTGCTCATGCCCTCCCAGTATGAGCCGTGCGGTCTTACACAGATGCGCGCCCAGCGTTACGGTGCGCTCCCCATCGTCCGCCGAGTGGGTGGCCTTGCGGATACGGTCGAGGACCAGGTCACCGGGTTCGTGTTCGACGACTACTCGTCCGAAGGCCTGGAGCGCGCGATCCGTCGCGCGCTGGCGCTCTTTCCTGATCGCGGGGCCTGGGACAAGCACGTTCGTGAAGCGATGGGTCGTGATTTCGGCTGGCGCCGCTCCGCGGATCGGTACCTGGAAATCTACTCCGAGGCGCTTGCCTTCCATCGGGCCAAGTAGTCGAACGATCCGAACGCCAGACCGCCCCACGGCATGACGAAACCCACCCGCTCGATCGTCTTGCACGGTCACTTCTACCAACCTCCTCGGGATGACCCATGGACCGGTAGGATTCCGGTGCAACCGTCTGCCGCTCCCTATCACGACTGGAACGAGCGAATCGAAGCCGAGTGTTACCGGCCGGTCACCCGATGCTCGGTAATCCGAGAGGCAGGGTCGAAGCGGATCGTGAATGCGTTGTCGTGGATGAGCTTCAATTTCGGGCCCACGCTCATGGTGTGGCTCGAGACCGAGGCGCCTGGCACGTACGAAGCGATCCTGGCAGCGGATCGCGAGAGCGCGGCCCGCCTCGATGGGCACGGCAATGCGCTCGCCATGCCGTATCATCACCCCATTCTTCCGCTCTCGACCGATCGCGACCGCAGGACCGAGGTTCGCTGGGGCGTGGCGGATTTTCGACGCCGGTTCGGCCGGGAGCCGGAGGGCATGTGGCTCCCCGAGACCGCCGTCGACAGCGCCACGCTCGACGTGCTCGCCGAGGAAGGCATCCGGTTCACGGTGCTCGCCCCACATCAAGTCGATCCGGTGCCGAGCGATGGACTCCCTGGCCTCTATGTCACCCCGGGTGGGCACGAGATTGCGCTCTTCGTATACGACGGTGCGCTCTCGCACGGCGTGGCGTTCGGGGATCTCCTGGAAGACGGGGTCGCCTGGGCGAACCTGATGATCGGAGACGAGGACGCGCCCAAACTCCGTTCGATGGCGACGGACGGAGAGACTTTCGGCCATCATCACAAGTTCGGGGAGATGGGACTCGCGAGCGCTGTCGTAGAGGTGCAGGCCCACCCACGAGTGCGCCTGGAGAACTATGCGTCGTTCCTGGCGCGCGAAGGTGTCAGCCACGAGGTTCGGCTCGTCGAACCGAGCGCGTGGAGCTGCGCCCACGGCGTCGAACGGTGGCGGGCCGACTGTGGCTGCAGGGCGGACTCGTCATCCGAAACGTCCCAAGCGTGGAGAGGTCCGCTTCGGAGCGCGCTCGAGTGGCTGGCGGATGGTCTCCACGAAGTCTTCGAGCGTGAGGGCGCCGGGCACTTCGATGATCCCTGGGCTGCCCGCGACGCCTATGGCGCCGTGGTCGGCACGGGGCATGCGCCGAGGGGGCGTCGTGGGGCGCTCCTCGAAATGGAGCGCAACGCGCTGCGCCTCTTCACCTCGTGTGCCTGGTTCTTCGACGACGTCGGGGGGCTGGAGCCGAGGCAGGTTCTCTCCTACGCGGCGCGCGCCATCGAGCTTGCCGGTGCCGATGGGCTCCGCCTGGAGACCGGCTTCCTGAAACGGCTGGAGGAGGCGGTGAGCAACAGACCCGAGATCGGATCGGCGGCGGACGTCTATCGGCGCGACGCGGAGGCTCGACGGAGCGCTGGCGCTGCCCTCGGCATGGAGCGCGCCGGGGGGGAGGCTCTTTGAGCAGCCTCCGCTTCAGCTTCGTGCTCCACATCCACCAGCCGGTGGGCAATTTCGACCACGTCTTTCGCGACCATGCGGTCGACGTTTATCGACCCTTCTTCGACTTCCTCGCCGATCGCGAGCTGTGGCCCATCGGCCTGCACGCGTCGGGGTCGCTGATCGAGTGGCTCGGCGACCACGACGCGGAATTCCATGACCGGGTTGGACAGCTGGCGGATGACCGCAAGATCGAGCTGTTGTCGGGTGGATGGTATGAGCCGATTCTCGCGGCTCTCTCCCGTGAGGACCGTGCGACGCAGCTGGGCTGGATGCGGGAGGAGCTGGAGTCTCGCTTCGGAGTTACCCCGACTGGTGCATGGCTGACGGAGCGTGTCTGGGAACCGGACCTTCCCCGGGACCTGGTAGACGCCGGGCTGGAGTACACGCTCGTCGACGACCATTTGGCGCGGCGCGCGGGCGTCCCGGAGGAATCGCTGAGGACGCCGCTTCGGACCGAGTCAGACGGCCGGCAACTCGATCTACTCCCGATCGACGAGAGGCTCCGCTACCTCATCCCGTTTCGACCCGCGGAAGAGATCGAGGCGGACCTTCGTCGCCGCTGCGAAGCCGGGGACCGTCTGGCGCTCATCGGCGACGACGGAGAGAAGTTCGGTGGATGGCCGAAGACGCGGGAATGGCTCTACGACAGGGGGTGGCTCGCGGACTTCGGGGAGCGCATGGATCGGCTGCGCGCGGAGGGGGTGGTCCGGCTGGTGACGCCCGCGCGGGCGCGCTCCGAGGTCGCCGCTTCCGGACCCGTCTACCTACCGAGCGGCTCGTATCCCGAGATGGAGAGCTGGGCCCTGGGCGGACACTGGAAGGGCTTCCTCACTCGCTACGAGGAGGCTAATCGCATGCACAAACGGGCGGCCACCCTGTCGGAGCTCTGCCGGGAACTCGGAGACCCCCCGGACGCGCGTCGAGCGGTCGGCCGCGCTCAGTGTAACGATGCGTATTGGCACGGCGTTTTCGGTGGGCTCTACATGAAGCACCTGCGCGAGGGCGTGCGACGTCAGATGGCGATTGCAGAGCGGAAGCTCCGTGTAGGCAAGCGGCTGACGTGGTCGGCCGAGGACGTGTCGGCGACGGGCCGGCTCGGGTGGTGGGCCCACAGCTCGAAGGTGTCGGCTTGGATCGATCCGGCACGGGGCGGGACCGTGTCGGATCTGATTTGGCTCGAGCGGGGCATCGATCTGGTGGACGTACTCACCCGCCGAACCGAGGCCTATCACGTCGAGGCCGTCGACCGCGGGGCACGTCTTGGCCTCGATGCGGAAGGCGGAGGGGCGGACGCCGCCGCTTCGATCCACGACATCGAGGAGGCCTCCACGCTCACGCGGCTGCCGGCCGTCGACAAAGAGGTCAGGACGTTGGTGTGTGACCGCGTGCTCGACGCCGACGTCTCTCCCGATGACTACCGGAATGGAGAGTATGTTGCGGTGTGGGTCGCCGGCACGGCCCGAGCAGATCACCCGGACCGGGTGACAGACGAGTCCAGGTGGTCGAGTCTCATGTGGCGGTTCGAGCCGCTTCCCGGAAACGACGACGCAGCCCCGCGGGTCCAGAAGGTGATCTCCCTCCGTGACGATGGTGTGCTTACGCTCATGTGGAACTGGGACGTCGCAGCGTTTCCGGGCGGGAGCGTGTTCGCGCCGGAGCTTTCCTTGGGCACTCCGGTGGACCTCGAGCTGGAGCCCGAGACAGAAATATGGCGCTACCCGATCATTACCGTGTCGAAGTGCCCGGAGGGGTTCGAGGAGATCGAACAGGGGGAATCGGTCACGCCCCGGTGGCCGGTCGAAACAGGACACGCCAAGGTGACGATACGACCGCCGGACTAGGTCTGAGGAGAAGGGGGTGGCCGGACATCGCCCCCCCCGACCGGCTCCAGGCGCACGATCGGCATGGGACCACCGTTCTGGTCTTCGATCGCGAGGTACAGGAGACCGTCCGGACCCGCCCGCACGTCGCGGATCCGCCCGAGCTGTCCATGGAGTAGGACTTCTTCTCCCACCGCGTCCGTGTCGGCGAGGATGACCCGGACCAGTCGTTCGCCCGCGAGGCCCGCAACGAACGCGCTTCCGTTCCACCAAGGGAAACGACTGCCCCTGTAGATCGCCATTCCGGACACGCCGATCGAGGGGGTCCATACGAATCTCGGCCCCTCCAGCCACGGGCGCTCGGTGTCGGGGGTGATCACCGTGCCATCGTAATTGATGCCGTGGGAAGCGATCGGCCAGCCGTAGTTGAGTCCCGGCAAGATCAGGTTCAGCTCGTCGCCCCCCCGTGGACCGTGCTCGTTCGACCAGACTCGGCCCGTGAGCGGATCGGTCGCGAGTCCCTGCATGTTCCGGTGCCCGAAGCTCCAAACCTCCGGACGCGCCGACGGGTGGCCGATGAACGGATTGTCTGCGGGGACGCGCCCGTCGTCGTGGAGCCGGACGATGGCGCCCACGTGATTCGAGGGATCCTGCGCGGGGTGATCGCCGAGAAGGCCCGGCGACGCCTGGCGGTCACCTACCGCGAGGTAGAGGTACCCCTCGGCGTCGAACGCCATCCGACCCGAGAAGTGGTTGTTGTTGGGGTGCCAGGCGTCGGCTACGAAGATCTCCTCGAGGTCCATGACCCGGTTGCCTTCGATCCGTCCTCGGACGATGGCCGTCGCACCTTGCGAGCCATCTGCATTCGGTTGTCCATAGCTCAAGTAGAGGAGCCGGTTGTCCGCGAAGTCCGGATGTGGGAGCACGTCCATGAAGCCGCCCTGGCCGCGTGTCCGATAGGGCGTCGGAAATCCTGCAATGGGCTCGGGGTCGAGGAGCGGCCGTCGCGTACGACACGCACGCGACCCGGCCGCTCGACCACCAACATCTCTCCGGACGGGAGCCACGCCATGGACCACGGGTACTCGAGGTCATCGACGACCGTGGTGACTCGGAAACGGTGACGGGCGGAGTCGTAGATACCGAGCGAGTCCGGCGATTGACTCGCGATCTGGGCGCAGACCTTCGGCGACGCGACGGGGAGCCCCAGGAGGAACAACATCGAGCAAAGCCGCCGGGTGGCTGGCATGGCCGCTACCGAGGGCGCGTCGCGTAGGAGAGCCGGGCGGCGTACTCGTACTGGGGGAGGTCCCTGAGCTCCTCTGAGATGGACTGCAGGACCTGACGCAGGAGCAGCGTCCCGAACGAGAAGGCCTTTCTGAGGTCGATGTCGAAGCCCGCCTCGCCCGCGACGAACCGCCGTCGCGGCCTAACGTTCTCCATTCGACGATCGATCGTGACGCGGTGGAAGAGGCGTTCCACTTCCTCGACGACGTGTGGCGGGTCGTCGGTGATCGTGAGTCGATGTAGTGATCCGCCCCACTCCGCGAACAGGTCGAGATGGGGCGTCCACTCCAGCGCCTCGGCAACCACGGCTCCCGGGCCGGACGCGCGAGCCTCGTCGAGACTCACCGAGGCCTCGGCCGAGAATCCGGTCGGTGGCAGGCATGACACGCCCCACACCGACGCCGAATACGGGACGTCGATGTCATCTCCGCCGATGCGGACCCGGAGCGCCGAGTCCGCGAAGTCCACCGAGGAGCAGAGACGAGGCCACGGAAGGTCGGCCAGGTCGCTCCCTGGCACGACACGGACGTGCATCCCTGCAGTCTGGAGCGCCTTGGCGACGTCGTGCGCAGCCTGCGGTCCGGAGACCGCGAGGACTTCGGGTGCCGCGAAGGCGACCTTGAGCTTGGTGTTTTCGAGTTCGAGTCCCAGGGTGGCCGCGATCGTCGCGTGATCGACGGCACCGTGTGGTGGATCGGAGACGACGAGGATCTGCGGCTGCAATGGGACTCCGGCATGGTGTAGAAGAACGACCCATTCAAAATAGAATACCTTTTCCGGGCAGACAGGGGGTGTCGAAGTCGACTCCACGGGTGCCGCGGAGGGCAATCATCCAATGACGAAGGTGGGGCTCCTCGGCCTCGGGGCGTATGTGCCCGAGCGCGTCATGACGAATGACGAGTGGGCGGAATACGTCGATACGTCGCACGAATGGATCGTCTCCCGGACCGGGATCGAGCGCCGCCGCATCGCCGCGGAAGACCAAACGACCGTGGACCTGGCGGTCGAGGCCGCGCGTAGTGCAATGGCGGACGCCGATGTATCTCCTGCCGACATCGACGAGATCATCGTCGCCACCGACACTCCGGAGGTGTTCCTGCCGGACACGGCGGCATTCCTCCAAGATCGGCTCGGAGTCGGGCAGGTTCCGTGTTACGACTTGGCAGGCAGCGGCTGTGCGGGATTCGTGCTGGCGCTCGACGTCGCTCGGTCGAGAGTGATCGCGAACGACGGTCGGGTACTCGTGGTCGGTGTGGAGCTGCTGACTCGCCTCCTCAATTGGCACGACCGGAACACGTGCGTGCTCTTCGGTGACGCCGCCGGTGCCGCCGTCGTGGGACGCGGTGAGGACGTGGTCGAGATCGTCGGGACGCTGGCGGGGACCGACGGAAGCAAGAGCGACATCCTCGCCCTCGAGGCGGGAGGCACGAGGCTCCCCTTCAGCGAAGAGATCGCGGCGAAGGGGCTGCACAAGGATCTCGTGATGCACGGCCGCGAGGTGTTCCGGGAGGCGGTGTCACACATGACCGAGTGCTCTCTTCAGGTGCTGGAGGAGGCAGGCCTCACCATCGACGACGTCGATCTCGTCGTTCCCCACCAGGCGAACCTCCGCATCCTGAACGCGGTCGGAAACCGTCTCGGGGTTCCAGCGGAAAAGGTCTACATCAACGTCCAGGAGTACGGCAACACCGGATCTGCCTCCGTGCCGCTCGCGCTCTGGGAGGCGAGGGAGAAGGGTCGGATCTCGATCGGGGACCTCGTGCTCCTCTGCGCCTTCGGCGCGGGCTTTCATTGGTCCGCCATGCTGCTTCGGTTCTGACGAGGAGATAATGTCCTTTCCCGTGCGCCTGTCGAGATTTCGCGGGTGAGACCCTGACGGCATGCGTGTGCCCGAGCTTCGGTACCGGCTGCCCTTGTTCCCCCTCACCACCGTACTCCTGCCGGGTGCGTTGATGCCCCTGCATATCTTCGAGGAGCGATACCGGGACATGGTGGAGCATTGCCTGAGTGGGAATCGTCGATTCGGCATGGTCTACCACGACTGGGACGAACAGGGCCCTTTTCTGAGCGAGGTCGGTCGGATCGGGTGCGTTGGCGAGATCCGCGAGCATCAACCGCTCGAGGACGGTCGTTCCCTCATCGTGGTCGAAGGAGTCGAGCGATTCCGGATCGAAGACGGCATCGAATCGGACACGGCATACTTCCAGGCGCTCGTCTCAGCTCTGCCCGACACGACCCTCATGCGGGGCGAAGAGCTCGCGCTTCGCCGTAAGGAGTCGATTAGGCTCTTCCACGAGGTCGTCGCTTCGCTCAGCGAGCGGCCGGACGAGCTTCCAGAACTGGAAGCGGACCAGGAGATCTCCTATCTGCTCGCGCAGACCATCCAGGTGGATCCACGGTGGCACCAGCGGCTCCTCGAGCTGACCGACGAGGGATCACGACTCGCGCGGCTCGATCGGGTGTTGAGGACCGTGTTGGATTGAGCCCGTGGCGGACCAGCGACTACATGCGCGGACGGGAAAGTCCCGACTCCCGGCTTGCCCGGCCCGGTGCAGCTTCCAATCGATACGCGGACCCCGTTCGCGCGGGGTCTCGAGCCCTCATTAGGAGACACCGATGAAGAACATGGGAACGATCGACAGGGTCGTCCGGGCCCTCGTGGCCGTCGGAATCGTGATCCTGTACGTGACCGGAGTGATCACCGGCGTCGTCGCCATCGGGCTGGGTCTCGTCGCGGTGGTATTCGCGGCCACGAGCGCGTCCGGAAGCTGTCCGGCGTACCGACCACTAGGGTTCTCGACGATGGGGAAGTCTCACGGCTCGAGTGACTGACCCTTGCCTATGCCCCATCCTCCTTGGGCCTCCATCGCCACTGCCGACAGCACGCTCTCGAGGCCCTTTCGTCCTTTCCCGATCGAGTAGTCGTAGAGTCGTCGAAAGCCCGAGACGCTCCCGAGCATTCCGGCGCCGGCGCCACCCGCGGCCGTTGCCGCCGAGGCCGCGGCCGCGATCGGGACCGCGGCGCCGGCTGCCAGCAGGGCGGTCGCCAAGGCTCCACCGATGACCCAGCCGAGTCCGAATCCGACTCCGCCCGAGACCCCGACCATCACCGCTCCGAATGCCGTATTGATGCCGAAGGCCCAAGCGACGGGCCCCCGCAGCGTCAACTCACACGCCTCGGAGGTGCCGGGGACGGGGCGAACCGTCGCGAGGACCTGTCGGAGATCGGCCGCGCTGACCTGACCCGTGAAACCCTCGGTCGCCACCATGGACGCGCCCTCGATCGTGAACACGAGGGTCCCGCCGTCCAGCGGGTCGCCCCGTCGTTCAGCCAACGACAGCCGATACGGCTCGCGCGGGAACACATCCTGCATCGCATCGAAGACCTTCTGGACCGGTGCCTCGATGACGCGACTCACGGTGATCGCCTCGGCGGGATGGTCGAGGAATCGGTCCGCCAGCGGGCGCCACCACGAGGAGGGTATGCTTCGGGCGACGGCCAGGTCCGCGAGCGCTGCGTCGAGGTATTCTGCGCCGATCCCGGCCTCGACGGCCGCTGTCCGAACGTGCTCGAGGCTGTATCCGTCGGTACGCACGACGGCCGTCGAGGGCGCCCCCTCGCGTTCGGCCGCCTCCGCCCGCTGTGCAGCCTCGGCCTGGAGCTGTGCTGCCCGCTGCCAGAGACGGGCGGCCTCCGCTTCGGTCAGGTAGTCGAATTCGGTGTCGCTCACGGCGGGGCTCGACGCGAGGAAGAGAAGGATGGCGCGGGAGTGCGGACGATAAAACCGGGGCGAATCGTAGCCAAACCCGGCGGCTCGCCTAAGTTGTCCCGATCGCTCCCTTCATCAGGACGGTGCCACGTGCCGGACGACGTATCACGCCGCGATTTCGTATCCACGTCTTCGAAGCTCGCGCTCGGAGGCATGATTGTGCCGAGGCACGTTCTTGGCGGCAGTGGCTACCAGGCGCCCAGCGATACGCTCAATGTGGCGATCATCGGTGCGGGAGGCATGGGCGGTGAAAACGCGCAGGAGTTGGGGAGCGAGAACATCGTCGCGGTTTGTGACCTCGATCACCGTCTGGTCGCCCGGAAGGTCGAAGAGCGAATGACCGACGGTGACGGGAAGCCCCGCGAGAAGGGGCATCGGTGGGCCGAGCAGTACGAGCGAGCGGCGAAATACACCCGATGGGACGCCATGCTCGAGCAGCAGACCGACATCGACGCGGTGCTGATCGCGACGCCGGACCATACCCACGCCGCCATCGCTGCCGCGGCGATGAAGGCCGGCAAGCACGTCTACGTGCAGAAGCCGCTTACGTATTCGGTGCATGAGGCGAGGGCGCTCGACAAGCTGGCCACCGAAACGGGGGTCGTGACCCAGATGGGCAATCAGGGGCACTCGTCGGATGAAGCCCGGCTGATCAACGAGTGGGTGCGGGCGGGCGTCATCGGTTCGGTCCGCGAAGTCCACGTCTGGACCGATCGCCCGATCTGGAAGCAGGGCTTGCCGAGGCCTATGCCGATGGATGTCGAGTCGGAGCCGCTGACGTCGCCCGATCGAGGCTGGTGGCCCGGGTCGGTGAACGAGCTGGAGGCGGCGGCCCTATACGCCGACTTCTCGCCGCCCGCGGATCTCGATTGGGACTCCTACCTCGGTCCCTGCGCCCGCGAGATCCCGTACCACCCGATCTACCATCCCTTCCACTGGCGCGGATGGGTCGACTTCGGTGTCGGGGCGCTCGGCGACATGGGTGCCCACCTCATCGATCACCCTTATTGGGCGCTCGACTTGGGATACCCGGACACCATTGAAGCCACGTCCACGCCGTGGGGCGGAGATGCCGATGATCCGGTTTCGTACCCCGTCGCGACCAAGGTGCACTACGAGTTTCCGCGACGCGGCCTACTGCCCCCGGTCGACCTGCATTGGTACGACGGTGGACTCATGCCGAAGCGTCCCGAACAACTCCCTGACGGGGTGGAGTTCGATCGCACGGGCGGCGTGATCTTCGTCGGTGAGCGCGGCCTGTTGACGCACGAGACGTACGGCCGCAATCCGCAGCTCTATCCGGCGGACCTCTTCGAGGAAGCGGCCGCGGTAGCGCCGACTTGGCCTCGCGTCGAGGAGAGTCACGAGATGAACTGGGCCATGGCGTGTAAGGGCGAGGCCGACGCGACCTGTCCGTTCTCCTACGCAGCGCCGCTGACCGAGGTGATGCTCCTCGGACTCGTCGCGCTCCGCGCCGGACAAGGATTCAAGATGCGCTACGACGCGAGTAACATGCGCGTCATGAACTCTGTCAGGGCGAATCGGTTCCTGACCCGAGAGTACCGGGACGGGTGGTCGCTATGAGGTCCGCGACCGCGATCAGCCTCACCGTCACGGCCACCGTTTTACTGGCGTGCGGAGGATCTGGATCGAACGCGGAAGCCGCGAGTGGGCAGGCGGTCGAGGAAACGACCATGGCCGCGGACGGGCAAGAGATGAACACGCTCACCGCTGCCGAGCGCGCCGCGGGGTGGGAGCTGCTCTTCGACGGCCGGACGCTGGAGGGGTGGCGTGGCTACAACCGCGGGGATCTGCCGGGAGGTTGGTCGGTCGTGGACGGCATGCTCGCCCGCACCGGGGAGGGGGGCGACATCATCACGGATCGCAGCTTCAGCGACTTCGAGCTTGCGCTCGAATGGCGACTCGACGCAGGCGGGAACAGCGGCGTTTTCTACCGGGCCGCCGAAGGCGAAGAGTGGGTCTACCATAGCGCGCCTGAGTACCAGGTGCTCGACGACGAGCGGCACCGAGACGGGCAGGACCCGTTGACGAGCGCCGGGGCCAACTACGGTTTGCATCCCGCTCCCCGCGGCGTCGTGCGCGCGGTCGGGGAATGGAACCAGGCTCGCATCGTCGTCGAAGGGAACCACGTCGAGCACTGGCTCAACGGGACAAGAATCGTGGAGTACGAGCTCGGCAGCCCCGACTGGGAGGCCCGGGTGGCGGCGAGCAAGTTCTCGCAGTGGCCCGCTTATGGACGGGCCGACGCCGGGCACGTCGGACTCCAGGACCACGGAGATCCAGTCTGGTACCGCAACATCAAGATCCGGGAGATCGGATGATCGACCGACGCGGCTTCTTGGGTGCCCTTCCTCTCGTGGCTGCGGCGGTGAGCCGTCCCGGGGTAAGCCTCCGTTTCACCAGGCCGAGCCCCGCACGGCCCCCGACGGGACGCGAGCTCGACGGGCTCGGGGTCCAGCTGTACACCCTCAGGGATGCGATCGCCGAGGATCTCGACGGCACCTTGGCCGCGGTGGCCCAGGTCGGGTATCGGGAGGTGGAGCTCTTCCAGCTCCACGGACTCACCCCCGCCGCTCTGCGGGCCAAGCTCGACGGAGTGGGCCTTCGTGCCGCATCGAGCCATTACGGAGTGCAGCTCATCCGGGACGATTTCGATCGAACACTCGAGGGGGCTCAGGAGCTCGGGCAGCGGTTGGTCGTGGTGCCCTCGCTACCTGGGGCGGAGCGTTCCTCCGACGGGTTGAGGCGCGTCGCCGACGACTTCAATCGAGCCGGGGCCGCGGCACGAAGTGCGGGCCTTCGCTTCGGCTATCACAACCATGACTGGGAGCTGCGCCCGATGGCGGATGGCACCGTGCCGATCGAGCTGCTTCTCGACCGCACCGAGCCGGACCTCGTCGACTGGCAGATGGACATCTTTTGGACGGTGCATGGTGGCGGAGACCCGCTATCGCTGCTCGATCGACGGGCCGGGCGCGTGACCAGCGTGCACGTGAAAGACCGCACCGCCACGGGCGAAATGGTCGACGTGGGGGACGGTGTCATCGATTTCTCGGCCGTACTCGCGGCGGCAGAACAGCGCGGTTTGATGCACGCCTTCGTCGAGCACGACCAGCCGGGACGTGGGATCCGTAGCGTCGGGCGGAGCTTTCGGTATCTGCGGTCGATCGGGGTGGCCTCGTGAGCGCGCAGACCGCGCAGGAGTACGACGTCATCATCGTCGGATCTGGCGCCGCCGGAGGGATGTGCGCGTACGTCCTCGCGTGCCACGGGGTGCGCGTCCTCATGCTCGAGGCGGGGCGTGACTACGACCCGGTCACCGAGACGCCGATGTTCCAGCTGCCTCGGGATGCGCCGCTTCGAGGGGCGGGCACCGCAGAGAAGCCATTCGGCTTCTACGACGCGACCGTCGACGGTGGGTGGCAGGTGCCGGGTGAACCGTACTCGAGCGCCGAGGGAACGGACTTCATGTGGTGGCGGGCTCGGATGTTGGGTGGGCGCACGAACCACTGGGGTCGGATTTCCCTCCGCATGGGGCCGTATGACTACAAGCCACGCTCGAGGGATGGACTCGGCTTCGATTGGCCGATGTCGTACGAGGACGTCGAACCGTACTACGACAAGACCGAGATGTTGATCGGCGTGTACGGCTCCACCGAGGGCCTCGAAAACACGCCGGATTCGTCTCCGGGTGTGCTCCAGCCGCCGCCGGCGCCCCGGGCGGAGGAGCTACTCACCCAGAAGGTCTGCGGCGACGATCTCGACATTCCCGTCGTGCCGGCGCACCTCGCCATCATGACGCAGCGCCAGGACGCGGATCGTTTGTCTCGAGCCCTGTGGCCAAACAACGACCTCGCTCGGCGGGTTACGGCGGACTCCATGCGATCCCGGGCCGCATGCTTCTTCGCCACACCGTGCGGTCGCGGCTGCTCGATCAAGGCGAACTTCCAGTCTCCTACGGTGCTGCTGCCTCCGGCACTGGCCACGGGGAACCTGGAGATTCGGACGGATGCCATGGTTCGCGAGGTCACCGTCGACTCCTCGGGGCGGGCGACGGGGGTCCACTACGTCGATAAGCGCACAAGACTCGACGAGCACGCGAGCGCCCGCGTGGTCATCCTTGCCGCGAGTGCATGCGAATCGGCGCGTATCATGCTCAACTCGAAGAGCAGCCAGTTTCCCGACGGGCTGGGGAACGGGAGTGGGCTCGTCGGCAAATACGTGATGGACACGGTCGGCGCAGGCGTGGGCGGACAGATCCCCGCGTTGGAGAATATGCCCCCGCACAACGCCGATGGCGCGTCGGCCATGCATGTCTACATGCCCTGGTGGCTGTATCAGGAACAGGCCGGGGGCGCACTCGACTTCGCTCGCGGTTATCACATCGAGTTCGGCGGGGGGCGCAAGATGCCCGGTT
>JAOTVL010000144.1 GCA_029863525.1 Gemmatimonadota bacterium
CTCGAAAGTCTCGTCGTCCCATCGAGCTTCTTCGAGGGAAATCTCGGTGGCGTCATCCTCGACGTCCTCCACGACGCGACGAAGGACCACGATATCGAAGTCCCCCGTGTCCTCGTCAATATCGATCTCGGCCTGGACGGTAGGGCCATAGATCCGTGCCAGGCCGGCATGAATGCCGTCCCTCACGAGATCCGCCATTTCGTCGTCCGACAGGCTCTTCGTCGCAGCGACGTCACGAAACGCCGCGACGATCTGGGCCGCGTTCGCCATCTCTATCTCCTCACTTCCACGTGAACACGAGGTGCGCTCTCCGGATCTCTGACCGCGGAATCCGAACCTCTTCACCATCCGGCAGCCGCAGCATCACCGCTTCCTCCTCGGTGCCCTCGTCCGCCAGACCCAGCAACTCCCCTTCCAGCCGAGTCGCCTTTTCGACCAAGACTTCGGCGCCCATCACCGCGACCCGCTCTCCCCGAAACCTCTCGAAGTCCCGCGACCGTATCAGGGGTCGATCGACCCCTGGTGACGAGACCTCGAGCACGTATCGCTCCGGGATCTCCCCACGCTCGTCGAGCCACGGCTCGAGGGCACGGCTCACGGCAGCGCACTCATCGACCGTGACCCCTTCACCCGGGATCGCGCTCGGCTTGTCGATGCGCACCTTGAGCATCGGGCGCCGGCCGCTCCCCCCCCACTTGATCTCTACGAGCTCGTATCCCAGCTCCTCGATCCTGCGCTCCACCTCGCGATCGATTTCCGGAACGGCCCGCATGTCGAACCCTCCAATCAACAATGAGGGGTACGCCGCCAGAGGCGACGAACCCCGACCCACACCGAACAAAAAAGCGGGGGCGACCTACTCCCCCACTTCGCAAAACCGCCGCGCTTCGCAGCTATTTCGGTCGCAAAATATAGAAGAGGCCCGGGCGGCACTCAACCCCGCGCCCCGGGCCTCCTCTTCCGCCGCGTCCTGCCTCTAGGCGTCGCGCTGGTCCGCCTCCTGGTCGTGTTCCGAGCCGTATACCGCCTCCTCCAGCGTGCGAACACGTTGCCGGAGCGCGTCTAACGACGCCTTCAGGGTCACGACCGTGTCGTTCAGACCATCCACCTCCGCCTGCCGCGCGAAATCCAACTTCTCCTTCGCGTCCTCGGCCGCGCTCTGTGCCCGGTCGAGGGCTTCCTTCATGACTTCCTTGGCGCGGTCAGTCGAGAGATCCCCTCGGTCTCGAGCCTCTTGAATGGTCTCCTCGAGGGCATCCTTGAACGCTGACAGCACGCCGATCCCCTGCCGGATCCCGTCGCTCATGCGGCCCCGGCGCGACTTCGCCTGGCCCTCCGCATCCGGCCCGGACCCCGCGGCTGGCCCGTCGGTCTGTTCCTCTTTCATGAGTCCTCCTTGGCGCTGCGCGTGATCTTGGCTCCGAGTCCGGCGAGGCGCTCATCGATGCGCTCGTAGCCGCGCTCGATCTGCCGGATATTGTGAATCTCGCTGGTTCCTTCGGCTCCGAGCGCCGCGATCAACAACGCCATTCCTGCCCTTATGTCGGGGCTCTCTACCACCCCACCTCGGAGTGGACTCGGCCCTACGACGACCGCTCGATGCGGATCACACAGAATGATCGAGGCGCCGAGACCCACGAGCTTGTCGGTGAAGAACATCCTCGACTCGAACATCTTCTCGTGGATGAGGACCGTGCCGTGGCACTGCGTCGCCGCCACGAGAGCGATCGACGTGAGATCGGCCGGGAAGGCCGGCCATGGCCCATCGTCGATCTTCGGTACCGCCCCGAATGCGTCGCTGCGCACATGATGCTCCCCAGAGCCGCGAACGTGCACGTCCTCGCCATCCACGGTGCACTCGATCCCGAGGCGCCGAAAGCCGATGAGCGTGGCGTCTAGGTGCTCGACCGGCGCCCCCTCGATCGTGAGGTCGCTTCCGGTCACGGCGGCGAGCCCGATGAACGACCCCGTCTCGATGTGGTCGGCGCCGATCCTGAATCGGGCGCCGCCCAGCTTCTCGACACCCTCGATCGTGAGCACATGGGTCCCGATGCCCGAGATGCGCGCCCCCATGGTATTCAGGAGGTTACACAGGTCTTGCACGTGAGGCTCGGCCGCGGCGTTGCGGATCGTGGTGACTCCCACGGCGCGAACCGCGGCCATGACCGCGTTCTCCGTGGCGGTCACCGACGGCTCGTCGAGGAAGAAGCGGGTGCCCTCGAGTCGACTCGCCGTGATGGAGAAACCGCCATTCAACGACAGCTCGGCGCCGAGCGCTTCGAAGGCCAGGAAGTGCGTGTCCATGCGCCGACGCCCGATGACGTCGCCGCCGGGCGGTGGGAGCTGGACGTGACCGAACCGGGCCAGAAGAGGCCCCGCCAGCAGTACGGACGCTCGAATTCGACCCGCGAGACCCGCGTCGATCGAGTCGGTGACCACGCCGCTCGCGTCGATCGTGACCTCGTTGGGGCCCTCCCACGTGACGTCGGCGCCGAGCGACCGCACGATCTCGAGGAAGGTCAGAACGTCACGGATACGCGGCACGTTCTCGTAGGAGACGGGCTCGGCGGTCAGAACGGCGGCCGCGAGGCACGGCAACGCGGCGTTCTTGTTGCCAGCTGGGCGAATTCGACCCTCGAGCCGGTGTCCGCCCTCTACCAGAAAAGTCCCCATTGCATCCGGGAAGCGGGGTGAGAAAGAGGTGGACCGTAGACGCTCGGGGTGGTCCACCGGCCCGGTCATGGGCGGCCCAACATACCGCGCTTCGTCGGACACCAGCAACCGGCCCATCTCCGCCCCTCGTCGTCTCGAGAATCCGCTCGGGAACGAGCCACCACCACGTCCCCCATTCTGCTCGGGCTTGAATGCACGATGCATGCCGGAGACGGATCGGGGTCGGTCGATTTACATTGAGGCATGCTCTTCACACCAGCGATGTCGCCTCAGGCGACACAAGTGAGCTCGTCCCTCGCTGGCGCCGTCGCGGTTTCCACGATCGTGATCGCGTTGGCGATCGTGTCCGTCGCGATCATGTCGGGGATTCTCTTCGTGCGCGTGAATCGGATCCTCGTCGAGATGCGGCGCTCCGCACGCCAGAGCTTCGGCCCCGTCTCCGACCGCGCGCGGTCCATCTCGGACAACGTCGAGTTCATCACGCAGGCCCTTCGGACGGACGTCGACAAGCTCAACTCGTCGATCCGAGCCCTGAGCGACCGGCTGCAGCTCGCGTCGGACCGAATGGAAGAGCGGATCGAGGAATTCAACGCCCTCATGGAGGTCGTTCAAGGAGAAGCGGAGGACCTGTTCCTGGACACGGCGTCCACGGCCCGGGGAATTCGGGAGGGGGCGCGCGCGATCGCGGGCTCGTCGGACCGGCGGCAGGCAGGGCGCCTGCGACGCGACGCCGGGGTCGAGGGAGATCGAGCACGCGACGAGGTCGACGAGGCGATCCAAACGGCGGACGGAGTTGCAGCCACCCCGCGAGACGACGGCCCGGGCATCGTCCAACGCTCGGAACCTCACGCGTCGGGGGGCAGCGAAGAATCGACAGAGCCGGACGATGAGGCGTCGTCGGTCTCCGGCCGAAAGGACTGAAGACCGGGTGCGCCAGACGTGATCGGGTCGCTGCTCGTCGCGATCGGGTGGCTCATCGTTGCGCCCGAACCCGTCGCCGCTTGGGGTCCCGCGACCCACGTGGCGCTGGGCGAGGCGGTGCTCGGCTCACTCTACCTCGTCCCACCGGCCATTCGTGCCGTCCTCGAGCGCTACCCGCTGCACTTCCTCTACGGTTCGGTGGCCGCCGATATCTCTTTCGCGAAGAAGTATGTTCCTGAAGGACGCCACTGCCACAACTGGGAGATCGGCGAGGAAATCCTCTCGAGCGCGGAATCGGAGCCCCTCCAAGCCGTGGGCTACGGATACCTGGCGCATCTCGCAGCGGACACGATCGCGCACAACATCTTCGTGCCCCGACAGCTCCTCCTTACGAGCACCACCCAGGCGATCGGCCACACGTACTGGGAACATCGGATGGACATGCACGTGGGCGAGGAGTTCCTCGCGCTGGCACGTCACATCGTGATGGACCACGACCATTCCGAAGCGGACGAGCTCTTCGACGACGTGCTGAGTCGCACCGTGTTCAGCTTCAACACGAACCGGAGGATCTTTCGTGGCATGATCCGGTTCCAGGGCCACGAGCGGTGGCAGCGGGTGTTCGGACAAGTACTGGCCAACTCGAGGTACGATCTCCCCAATCCGACGGTCGACCGCTATTTCGAGCACGCGTTCGAGTACGTCGTGGGATACCTGCGCGGCCGAGAGGCGTCGCGAGCCGGGCATCTCGATCCGGTCGGCGACCTCAACCTCAAGCTCGCGAAGAAGGTTCGACGGCGGGCCATGTCGGATCGTAGCGCCGACCATCCGGAGGTTCTGGCGGAGATGGCCGACGCATTTTTCCAGCTGCCCTCCGAACCACTCCTCTTCTGGCCCCAGATCGAAGACCCGCAGTTCGCGTCCGGGATCAGTTCAGAGATCGCCGCCGGGCGCACGCTCCCTGCATTCGCGGAGGAATAGCCGGACGTCTGGGAGCAGCTAGGGGTGGAGGCGCTCTCGCAGGAGCTCGTTGACACGACGGGGGTCGGCGGCGCCTCCCGATCGGCGCATGACCTGACCCACCAGGAAGCCGACCAGGCGCGTCTCACCCGACCGACAGCGGGAGATCTCCTCCGGGAAGTCTTCCACCACTTCGTCGATCCACGCCGCGAGCGCGTCGTCATCACGCACCTGCTCTAGCCCTTCCGTCGCCACCACTTCCGGAGCCGACCGTCCGTCGGTCGCCATGGTCTCCAATACCCGCTTGCCGACCGTGTCGGAGATGCTGCCGTCGTCCACCATCCGGATGAGCTCCGCGAGAGACTCCGCAACGACGGGAAAGGTCGACGTCGTCTCACCTCGCTGGTTCATCAGCGCCTGAACGGGCCCCATGACCCAATTCGCGGCTTGCTTCGCCTCGCCCGTCGCCCGAGCGACGTCCTCGAAGTAGTCGGCCCCGTCACGGCTTTGCGTCAGGACCCCGGCATCGTAAGCGGACAAGCCGTACTGCTCCCCGAACCGCGTCGCGCGCGCCCGGGGGAGTTCAGGCACCGCAGCGCGGGCCGTCTCCACGTCCGCGCTTCGAACGATCAGCGGGGGGAGATCGGGGTCCGGGAAATAGCGATAGTCGTGGCTTTCCTCCTTCGAGCGCATCGCACGCAACCGCTCGTTGTGGTCGTCCCACAAGAGCGTCTGCGCGACAACTTGCCCCCCCGACTCCGCGAGCTCGAGCTGTCGCTCGACCTCGAGTGTGATCGCCTTCTCGATGCCCGAGAACGAGTTGACGTTCTTGATCTCCGTCTTGGTGCCGAGCGCTTCGTCTCCGAGCCGACGAATGGAGACGTTCGCGTCGGCCCTGAGACTGCCCTCCTCCATGTTGCAGTCGCTCACGTCCGCGTATTCGAGCGTGTGCTTCAAGGCCGTGAGAAACGCGCGCGCATCCGACGCGTCGCGAAGGTCGGGGTCGGTAACGATCTCGACCAGCGGTGTTCCCGCACGATTGAGGTCGACGGCGGTCAGCGCGTGGAAGCGATCGTGGATCGACTTGCCCGCGTCCTCCTCCATGTGGATCCGTCGAATGCGAACCTCGGAGCCGCGTGCACGACCATCGAA
Organism: Gemmatimonadota bacterium; assembly: GCA_029863525.1. Classification (GTDB taxonomy): domain Bacteria; phylum Gemmatimonadota; class Gemmatimonadetes; order Longimicrobiales; family Gaopeijiaceae; genus UBA2589. The sequence continues at coordinate 5,707 of JAOTVL010000144.1, forward strand.
TACCACGCGACCATGGGTGGCCAGCGGCTGCTCGAACTGCGTGATCTGGTAACCCTTGGGAAGATCGGGATAGAAATAGTTCTTTCGTGCCCACACGCTGGTCTCGTGTACCGTGCAGTCGAGTGCGAGTGCGGTTCGGAGCGCGAGCGCCACCGCCTCTGGATTGAGTGTCGGTAGGGCACCGGGGAGCCCGAGACAGACGGGACACACGTGCGTATTGGGGGGATCGCCAAAAACGACGGAGTCGCCACAGAAGAGCTTGCGCGCCGTGCGCAGTTGCACGTGCACTTCGATTCCGATGACGACCTCCCAGGTCACGCCGACGCTCCCCCAAAAGCCCGTTCGAGCACCGCCGCCACCGTGATCATGCGCCCCTCCTCCCACCATGGTGCCACGACCTGTCCACCGACCGGCAGTCCATCGACTTCCCCGATCGGCACGGACAAGGCAGGGACTCCGGCGAGGTTGGCCGTCACGGTGAATACGTCGGAGAGGTACATCTGCATCGGGTCGTCCACGCGCTCCCCCAGTGGGAACGCTGGACCGGGCGTCGTCGGCGTGAAGAGAACGTCCACACCGTCCGCGAAGGCCGAGGCGAGGTCCGTTCGGATGCGGTGCCGCACCCGCTGGGCGGCCCCGTAATACTGGTCATAGTAGCCGGCCGAGAGCGCGTAGGTCCCCAACATGATGCGCCGCTTCACCTCGAGCCCGAAGCCGTGCGCCCGGGTCTCCTGATACATCCCCTCGATATCATCGGACGCCCAGCGCACTCCGTACCGCACGCCGTCATAGCGAGCCAGGTTGCTCGACGCCTCGGCGGGCGCGATCACGTAGTAACACGGGATCGCGAGATCGCTGCTCGGCAGAGAGATGCGCCGGACCGACGCGCCGGCGTCTTCCAACGCGGAGAGGGCCGCGACGACCCGGTCGCGCATGGAGGTGTCGAGATCGTCCGGGACGTACTCCTCCGGAAACCCGACGACGAGGCCCTCCACCGAGCGGCCGACCCCATCGGTGAACTGGGGCACCGGCGTATCCACCGACGTCGCGTCGCGCGGATCGTACCCGGAGATCACTTCGAGCAGCCGCGCGGCGTCTTCGACCGTGCGACCGAAGGTGCCGACCTGATCGAGAGACGAAGCGAAGGCCACCAATCCGTAGCGGCTGACGCGGCCGTACGTCGGCTTGATCCCGACCACACCGCACAGCGCCGCGGGCTGTCGCACCGACCCACCCGTATCGGAGCCGAGCGCCATCGGTACGTATCCGGCCGCGACCGCGGCCGCGGAGCCGCCCGAGCTCCCCCCGGGCACACGGCTTCGATCGTGCGGATTGAGCGTCGGCCCGAAGGAGGAGTTCTCCGTGGACGAGCCCATGCCGAACTCGTCCAGATTCGTCTTCCCGACGACCAGCGCGCCGGCCGCTCGCGCCTTGCGGACGACGGTGGCTTCGAAGGGCGACCGATACCCCTCCAGCAGTCTCGATCCACAGGTGGTCGGCATCTCGAGCGTGGCGAGGTTGTCTTTCACGGCGAGCGGGATCCCCGCGAGTCGCCCGGCCGATGGATCCGCTTCCGCGGACGCCGTAGCCATGCCCTCCGCATCAGCCAGGGAGAGAAAGGCGTTCAGCGACCCGGCTCCCTGCTCCGCCGCCCGGATCCGTGCAACATGTCCCGCAAGCGTCTCGGGCATCAGCCCTCGACCTCGCGCGCTTCGCCGGGCCCAGCCCCCACGCCGGGCGGGGGTGGCACGACGAAGAAGCCCTCGCGCGCGTCGGGCGCGAACCGCTCCAGCGAAGCCTCGAGTGCGTCCGGCGACTCGGCCTGCGGCGATCGGGTCGCCGGCGGCCGCCTGGCGTCGACAGGCGCCACAGGGGCCTCGCGGTCGTCGGCCTCGAGAGCCCGAAGTCGTTCGGCGTGCTCGAGAATCCGGTTCATATCATCGGTAAGGCGATCCGCCTCCACGTCGTCGAGGCTGAGCTTGGCGAGGCGCGCGATCCGCTCGACCTCGGCGCGGTCGACGCTCATGGCCAATCCTTTTCGAGCGACGCGTACCGGAGCAAGAGCTTCTTGCGACCTGCCTCATCGAAGTCGACGGTGACTTTCAGGTCACGGCCGAAGCCCGAAATCTCGAGCACCGAGCCGGAGCCGAACGTCTCGTGCACCACCCGCTCACCCTTCACGAAGCGGGGCAGATCCTGGTTCATGCCCGCATCGGTATCGGGTTCGGGATCGAAGTCATACGACTCGGCGGCATATCCTCCCCGCCGTCGATCCCCCCGGTGCGGCGTGGAATCGACCAGCAGCCCGAGCCGCTTCGTTCTACGGGAGTCCAGTAGCTCTTCGGGAATCGCCTCCACGAACGACGAGATCGTGTTGTGTGAGAAGTCACCCGCTCGCCGACGCTGACGTGCCCAGGTGAGCGTGAGCTTGTCCTCGGCTCGGGT
>JAOTVL010000145.1 GCA_029863525.1 Gemmatimonadota bacterium
CCGCCAGAAGATCCACGTCACCGAGAAGCCGAGGATCATGCCGGCCACCCCCGCGCAGGCGGTCAAGAGCAGGCCCTCCAGAAACACCAGCGCGCCGGTCTCCCCCGCGCTCAGCCCCAGCGCTCGCAGGATGCCGAACTCCCTCTTGCGGTACAGAACGGACATCAGGACCGCGTTCAAGATCGCGAGCGCCACGATCGCGAACAGGATCAGGTGAAACGTCCAATCTCCGTAGTCGTCGAGGCGAATGGCGGAGTCCAGCTCGGGCGCGGTCAGCGTCCAGGGCAGGACCTCGACGCCGGCTCCGGCCAGTCGCTCGCTGAGCTGCTCGACGACTGGCTCCACACGGTCGCTTCCGCTCACCAGGACCGCGATCGTGGTCGCGGCATCGGGCGCGACGAGCCACTCGCGCGCGGTGGCGATGGGAATGTGGACAAGCGCCTCGTCGAGCTCGTCGATACCGGTGCGGAAGATGCCCGTGACCCGCATCAGCTGCCCGGCGATCTCGCCGTCCGAGCTTTGGGCGGTGAGCACGAAGCGCGATCCGACCCGGAGGCCCAGGCGCTCCACGAGCCGGACCCCGACGTATGCGGCCAACCGGTCGTCCGACTCCAGGTAGCGCCCCTCGACGACGTTTTCGCTCAGCCGCGAGAACGCACCCTCGGCCTCGGGCTCCACCCCGAGGATGAGCGTCGGCACCGACGAGCCCGGGCCGGAAGCCAATCCGTTCACGGACAAGCGACTGACAACGTCCATGACCTCGGACCGGGGCTCGATCGACTCGAGCGCGACCCGGGCGTCACGCACCTGCTGTCCGGTCAGGCGATCGTCCAAACTGCCGCTCTCTTGGAAGCCGGGCGCTTGGATGGCGAGGTGACCTGAGGCCAGCCGGACGCCTGTCTCGACCCAATCCTCGTGCGCACCGTCCGCGATCGCGCGGGACACGATGAGCAGAGCCAACCCGAGCGCCATGGCGGATGCCGTGAGCACACTCCGGCGAGCCTCTCGCAGGACCCCGCGAAGCGCGAGCCGTGATAGCGTGGCCGCGTGTCTCATCGACCGGCGAGGGCGTCCGCGGGGGGGATTCGGACCGCTCGATACGCTGGGAACACCGCCGCCACGAGCGAGGTCACGAAGAGGGCCACCGCGCTGATCACGGGCCCGTCGACCGAGTAGTCGACGGTGATCACCGGCCGTACCAGCGAGCCGGCCATCGTGATGTCACCGACCAGCCGGCTCAGGTCGATCGGATCGTTGTGCAGCCACACCATCGTGGGCCAGGTGAGCACCGCGCCGAATGTGAGGCCGAGTATGCCGAGCACCAGGCCCTCGAAGACGACCGTACGCGCAATGCTGCCGCGCGAGGTGCCGAGGGCGCTCACGACAGCGAATTCCCTGCGCCTCTCGTACGTAGACATGAGCAAGGTATTCGCGACGCCGAAGATCGCCATGATGAAGACGATGAACACGATGATCGTGTTGCCCGCATCGGCCAGGGCCGCGTACTCCTGCAGCTCCGCTCGGAAATCGGTCCACGGCTCGGCGACGATCGAGTCGACCATTGGGGTGAGCGCGGTCGTGAGCTCGGCGGCCACGCGCGTCGCAGCCCATGCGTCGACGAGGGCGACGGCGACCTCATGGACCCTGGATGGCTCGAGGACCATGAGCTCCTGCAGCGCGCCCATGGGCACCAGGGCTTGGTGTCCGTCCAGCGCGTAGATCCCCGTCCGGAATACGCCGGCGATGACGAAGAGGTCGTTTCCCATCGATCCGTCAGCGGCCGGTGCGACCAGGACCACCTCGTCGCCTGGCGCGACGTCGAGCTTCCGCCTCGTCTCGTAGCCGATCAGGATCTCGCGGGCGCCACGGCGTGGAGGTCGGCCCTCGAACACCGTCGTCAGAATGCGGCTCACACGAGGCTCGAGCTCCGGGTCGAACCCCATCAGCCCTACCGCCACGGTTTCCGCTCCAGAGCTGACAAGCCCTCCTCCGAGCACCCGTGCGGCGGCGCCACGCACACCCGGTACCTCCGAGACCGCGGTCAGTAGCCGGGCGACCTCGACTCCCTCCCGACCCCCCAGTGTCTCGTAGATGCTGCGCTCCGGCCGGTATCCTCGGCTGTGGATCTGGATCTGCCCGGTGATCACCTCGGTGCCGTTGAGTACCATCTCGCGGGTAATGCCGTCCGAGATCCCGACGATGACGACGGCCGAAAAGAAGCCAACGGCCAAGGCTCCTGCGGTGATCAGCGTCCGCCGCGGGTTCCGCCACAGGTTCCGCCAGGCGATCCGCCACCAGATTCCCTGCCCGGCCATCGGGCTACCGCCGGGCCCGGAGGTTGCGCAGGCTGAAGAAGTCGACGTCGATGTCGATGTCGAAGTCGATCTCGTGGTAGGTCACGGTGGTGCTCTCCGAAGGATTGTCCTCGGGACGGAGTGTGAGCGTCGTCGGGATGAGACGGCCGTCGTGCACCTCGAGCTCGCCGAACCGAATGGTACGGACCAGGCCTCCGTCCTCGTCGTAATACCGCGCCCAGGTCGGCATCATGTCGTCTTTGCGCACCTGCTGCACCACACGCCCCCAGACGACAGGAGCCTCCGGCTTGGGTGTCAGCTCGAACTCCCAGACCGTGACGCCGTCCCGGTCGCCCTCGAAGCCGATCTCGATGTCGTAGTCCTCGATCATGCGGCTTTCTTTGACGAGGTCGTCGTGCGTGAAGTGCGATCCCATCCAGGACCCCATCATCAGCGAAGGCGGCACCTTGATCGTGCGGTCCACCCTCGGCAGGTAGTTCCAGACCTCCTCGTCGGCCATGAGCGTCGCGGTCCCTGCCTCCCTCAGCGGCTCGAGAACCCTGACGATCGCGTAGTCGACGCCCAGCGACCAAACCTCGAGCCCGAGAGACCTGGACCAATGCTCGGTCTCGATCTCCATCGTGACGCGAGACCAGCTCGACTCGCCTCGAAGCAGTCGATCGACCTGGTCAACGATGTCGCGAGCGGACTGGGCGCTCAGACCGAGGACGCCCGCGAGGGACAGCGTCAGCGTGACGACGGATACCCTCAACGCCGACAACACGCGTCGTCGACGCTCGTGCCTGTCGATGATCGCCATGGCACCTCCGCGCCCATTCTGCCGCAATCATACCGAGGGCGCGAAACCGCGTCTGTAGGGGGGACCCTGACGTCGGCGTAGTCTGCGGGCGCCTGCTCGGCCGGTTATCCGGCGCCCGTGATTACCCGAGCCTCGGGTCGGTCGCTGTGGCGCTGTTCGACGGGCGGCAGCTCACTGAAGGAGTGGGGTCCGGGGTCCCGCCGCGTGTAGGCCTACGCTACCAGAAAAACGCCGGTGCGTCGGGCTCCAGGTTGCACGATGTCCCGGTATCGTTGACGGCGTTGCTGGCGTCCCAGGAGAAGGTGATTTCGTCCGGGATGACGAGCGCGCTCGTGAGCGGCACGACCTGATTCGTCGAGTATCCCCGTCCAACGACGGCCGAGGGAGTCGTCGAGAACATCAGGAAGATCCCGTCCTCACCGGGAGCGGCATCCGTACCCGTCGCGGGGATCGTGCCCAAGCTGAGATCGAGGAAGGGCTCGAGGCCAGCCGGGTAGACGTCCCCTTGATAGGTCGTGCCCGCCACACATGCGCCACCCGATACCGCGGACTGGAACGACATCACGTCGGTGATCTTCATCGAGACACAGGGATACGACCCGATCGGCAGGTCCGTCGCCGTGAAGAGCACCGGGTTGGTCACGAAGTCTTGAATCGACGGGGCCCCACCGCTCGAGAATGCCTGCACAAAAGGCCCAGAGCAGTCCGAGTTGGTCGAGATGTGGAACTCGTACAAACCGATCAGCCAACTCGATGGCGCTCCGATGGGCGCCCGCGAAGGACCCCCCGCGGCCGCGCCAGAAGCTGAAGGGTTAGGCGCTTGGGCCGTGGCGTTCACCACCAGATCGCCGGTCTGCTCCGGGGTCGTGCCGTCATCCTTGCAGCCTGCCAGGATCAACACCGAGAGCGCGAACACCAACGCGAACGAGGACGGTCCAGGTCTCATGGCACCCTCCGGCCGATGGCCCACTGTGAGAATCCTACACCGACGTCATGACCGAACTTAGCCAGCGTCGGTGGGCATCGACAGAGATCTGACAGGGGGCTGTCGAAGGGGAGATCGGATCGCTCGGTTCGTCCCGACGTGACGGTCCGGGCGAGCAGCCGGATTTGACGCGAGCCGATGCCACGAAGCCTGGGCGGCAGCTCGCCGCCCAGGCTCGTGGTCGCGCGGTCAGGCGCCGAGCGTCAGCCCACGCCCTCCACGGTCGGGACCGGGAAGCAGGTGGCGTCTTCGTACTCGCGCAGGGGCGCACCCGTGTTCGGATCGAGCAGGCGCCCGTTCGGGTGGATCGAGCCCGGCTCACCCAGGAAGGGGATCCCGAATTGCGTGCCGCGCCACCGCAGGTGGTCTCGCAGGCGATGGGCACCCTCCGAGAAGAACTCCCGCCGCCGCTCCTCGATGACGTGCGTGATCACGTCGTCCTGCGTGGGGAGGTCGGCAGCCGTGACCGGCGGGATCCCGGCCCGCGTGTGCAGCTCGTCCAGAATCGCGATCGCCTCGGGAAGCTGGTCCGTCATCGCGTAGGCTTCCGCCATGAAGAGCTGCGCCTCGCGCCACGACGCCATCATCGTCGGCGCATCGAACGAGTTGGCCTTGTCATGGCGCCAGTGCTCGGTGAAGAAGTCGAAGCCGAGCGAGCCGTCGTTGTAGACGGCGACCCGCGGATCCGGCGTGCCCATCCACTCCAGCGCCCGGTAGTTTGGCGCGATTGTCGCGTGCTTCTGCGCGGCGTCGTCCGTCGCGAGTCCGTTGATCGCCTCGTAGTGCGCGTTCTGGCGGTCGCCCGGGGTGATGTCACGCGTCGCCACGAAGAGGAAGCCATCCGGAACCATCGCCGCCTGCGTGATGACGTCGGCGTATTTCTCCTGCGTCAGCAGCGCACGCGCCAGCCCGACCCGGGCCATGTTCTCGAGATCCGAGCGCCCCGCGGCCTGTGCGAGCCCGATGGCGTCGGTGAACTTCGTCTCCGCAACGGCCGCGAGCTCCATGGGGCCCAGCACGTTCGCCCCACCATCCAGCGGCGTTCCGCAGAAGCCCTCGCTGAAGGCGATGAGCGGCCAGGCTCCGTAGGCACGGATGATCGCCAGGAACTCGGCGCGATCCGGAACCTCTGTGTCGGTGTAGCCGCTGATCCGGTCGAAGTTCGATTCGGCCTGGACCCGCGCTCCGTGCAGCGGCGTGTAGAGCCCGTAACTCGCGGCGCAGCCCGCCGTCGCCATGGACGCGAACGTGGGCGGGATGTCCCGAAGGCCCCAGCGGGCCATCGTCGAGTTGCCCGAGCTCGCAATCCACTCGTCGGAGTGGTGCGCGGCCGCGGCCACGTAGTTGTCCCACGAGCACTCGACGTCCGCGATCACGGAGTTCACCAGGGTCTCCGCGAGGCGCGGATCATCGAGCGATTCGGACTGGACCCGGCCCGGGATGTCCACCTCGAGCAGCGAATCCAGGTCACAGGCCCAAAGGCCCACAGTAAGGGCGAAGACGGCGAGCACGGTCCGGCCGCGCTCCATTCGCCCACGGTTGATCTTGGAGTTCATCGTCTGTTCTCCGTCGTCTGGGCGAGTCATCAGAAGGTCACGCGGGCGGTGAGCATGAGCCGCTTGATCGGCGGCCACGCCTCTTGGATGTACGCGTGGAGCCCGCCCGGATCCGACCCGACCGCATTGGTGTCACGCTGCTCGGGATCGCGGATCGGATAGCCGAACACCTCCTCCGTCGCCTGCCAGATCGTCCACAGGTTGTGCGCCGCCAGCGTGAGCGTCAGACGCTCGGCACCGATCTGGCTCGAGAAGCGATCCGGCACCGTCCACGTCGCGGCGATGCGGCGCAGCTTCGCGAAGCTCGCGTCGATCAGCCCGGCTTGGTTGATGCCGTCCGACCCGAGCGCCTCGTAGCCGAGCAGGATCGGGTCGTCCCGCTCCTGGATCTCACGCGTCACTCGGAAGAAGAGGTGTGCTCCGGCCGCCGTGCCATTGACCATCGTGTGACCGCCCTGGTAGTCGACCTGCCCGTAGAGTTGGAGGTCGTCGAAGAGCGTCAGCGTCAGCGCACCCGACACCTCCCGGGTGGGAATGGGCGAGCCCTGGAAGATGTAGGGCGCGGCATCGCACGGAACGGTCGCTCCGCCACCACGCGACAGGTTGGGGGTGCCCGGTACGACCGTGCCGCCCTCGCACATGACGTTCGTACCGACGGCCGTCGCGCCCGAGCCCACGATCTCCGCGGAGACCACGTTCTTCAAGAAGATCGAGCCGAGCGGGAAGCCTTCGGCATAGTACTGGCCGGCCCAGCCGGTCGTCGGGTTGGCCGCGTTGAGGATCTGCGGCGCGAGACCGCCCATGTTCGTGATCTCGTTGCTGTTGGTCGACAGGCTCAGATTCATGTCCAAGCTCCAGTCTTCCTGGCGGGCCAGCGCCGCGGTGAGCCCTAGCTCGATGCCCGAGTTCACGATCTCGCCAATGTTCTGGAACTGCGTGCCCGGGAAGCCGACCGACGGCTTGACCGGCACCTGGATGATCGCCTTGTCGCGGGTCTGGTCGTAATAGGTGAACTCGACTCCGAGCCGCTCGTCGAGCAAGCTCGCGTCGAAGCCTATTTCCAGCTCCGAGCCGACCTCCGGCTCGAGGTCGGGGTTGCCCACGTTCTCGGGGCGAATCGTCGACGACCCGCCCGGACCGACGGCTGGCTCGAACGTGCGCAGCGCCGCGAAGACGTCCGGCTGTTGGCCGGCCTGCCCCCACGCCGCGCGAAGCCGCAATCCCTGCAGCCAATCGCGCTCCCCGAAGAAGGGCTCCTCGGAGAGCACCCAGCTCGCGCTGAACTTGGGGTAGAGCACGAAGTCGAAGTTCTGACCGAACGCCGAGTTGTCATCTCCCCGGGCCGCGGCGGTGAGGAAGAGCCGGTTGTTCCACGAGAACTGCTCTTGGACGTACGCGCCGGCCGTCTTGTTCTCGACGAAGCCCTCGGCCGCGTCCTTGAGCGCGCCCGCGCTCACCGTCTCCAGCGTGGCCACGGGGAAGTTGGTACCCAGCGCGTAGATCCAGTCGAGCTCCTTCTCGTAGTACTGGAAACCGGCGGACGTGGCGAAGGAGAGTTCGTCCGTCGGGTCGTACGTCCCGGTCGCCGAGTAGTCGAAGGTGATGAACTTCGCCGTCTGACGCTGCGCGGACTTCGAGCCCTGCGGCTGGAAGTGCCCCGGACCGTTGATGGGGCGATAGAGCTGCGTGTTGTTCGTATCCGTCCAGTCGCCACCCCACGTGAGCCTGTGCGTGAGCCAATCCGTGGGCCGATGCGTCGCGCTGAAGTTGTACGTCGTGCGGTTGACCGACTGGAAGCCGGCCACGGAGTCCGCCAGGACCTCCGGGAGGTAACCGATGTACCCCCGCGCGGGCCCGTCGACCGGGTTGTTGGCACCCGAGCCTTCCTCGCACCCGCCGAAGCAGGACCAGAGGATGGCGGTCGTCACCGGCTGGTTGGCCGAAGCCGACTCGAGCTTCGAGCGCGCTCCGCTCAGTCCGAAATTGAGGTCGAGGTCGTCCCTCGGCGTCCAGTTCAGGTTGGCGCGGCCACGCAGCTGGTTCTGCCAGTTGTAGTCGACGATGCCCTCGTCGCGGTCCCAATCACCGGAGAAGTAGTAGCGCAGGTCGTCCGTTCCACCGCTGACGCTCGCCGAATAACCCTGGGTGTAGCCGGTCTGGAACCACTCGTTGCCGTTCCGGATCCGGTCTTCCCGAAGGACGTTGAACTCGGTGACCTCTCCCGCCGTGCAGTCACCCGAGGTCCCCTGGCATCGATAGTACGTGCTCGGGAAGTACGTCTCGGGATCGGGCAGCCAGTTGCCGCCCTGCTTCACGGTCAGCGAGA
>JAOTVL010000146.1 GCA_029863525.1 Gemmatimonadota bacterium
CGACTGGGCGTACCAGCTACAGGCTGGCAACCCGGATCTGATCTCGGGTCGCTGACGCCGGACGGATTCGTCGTCGAACACGCGGGCCGGGCGCTTCGAGCGCCCGGCCCGTAGTTTTCGAGCATGGTGAGCGTGCTCGAAGCCGTACCGAACTTCTCCGAAGGGCGGGACCTGGCGAAGGTGGAGGCGTTGGTCGACTGCATCGCCTCACACGACGTCGAGGTGCTCGATTGGTCGGCCGATCCCGACCACCATCGGTCCGTCGTGACGTTCATCGGGCGTCCACCGGACGTCGAGGACGCGGCGGTCGCCGTCGCCCGTCTCGCCTCGGAGACGATCGACCTCCGTGCGCATCGTGGGGTGCACCCGCGAGTGGGCGCGCTCGACGTTCTTCCCTTCGTTCCTCTCCATGAAATCACGATGGCGGAAGCGGTGGGCTGCGCCCGCCGGGCTGGAGAGCGGATCGCGGCCGGCGGGGTGCCCGTCTATTTCTACGGACAAGCCTCTATCCCTCCCGGGCGGCGGCTCGCCGACCTCCGGCGTGGAGGATTCGAGGCGCTCCGCGACGGGTGGCCCCCGGGACGCCGGGCCGACTTGCCGGTGGATGCGCTCGGGCCCCACCCCACGGCGGGCGTCACCTGCGTGGGCGCCCGCCGCATCCTGCTGGCGTGGAACGTCGTCGTCTCAGGGCTCGACGAGTCGGATGCGCGGGCCATAGCCCGGGACATCCGGGAGCGGGATGGCGGATTCGAGGGATTGAGGGCGCTCGGTCTCCGCCTAGAGCGTCAGAACCAAGTCCAGATCTCGATGAACCTCGAGGATCCGGAGCGTGTTCTTCCGCTCGATGTTTTCGACCGGATCGAAGCCGAGGTGCATGCGCGGGGCGGCACCGTGGCCCAAACCGAGGTCATCGGCATGATGCCCGATACCCTTGTGCTCAAGGATTCCGCGGGCAGATTAAAGCTTCCTGACCTGGGAAAGGCCCGGGTCCTCTCTCATCGCGTGGCCGAGTATGTCTCGGCCCGAAGCGATGAGCGCACGGAGACCCCGGACATCGCCGAATGAGCATCGAAGCGCTCAAGCAGAAAGCGCGCAAGCACGAGCAGAACGAGGACTGGCAAAAGGCCCTCGATCAATACAACAAAGCGCTCGCGGAGCTCGCGCGTGAGGAGCAGGTCGACATCGGGCTGCACAACCGGGTCGGCGATCTCTATGTGAGGGTCGGTAACCTCGCGCAGGCGGTCGATCACTACGAGAAGGCGGTCGAGTTGTACCGCGAGGCGTATCTGCCGAACAACGCGATCGCCGTCTGCAAGAAGGTGATTCGGAACGTCCCCACCCGTCACAAAGCCTACCTCGTCATCGGACAGATCCGGGCGGAACAAGGCTTCTTGCCGGATGCGCGGACGAATTTCCTGACGTACGCCGAGCGTATGCAGCATGATGGCGATCTCGACGAGTCGTTTCGGGCGCTGATCGAGTTCTGTGACCTCGCCCCCGAGGACGTGGGCGTCCGGATCACGGTCGCGGACCAGATGGCCGCTCAGGGAAGAGAGAGCGAGGCCGTGGATCAGCTGGTGGTCGTCCATCGGCACTTCACGCAGCTCGGTGATGCCGCCCAAGCCGCAGAGATCGAAGCCAAGATCGCGTCGATCGACCCGGACGCCGACGTGGCGGCGCTGGCCGAAGCGGCCGGCTTTGGGGACACGGGTGGGGAGGGGATGTTCGGCGAGATCTCCTTCGCGGGCGATGCATTCGGCGACGGGCCGGAGTCCGACGCGGAGTCCGGATTCGCGTTGGGTGGCGCCCTGGAAGAAGCTGCGGAGGATTTTGTCTCGGCCGCAGGTGAAGAAGCCCAGGAGGTCGAGGTCGGCCTGGAGGGTTTCGATATCGCATCGGGCGTTGAGGAAGACGAGTCGGGAGACGTGGAGGACTTCGATGTGGAGGCCGAACCGCTACCCGGTTTCGACGATCCGGGGGACGAAGCGGCGGAGTTGCCGACGATTGCCTTCGACGATGCCGAGTACGAGGAAGAGGCTGAGCCCCTCCCGACCCTGGCGTTCGACGACGACGATGACGGGGAGGCCGATGCGGAGCCCCTGCCGATGTTGGAGGTGGACTTCGACGACGAGGAGGCGGTCGAGTTGCCCATGTTGGCATTCGACGACGACGCGCCCGGAGAAGGGTCCGGAGCGCTTCCTACGATGGGGTTCGAGGACGCGGCGGACGATCTCGTCGACGCGGCGGAGGCGGTACAGGACGCGTTCGAGGAGGGACGTGCCGAGTCGGTTCCGGAACGGGAGCCGCAGATCGACGCCTCTCGCTTCGAAGACGAACCGGTCTCCGGGTCGGTCCAGTCGGCCTTCGGAGCCCAGGCGAGGCCAGAAACCAAGCCTGAAGCTCCTCCTGAGGCGGGGGAGTCGCCCACCGGCTCCGACGGCGTCCCCGAGGGAGGGTACGTGGACCTCGGCGCGATGATCTTGGGCGGCGGGAAGGAAAAGTCGACGCGTTTCACGGTCGCGTATGAGGAGCCGAGTGGCGACGAAGACGCCGACTTCGCCAAGATGCTCACGCAGTTCAAGGACAAGGTCTCCGAAAACCTCGATTCGAGCGACGTCCGTGCCCACTACGACCTGGGCACCGCGTACAAGGAAATGGGTCTCCTCGACGAGGCCATCACATCGTTCCAGGCCGCACTCCGGGCTTCCGCCAACCACCTGCCGACGTACGAGATGATGGGCCAGACCTTCATCGAAATGGGTCAGCCGGAGGCTGCGGTTCGCTCGCTCGAGCGGGCCTTGGAGAGCGCGAACACCATCGAGGACGAGTTGGTCGGCATCTACTACTATCTCGGGCGAGCGTACCAAGAACTCGAGAACACGGAGTCTGCCGTCGACTTCTACGACCGGGTCTTCTCTCTGGACATCAACTTCGCAGACGTCACCGAGCGGCTGAGAGAACTTCGATAGGCTCACGGGTACTGGTCAGGAAGTTGACGCGCTGCCCTCCTCGGAGGCCGATGTGACCCGAGCGGTTCGTGGTGTTCCTCCCAAGCTGTCCGCCATCCAGGCGCCGGTGCGCGAGTCCCTGGAGCGTGTGGGAGACGAGATCCGGCGGATCGTGATCGCGGACTTCGACGACATCGAGGAAGTCAACGAGCACCTTCTCTTCATGCGTGGGAAGTTGTTTCGCCCCACGCTCCTGCTTCTGGCGAGCCGCGTCGAGGGCAGGGACCACGATGACGCGCTTACGCTCGCCGCTGTGGTCGAGCTCGTGCACCTGGCGACGCTCGTCCACGATGATGCGGTCGATCATTCGGCCCTGCGGCGGGGCCTCCCCACGGTCAACGCGCTCTGGACGCACCAAGTAGCGATCATCATGGGTGATTATCTCTACTCCCGCGGCGTCTCGGAGCTCGCTCGAATCGGCAATCTCGACGCGCTCGCGGTGCTCGCCAGCGCGGCGAACGAGATGTCGGTCGGTGAGATGCGTCAGCTGACCTCGTACGACGCGCTCGACTTCTCCGAGGCCGACTATTACCGGCTGATCGCCGCCAAGACCGCCTCGCTCATGTCCGCGGCGTGCGAGATGGGCGCGATCGTCGGTGCCCCTGAGCACCGAGACGCTCTGGCCCGGTTCGGGCACAACCTGGGCATGGCCTTCCAGATTGCGGACGACTTGCTCGACTACACGGGAACCGAAGCGGTGACTGGCAAACCGACCGGACAGGACCTTCGAGAGCGGAAGGTCACGCTGCCGCTCGTTCAAGCGCTCGGGAAGGCCCACGAGGACGAGCTTCGGGAGATTCACGATTTCTTCACACGCGTCGATCCGACGGACGACGAGATTGCTCGCATCGTCCAGATCATCATGGACCGGGGTGGCCTGGAGTATGCATCAGCGGCCGCCTCGCGTTTCGCGGGACAGGCGCTCGACGCCCTGGCCGCGATTCCGGAGGGGCCGGCCACCGAAGCCCTTTCGGACGCCGTGAGCTACGCGGTCGACCGGCGACGTTGAGCGTGCTCGCTTCCGTCGAACCCTCACGCCGCGCGGGAACTCGGCGGCCGGAGCGTCAGTATGCTCGTTGATACGGGTCGACGAAGCGTCATCCGCTTCGGGTGGACTCTCGTGCTCGGGCTGTTTCTCGGTGGACTCCTGACGAAGCTCACGGAGTTCGTTCTTCCGGACGGAACGGCCTCGCGCGAATTTCTGCTCACGTCCGTGGACGCGTCCCTGGGTCCACTGTCGGTGGATCTGGTGGCTGTCGCGTTCGTGCTCGGACCCGTTACACTCACGCTGAACTTTTTGACGCTCGTCGGAATCGCGGTCGTGGCCATGATCGTGCGGTCGTGGATCTGACGAGTATCGGCGGGGCGACGCCCCGATGGAGGTTGAAAAGATGGGCCTAGGCGGATTCGGAATGGGGGAGATGATCTTCATCTTCCTCATCGTGTTGCTTCTTTTCGGCGCAAAGCGGCTACCCGAGATCGGTTCGTCGCTCGGAAAGGGGATTCGGGAGTTCAAGAGCTCGGTTCGTGAGATCGAACACGAGCTGAAGGTGCCCGACGACAGCCGGCAGATTCACCGTACTACGCCGCCGCCGGAGCCCGCAGCCTCCGATGACAGCGAAGGCGGCGGAGAGCCCCGCAAGCTCAGCGACAGCGTGCCCACGGCGACGGACGGCTGAGCGAACAAGGCAGCCCGGACGCCCCTCAAAGGCGGCGCGTCCGACAATGACGAAGGGCCGGGCGCCAATGCGGCACCCGGCCCTTCTTCATCGGTCCCCCCGAGATCGGCTCGCTAGAACACCATCGGGATCTGGACCGCGTCCGGATCCTGCGGGGCGAGAACCACGTCACGGCGGTCACGGATGTTCGCGGCGGCGCGCAGCGCAGCGATCCACTCTTGGAGTCGCTGCTGCTGTTCAGACTGGATGGCCGCCGCCCTCTGCTGCGGAAGTTGAGCGAGCCAGGCCGTCGAGTCGGCGTCCGTCCGGGACACCACTTCGATCACGTAGACGTTCGCTGGCGTCGAGATCGCCTCGCTGATCTCGCCTGGCTCGAGACCGAAGGCTGCGCCGATCGCCGCGTTTTGGCGGCCGACGCCGGGCACGAAGTCGTTACGGGAGAAGGGCCCCGCGCTACGCAGCTCCAACCCCATTTCCGCGGCGGCGTTGGCGAGCGCCTGTCCCCCACGGGCCGAGGTCACGACTGCCCGCGCCTCGTCCAGGGCGGCTTCCATCTTCCGCTCGAACAGCAGCGTGGACCGAATCGCTGGTTCGGCGTCGACGAGAGGAAGTACGCCTTCCGGCTGAGACGAGATCAGCTCGATGCCGTAGAACGCGGTGGTCGTCTCGAACACGGGTGAGACGTCCCCGACCGCGGCCTCCTCGAAGAGCCAGTCTGCTCCCTCGGATACCTGACCGGCCCCGGGGATGAACGGGAAGTTCTGGGCGATGTCCATCGTCGACGACGTCAGCCCAACGGCGATCGCTGCGTCCTGAAGCGCCATCTCCTCGGAGAGGTCCTCGAGCGAGTCCGCGAGGGTCAGCAGGGCGATCTCGCTGTCGTCCGTGCGCGCAATCGGAATGAGGATATGTCGCGCTTGGGCACTGTCAGTCGCCCATCGCTGCTGGACCTCGATCACGTGGAGACCGAACGAAGACTGGACCGGGCCCACGACCTCGCCGATCGGTGCCGCGAAGACGGCGGAGTCGAACGGCGGAGTCATGTAGTTCTTTGGGAAGACGCCCAACTCTCCACCGGTGGACATCGTGCCCTCGTCGGAGGTTTCCCTTTCGGCCACCGTCGCGAAGTCTGTACCATCGACGATCTCTTGTCGGATCGTCTCCGCGCGGGCGAACGATGCGGCGGTGTCGGCAGCGGTCGGAGTCTTGTCGAGGACGACCACGCGCACGGACGCGCGTGCCGGAACCTCGAACTCCTCTTCATTGGCGCGATAGTACGCCGCGATATCGGCGTCCGTGACCGGGAACCGATCGTCTTCGTAACGCGTCGACGGGTTCATCGGCACGTAGTCGATTTCGACCTGTTCATTCTGGTCCTTGAAGGCCTGCCAGAGCGCCGAATTCGTCACGAATATGCCCGATGAGACCTGCCTAAGGAGCTTGCCCCGCGGGATCACGTCGCGGTAGTACGCCTCCAGCATGAGGAGCTGCTCCGGCGGGAGCGACGCCAGGAACGACTGGTATGCCGCGAGGTCGAGCGCGCCCGACTCGTTGGCGAACTGCGGGCGGAGGTAGTCCGGCGGGTTGTATTGTGCGGCTTCACTGATCTCCCGATCGGTGACCGTGATCCCGCGCTCCCGGAGTGCTTGCAGGATCAGCAACTGGTTGACGACCTCGTCGAACGCGGCGTCTTCGATCTCCTTGTTCTGCTGAGAGCTGATGAGATCTTCCTGCGAGCGCTGAACCTGATCGTAGAGCTGGCGATAGGCGGCCATGTAGCTCTCGTACATGACCGGGTCTCCATTGACGGACCCGATCTCACCAGGACCGCCACCACTCTGCCCCGTGATATCCATGCCCCATTGGAAGACCATGAGCGCGACGAATGCGATCGCCGTGAACAGCATGATCGGCTTCGTCGCTTCCCTCATTTGACGCATCATGGCACGTCGTCTCCTACCACTGCTTCAGGTTCGAAAATCCATCGAAAAACCAGCCCGAAAGGATAACGGGTCCGGTTCTCGCCCTCAACGGAGGCGAGCCGGCGTCGAGGGGAGAGAAATTCCGTACGCGCGCGGCGACCCGCGGTTCCCCGACCCTGGTGGAAAAGCGTGGATGCACGGGAGTTTTCGTTGACACTTTTTCAGCGCGCTGGGTATCTTCCGGCGTCCCGTCGGACCCACTGCCGCCCGATGTCTCCGGAGTTCGCGTGCCCGAATTGCTCGATCAAGAGATCCAGACCCTCCAGACGATCTTTTGGTCGGAGCGCGACCCCGATGGACTGGCTTTCGCGCCGCTCGCCGACGCGCTCCGGCGAAAGGGCGAGGTGCGTCAGGCTCTGGATCTTCTGGTCGACGGGACGTCCCGACATCCCGAATACGTGACGGGTCACGCGATTGCCACCCAACTCTACCTCGAAAACGGGATGCACGCGGAGGCCGAGTTCGCGGCTCGACGGGTACTCGAGCTCGATCCCGAACATCTGGTGGGACTCTCTGCCCTGGCGACGATCCTCGTGGAGCAGGGGGACTCCGAGGAAGCCACGGCCGTCAAGGCGGCGTTGCTCTCTGCCGACCCCGACTCATCGGAGGCGAGGCGTTTAGCTGGGAGCGTGGGGGAGGAGGCCGTCCTCGAGGACGTATCGGAGCCTTCTTCCGCCGCGATCACCGAGCTCATGCCGGAGATGATCCACGTCGAAGGAGACGCTGACTCCCTCTTCGAAGACCTCGCGATTCGCCCCGTCGACCTTGGTGACGGGCAGCCGGACGAGGAGGAACTCGCCCAGACGATGGACTCGCTCGGGCTTCCGTATGCCGAAGATGAGGGGACCGGCGAACCCGTCTACGGTCCGCCGCTCGAGCTGATGGATCCGGCTGCGCTCGCGCCGGACGAGCCCGAGCTCGAAGTGGTGGATCTGGCGGCGCTGGCGCCGGACGAGCCCGAGCTCGAAGTGGTGGATCTGGCGGCGCTGGCGCCGGACGAGCCCGAACTCGAAGTGATGGATCTGGCGGCACTGGCGCCGGACGAGCCCGATCTCGAGGTGATGGATCTGGCGGCGCTGGCGCCGGACGAGCCCGATCTCGAAGTGATGGATCTGGCGGCACTGGCGCCGGACGAGCCCGAGCTCGAAGTGATGGATCTGGCGGCGCTGGCGCCGGACGAGCCGGATCTCGAGGTGATGGATCTGGCGGCACTGGCGCCGGACGAGCCGGATCTCGAGGTGATGGATCTGGCGGCACTGGCGCCGGACGAGCCCGAGCTCGAGGGGATGGATCTGGCGGCACT
>JAOTVL010000029.1 GCA_029863525.1 Gemmatimonadota bacterium
CCGTCCGCCATCCGGTTCACGTAGTTGTAGTACGACGCCACGTGACAGATGTCGTGGATGGCGACGTCGTCGAATCCGTGATCTCTCAGGTCCTCGACGTCGGCCGCGGTGACGGAGTGCGGCGAGATGGTCAGCTTTCGGGCGTAGCGTAGCATCGACGCATCGCCATTGCTCAGGTTCGCGCCCTCGAGGTCACCTCGACCGAGGGCGCGTGAGACGGCACCATCGTCACCGAGAAGCGTACGGAGTCCCGCTCCGTGGTGGTTGATTCAGTAGAAGCAGTCATTCGCCGCAGAGACGGCGAGCGCGATCATTTCCCGCTGTATGTGGCTCAGCGGCGACGGCCCCCTCATGGCGTGCTCGTAGAGCCGAAGGTGGTGCTCCATCGCAGGGGGGTTCACCGAGTGGATCCAGACGATGTTGTCGACCCCTCCGGGACCTCCCGAGAGCCTCTCGAGAAGTCGGGCGAGCCTGCCCTCCGCATGCGCGTACGCGACGTAGTCGATGAAAGCCATGTGTTCTCCTCACGTGTGCCCGCTTCGGGGGTGGGCTCTGCGCGCGCCGTCAACCTGTGTCCGCGAGCGTCGTGACGAAACCCTCGTGCGCGCGGCGTTCCAGCCCGGTCGAGACCGCGCCGTTCGAGACCGCACCGTTCGAGATCGTAAGGCGTCTACGTACCCGCCAAGGCTCCCGCCAGCACGGTGGCTGCCGGTACCGCGCGACGCCCGGTGGCGTCGAAGATCTGTGCACGGCAGCTGGTCCCGTCCGCGACCACGACGGCGTCCTCGGGGGCCGCTCGAACCGCGGGGAGAAGATCGAGCTCGGCCATCGCGACGGAGGTCTCGTAGTGCTCGGAATGGTAGCCGAACGCTCCGGCCATCCCGCAGCATCCCGAGTCGACGAGCTCGGGCTGGAGCCCCGGCACGCGACCGAGCATCGCGAGCGTGGCGTCCACCCCTCCGAAGGCCTTCTGGTGGCAGTGCCCGTGGACCACGGCCCGACGCGTACCCCCCTCTGGCCGTGCGAATCGGAGCCCGTGGCCTTGGCCCCAGGCGCGATCGAGAAACTCCTCCAGCATCATGGCTCCTGCAGCCAGCTTCTCGGCTTCTGGGCCCGGAAGCAGCGCGGGCAGCTCGTCGCGGAGGGTGTACAGGCACGACGGCTCCAGCCCGAGGACTGCGATCCCGGCCTCCACGAACGGGCGTGCGGCCTCGAGGAGGCGCAGCGCCTCGGTGCGCGCTTCCTCCAGCATCCCGGCGCTGAGGTAGGTTCGTCCGCAGCACAGGGGCCGCGCCCCTCCGCGAGCGGTCAGCGGCACGACCGCGTGACCACCGGCCGAGAGAAGCGCCGCTGCCGAGCGGGCATGGTCGGGGTCGAACCAGCGCGTGAACGTGTCGACGAAGAGCACGGCGTCCGCTCTCGACGGATCGCCCGAGGTGCGAGCGGGTGTCGCGGTCCCGGCGGCGCTCAGCTCCGCGTCGTTCCACGGGCGCGCGGCCCATCGGGGCAGAGGGCGCTGCGGGGCCAAGCCGACGATGCCCCGACCCGGCAGCCGTTGGAGCGCGTTCAACAGCGGGGCGACGCGAGCGACCCTCGGTGCGGTTCGTGGAAGCCCCGCGAGCACGCGCTCTCGAAACGGCACACCGAGGCGACCGTTCCGTCTGTGCTGCCACTCCAGCTTCAATCGCGCCATGTCGACACCCGTCGGGCACTCGCGTCGGCAACCCTTGCAGGAGATGCAGAGGGACATCGCTTCGGCCATCGCGGGCGAATCGAGCCCGTCACCGTCCCGGGCATGGTCGGCGCCGAGTTGGCCGGTGAGCGCGAGCCGAAGCGCGTTGGCCCGACCACGCGTGGAATGCCGCTCATCATGTGTCACGCGAAACGAAGGACACATGACGCCGGGCTCGTACCTCCGGCAGGCCCCGTTGTTGTTGCATCGCTCGACGGCGCCGAGGAGCCCACCCGACGCGCTCCAATCCAATACGACTGGAAACGAACGCTCCTCGTAGCCGGGCCCGTATCGGAAGAGAGCGCGGTCGTCCATGCGAGGGGGGTCGACGATCTTGCCGGGGTTCATCAGCCCGGCTGGATCGAAGGTGCGTTTCACCTCCGCGTGCGCAGCCGCCAAGCGAGCACCGAGCATGGACTCCAGGAACTCCGAGCGGAGAATCCCGTCGCCGTGCTCGCCGGAGTGCGTGCCACCGAATCGGCGCACCACTTCGTGGGTTTCTTCCGCGATCCGCCGCACGAGCGGAACGTCGGAGGGGTCTTTGAGGTTGAGCGCCGGCCGGACGTGAAGACAACCGACCGACGCGTGCGCGTACCACGTTCCGCTGGTCCCGTGACGGGCGAAGATCTCCTGCACGCTCGACGCGTACTCTGCTAGATGCTCGAGAGGAACCGCGCAGTCCTCGATGAAGGAAATCGGCTTCCGGGGCCCCGCCATCGACATCACGATGTTCAGGCCCGCTTTCCGCACACTCCACACCGCGGCCTGCTCGGCCTCTGTCTCGGCCCGTACCACGCCGTCGGGATGGCCCAGCGATCCCATGAGCTCGTCGAGCTCGTGCAGCTTTCCGTCGAGCGCACCGACCGCGCTCTCGCTCACCTCGTCGAACTCGACGAGCAGGAGCGCACCCGGACGGCCCTTCACGAAGCCGGCCATCGCCGTTCGGAAATCGGCCTTCTCCGCCGCGAGCCGCAACACGTTGTCGTCGACGAGCTCCACCGCGCTCGGCTCCAGCGAGACGAGGTGCTGTACCGAGTCGAGGGCCGAGAGGAGGTCGGGGAAGTGGCAGACCCCCAGTACGCTCCTCAACGGAAGAGGGCTGAGCTTCAGGCGAAGTCGGGAGAAGAAGGCCAGCGTCCCCTCGGAGCCGACGAGCAGTTGCGCCAGATTTTCGCGGTCGGGTCGAAGACGGTCGAGATTGTACCCGGCGACGTTGCGCATCGTGCGCGGTGTTCGCCGCTCGATCTCGTCGGCTTCCCGCGCGAAGAGCGCCCGCAGCGCTTTCAGCTCGGCGGGCACGGTGGTACTCGCGTCCGACCCCTCACCCAACCAGAGACGCCGGCCGTCGGGGAGCACCACCTCCAGCGCCGAGACGTTGTCGACCATCATTCCGTAGCGGATCGAGCGGGCGCCGGCGCTGTTGTTTCCCGCCATTCCGCCGAGCGTCGCACGGGCACCGGTCGACGGGTCGACCGGGAAGCAAAGCCTTTCGGACCGGAGATGGGCGTTGAGGTGATCGAGGACGACGCCGGGCTCGACCTCGATCTCGGCTCCCCCCTCGGATCGACGAACGATCCCGGCGACCTCGGAGCTCGAGCGCCGACTTACGCCCGAGTCGAACCCGGTGCTCGTCGATCCCGGTTGCTTCAGATTTCGCCCTCGACGCTCGTCGAGCAGCGCTTCACGGGCGTCCACGCCCGCGGGCCCGATCCGTGTGAGGTGGCGGCTCGTATCGAGCACGATCGCCCGACCGATCGTCTGCCCGCATTGCGAAGTGCCGCCCCCGCGAGGCAGCACCGGTGCTCCGGACTCCCGGGCGATTTCCAGCACCGCCTCGACATCGGTCGTCGACCTGGGAAACACGACCCCGAGCGGCTCGATCTGGTAGTGCGAGGCGTCCGTCGCGTAGAGGCCGCGCGTGAAGGCGTCGAAACACACCGCGCCCTCGACGGCGTCCCGGAGGCGTCGTTCCAGGCCGGGATCGCCCGGTGTGATGCCCGATTCGACCATGGTCGGAGCGCTGCGCGTGGGAGGTGTCGGTGGGTGGAGGACCGTGTATGTTGGCCCTTACGATTCGGCGGCAAGCTACCCTTCGCCGCCGCGTGTCGCATCCGAACCGAGTCGATCGTGACCTACCGCAGCGGCCGACACTTCCTTCAGCTTCCCGGGCCGACGAACACGCCGGAACGTGTGCTTCGCGCCATGTCGAAGCCGACGATCGACCATCGAGGACCCGACTTCCAGGCGCTGACGCGCCGTCTGCTAGACGGCATGCGCGAGGTGTTCAAGACCGAGCATGCAACGTTCATCTATCCGGCCTCCGGGAGCGGAGCCTGGGAGGCGACGATTGCGAATACGCTGTCGCCGGGCGATCGGGTCCTGGCGTTCGAACAGGGGTTCTTCGCGGGGAAGTGGGCCCAGATCGGTCGACGGTTCGGGCTGGACGTCGACCTCAGACCGTGGTCCATGCGCGAGGGTGTGACCCCCGAAACGGTGGCGGACGCGCTCGCCGAAGACTCCGATGGGCGCATCAGGGCGGTCATGGTCGTGCACAACGAGACCTCCACAGGAGTGACGACCGACATCGAGGCGATCGGACGCGCGATGCGCGCTTCCGGGCACCCGGCGATGCTCTTCGTGGACGCCGTGTCGTCGCTGGTGGTCACGGATCTTCGACACGACGAGTGGAGTCTCGACGTGACGCTCACCGGCTCGCAGAAGGGACTCATGCTGCCTCCTGGGCTCGCGATGGTCGCGGCCGGACCGCGCGCGCTGGCCGCCGCCGAAAGCGCGACGTTGCCCAACTCTTATTGGAGTTGGACTGACCAGGCGGCGTTCAACGAGCGCGGCTTCTTCCCCTACACGCCCGCGACGCATCTCTTGTATGGCTTGGAGGAGGCGTTGGCGATGCTGGCCGAAGAGGGCTTCGACGAGGTCTTCGATCGCCACGCCCGGTTCGGGCGTGCGACGCGGGCCGCCGTGCGGGCGTGGGGTCTGGACGTGTATGCGCAGAACGAGGAGGAGGCGAGCGCCGCTGCCACGGCCGTGCTCGTGCCGGAGGGACACGACGCGGATGCGCTCCGCGCACGCATCCTGGACCGCTTCGACATGTCGCTCGGAACCGGACTCGGCCCCCTCAAAGGCAAGGTGTTCCGGATCGGCCATCTGGGCGACCTCAACGCGCTCTCCCTTCTCGGCGCGTTGGCCGGCGTCGAGATGGGGCTGAGATTGGCCGGGGTGCCCCACGACGGCGGTGGGGTCGACGCGGCGATGAACGTACTCACCCAGAATGGAGAGGCGACGTGACCGTGAACGAGCCTGGAATGAGTCGCACCCTCGGAGCACGATCCCTGGGCGCCGCCCTGGTGGGGCTCGCGCTCACGCTCGGCGCGTGCTCTCCGGACGCGACCACACCGAGGGAGCTCAAGTTCGGCCATGTCGGGGAGCCCGGCTCTCTCTTCGCGCTCTCCGCCGACGAGTTCGCGCGTCGCGCCAACGAGCGACTGCCGGAGGGTTGGGAGGTCGTACCGTACGGCTCCTCCCAGCTCGGTGGGGACGAGCTCCTTCTCCAGAAGATCAAGTTGGGGACGGTCGACTTCGCGCTCCCGTCGACGATCATGTCCTCGCAGGTCGATCAGTTCGGACTCTTCGAGATGCCCTACCTGGTCGAGGACCGGGCGCACATGCGAGCCATCGAGCGTGACGTCGTGTGGCCTCGGCTCGCGCCGCTGGCGGAGGCGGCCGGGTACCGGATCGTTGCGGTGTGGGAGAACGGCTTTCGGCACGTGACCAACAATCGCCAACCGATCGAATCACCCGAGGATCTGTCGGGCATCAAGCTGCGAACACCGAGCGGCGTGTGGCGGCTGAAGCTCTTCCAGGCCCTCGGAGCGAATCCGACCCCGATGGCGCTCTCGGAGGTCTTCATCGGACTCCAAACAGGAGTGATCGACGGGCAGGAGAATCCTCTGGCTCAGATCTGGGGCTCGAAGCTGTACGAGGTCCAGGACTTTCTCTCGCTGACGAGCCACGTCTACACCCCCGCGTATGTCGTCGTCTCACCGAGCCGGTGGGATGGCCTCCCCGACGACGTTCGCGCCATCCTCGAGGAGGAAGCTCGAGGGACGCAGGCGTACGTGCACGAGACGGCCGCACGCCTCGACTCGGAGTTGCTCGATCGGATACGAGGGGAGGGCGTCGAGGTCAACGATCCGGCACGGGCGGCGTTCCTCGGCGCGAGCGTCTCGCTCTATCAGGAGTTCGAGTCCACGGTGGAAGGCGGGGCGGAGCTGGTGGAGCGGGCGTCGGTCGCGGGGTCGAACTGAACGACCGAGGTTTTCGGCGCGGCCTGAGACGCTTCCTCGAGACCGTCGTTCTCGTCTTGATGGCATCGCTGGCCCTCGTCGTCGTGGTCGGCGTGGGTTTCAGGAAGGCGGGCGCCTCGCTGGTGTGGTACGACGAGGTGGCCTCCATCCTGTTGGCGTGGCTCACGTACTACGGGGCGGCTCTCGCGGCCCTGCATCGCGCGCACATCGGCATGCCGACACTCGTGGATCGCATGCGGGGCCGAGTGCGGACCCTCACGGTGATCACGGGTGAGGTCTGTACGCTTGCCTTTTTCGGCGTCCTGACGTGGGCGGGGGTCCGCGTGCTCTCGGTGTTGGGGGGAACGACGCTCGTTTCCCTGCCGTCGGTCCCGATGTCCGTCGCGCAATCGGTCATCCCGATCGGGGGGGCGCTGTTCATCGTCGCGCAGCTCCTCTCGCTCCCCGACGCGCTCGCGCCGCCGCCGGTCGATGACGAGGACGCGGGCGCGGCCTCCGATTCGGGTGGTGCCGGGGTGTGGGTCGAGGAACGCCGAGAATGAGCCTCCTCACGATCGGAATGCTGCTCCTCGCCCTCGTGCTCATCGGGATTCCGATCGCCATCGCGCTCGGAATCGTCGCGACGGTTGCGATGCTGACCGGGCCCGGTGGCGTCGGCTCTCTCCCGAACACCGCGCTCGTCATGTTCGACGGGGCGACCTCCTTCCCGCTGATCGCCATCCCGCTCTTCATTCTCGCGGGCGCCATCATGAACGCGTCCGGCATCAGCCGTCGCCTGATCGCCTTCGCGTCGGCGATCGTCGGGTTCATCCGAGGTGGACTCGCGATGGTGACCATCAGCGCGTCGCTCTTCTTCGCGGAGATCAGCGGGTCCGCGGTCGCCGATGTTGCCGCGCTCGGTTCGATCCTCATCCCCGCGATGAAGAAGAAGGGCTACTCGAAGGCGTTCGCGGCGGCCGTCACGTCTTCATCGGCGACGCTGGCCGTCATCATTCCACCATCGATCCCGATGATCATTTATGGCGTCATGTCGGGGTCTTCGATCGTCGAGCTCTTCGTAGCGGGCATCGTGCCCGGCGTGCTCGGGGGCGGGCTGATGATGCTCGTCGCGTACATGCTCGCGCGACGCCACGACTTTCCACGCGAGCAGGCGTTTCAGCTTCGCCGCGTCTGGAGCACGTTCAAGGATGCTGGGTGGGCGCTGATCCTTCCGGTCATCATCCTCGGGGGGATCTTCTCGGGATGGGTCACGGCCACCGAGGGTGCCGGTCTCGCGGTGGTGGCCGCGATCGTCATCGGCGGGGTCGTGTACCGGGAGCTCGACTGGGCGGAGCTCAAGCGCGCGATGCTCGAGGGAGGACAGCAGACCGCCGTCGTGATGCTCCTCGTAGCGGCGTCGGCGCTGCTCGGTGACTACCTCACCGAGGTGCGGGTGCCACAGCGCGTCGCGTCAGGGATCATGGGCCTTACGCAGGCACGGTGGGCCATTTTGCTGCTGCTCAACGGCTTCTTCTTGATCATAGGACTCTTTCTCCACTCGGCCGCAGCGATCATCCTGGTAGTACCGATCGTGATGCCGCTCGTAGTGGCTGCAGGCATCGATCCCGTGCACTTCGGACTCATCGTGACGCTCAACCTCGGCATCGGACAACAGACGCCACCGGTGGCCTCCGTCTTGGTCACAGCGTGCTCCGTGGCGAAGGCCGACATCTGGGAAGTGAGCAAAGTGAACGTCTATTTCGTCGCTGTCCTGGTCACGATGCTGCTTCTCGTCACCTACGTCCCGATCGTGCCGATGGCGCTCGTAGAGCTCTTCTACCGATGAGCGCGGCGGTCCGCGTCGAGATCGACGAGCCCATCGCGACCGTGCGACTCGATGGACCGGAACGACACAACGTGCTTGACGCCGCCGGGTGGCGGTCGCTGGCGGAGGCCTTCCAACGCCTCGCTGAGCGTCCGGAGGTCTTGGCGATCGCCGTTCGGGGCACGGGAGGGCGCGCGTTCTCCGCGGGGTCCGACATCGCGGCGTTCGAGGATCAGCGCTCGATACCGGACGACGTCCGGACCTATTCGCGGGCCATCGCGGGGGCCCTGAACGCCATCCAAGCGTGCCCCCACCCGACCGTCGCGATCATCGAAGGCCTGTGTGTGGGTGGAGGTCTCGAGATCGCCGCCTGCTGCGATCTGCGGGTATGCGGGGAGGCGAGTCGTTTCGGCGCCCCCATCGGCCGGCTCGGTCTGACCATGTCCTACGACGAGCTGGAGCCACTCGTCCGACTGCTCGGCGCCGGACCCGTGCTCGAGCTCCTGCTCAGCGGGGAGTTGATCGGCGCGGAGCGGGCCCGGATGGTCGGCCTCGTGAATCGCGTATGGCCGGACGCTTCGGTGGTGGAGCACGGATACGGGCTGGTCGCCCGCATCGCCGCGGGTGCGCCCCTCGTGAATCGGTGGCACAAGAAGTTCGTTCGACGCCTCCTGGAGCGGCGCACACTCACCGATCGAGAGCGTGAGGAAGCACTCCTGGCGTTCGACACCGAGGACTATCGTGAGGGGCGGCGCGCCTTCATGGAAAAACGCGACCCGAAGTTCTCCGGAGAGTAGCGTGGCCTCGAGGCAGTGGTGATCGCGGGTCCGCTCGCCGGCGTGAGGGTTATCGAGCTCGCCCACATCATGGCCGGGCCCGTGTGTGGTCTCATGTTGGCCGACTTGGGTGCCGACGTCGTCAAGATCGAGCGCCTTCCGCACGGTGACGGGAGTCGCGGTTTCGTTCCCCCCGACGTGGACGGTGAGTCGGCCGCCTTCATGATGCTGAACCGGGGCAAGCGGGGGATCGCGGTCGACCTGCGCGCACCGGACGGCGTCGAGATCGTGCGCCGCCTCGCCGCGAGCGCCGACGTGCTCATCGAGAACTTCCGTGTCGGCACCATGGAGGCGATCGGTCTTGGCTGGGACACCCTCTCGAATGCGAACCCCCGGCTCGTGTACTGCCAGATCACCGGATTCGGGCGGACCGGCCCCATGGCGGAGCGGGGTGGGTTCGATCTCATTGCCCAAGGCTATGCGGGCTTGATGAGCATCACGGGTGAGGGGCCGGGTCGCGAGCCGGTGAAAGTCGGGGCCCCGGTGACGGACATCACCGCGGGGATCCTCGGCGCGCTCGGTGTGGTCGGCGCGCTCTACGAGCGGGAACGGACGGGGGTGGGGAAGCTCGTGGACACGTCTCTGTACGAGGCGGGGATCACGCACACGTTCTGGCAGAGCGCGATCGCCCTCGCCGGGGGCGGGTCACCGGGGCCCTTGGGCTCGGCACATCCCCTCGCCGCGCCGTATCAGGCGTTTCAGACGGCCGATGGTTGGATCAACGTCGGCGCCTCGAACGAGGCGACGTGGGAACGTCTCATCGACGCACTCGGACGGCACGACC
The DNA here is from genome assembly GCA_029863525.1 of Gemmatimonadota bacterium. Lineage (GTDB taxonomy): Bacteria > Gemmatimonadota > Gemmatimonadetes > Longimicrobiales > Gaopeijiaceae > UBA2589. The sequence continues at coordinate 9,482 of JAOTVL010000029.1, forward strand.
TGGGCAGGGATGCACGCTTCGACACGAACGCGGATCGGATGGTGAACCTGGATGACCTCGTCGACGTGCTCTCGAGGGAGTTCTCGGCTCGATCCACGCGCGACTGGCTCACGTCGCTCGAAGTTGCGGGCGTGCCGGCCGGGCCGGTGGCGTCGATCGGAGAGATGCTCGCACATCCCCAGAGCGACGCCCGGCATATGGTGATCGAGGTGGAGCATGGGGCGCTGGGTTCCGTCCGATCGTTGGGAAGTCCCGTGAAGTTCTGGGACTCGGATCCCGGCTCGGGCCCGTCGGCCCGCAACCCTGACCCCCCCGGGACTCGTGGCGCTCCGCGCTTCGGCGAGCACACGCGAGAGGTACTGCTCGAGGCCGGCTGGTCGGAGCAGGAGGTGGCGGAGCTCGCCTCGAAGCACGAGCTCGGGTCCGGCAGGTGAGGGATGAGGAGAGTGCGGAGCCTCGACTCACCGAACGACGCCGTACCGCCTCAGGATCTCCACCGTCTCCTCGATGGGCAGTGCCTCGACCGTGCGACCGTTGCTCGTGACGGTCTCGGCCTTGAACAGCGAGTTGTAGATCGACTCTTCCGTCGCTTCGACGGTCGCCTCGAAGAGCGCGCTCATGGAGCCGTTCGATAGATCGTCGTAGCCGTGCACGCCTCCGGTGGTCCCGCGCCGGACACCGCTCGCCGTCGAGAACGCGATCACGTAGTCGCCGGAGCCATTGCTCGCGTACGACCCGGTCCGCGCCAGTCCCATGATCGCGCGCTTCGCGACGCGCTCGAGGTTTCGGTCCGACAGCGGGGCGTCGGTCGCGACGACCATCATGATGGAGCCCCATTCTTGGACGTCCGCGGCCGCGTCGTAGTCCTGCTCGACTCCGCCGCGGACCTGCGCGGAAAAGGAGAACTGACCGAGCTCGACGCCGACGGGGGCGCCAGCGATCTGCAGGATGCCGCCGAAGTTCGACTGGACCAGCACGCCGACGGTGTAGCCACCGAGACTCTGCGGTAGCACCCGGCTACTCGTTCCGATCCCACCCTTCCAGCCAAAGGCGACCGTACCCGCACCCGCACCGATCGCCCCCTCCGCCACCGGCCCCTCCGCGGCGCCTTCGAGGGCGGAGACGACGTGCTCCGGCGTGATGGGTCGGGCGCGGATGTCGTTGAGTCCGCCGTCGTTCGTCTCACCGACCACCGCGTTGAGCGAACGCACTTCCTCCATCCCGTCGCGGTCGAGCATCCAGCCGACCATCGCATCGGCGGCTTTCCATACGCACAAGGTGCAGGTGAGGAGGATCGGGGTCTCGAGCTCCCCGAGCTCCCGGACCTGGGTGACGCCGAGGAGCTTTCCGTAGCCATTGCCCACGTGGACTGCTGCCGGGACGCGGGACTGATACGGGTTTCCACCGTGCGGTAGAATCGCGGTCACCCCTGTGCGCACGTTGCGGCCATCCACCACCGTTGCATGCCCGACTCGCACGCCGGAGACGTCCGTAATGGCGTTGTTCGTCCCAGGTTCGAACACGCCTACCTCGATCCCGACATCCCGGGCCCGCGGTCGCTCCGACGATTGGGCGATCAAGGCCGAGGGAACGAGAAGGGCGAGGAGGAGCGATGGGTACGACGAGACGGAACGCGGCACGGGGGTGTCTCCGGCATCATAGGCGGAACGTGTCGAACAGCATGAGGCTGAGCAGCAAGGGATGATAGAGGAGCGAGGCGAAGAACACCCGTCGCGCATTCGGAACGCTCATCTCACGGGCGGCTTGGAGCGAGCGGGTCAGGAATCCGAGACCGAGGAGGGTCGCTCCGACGACGTAGAGCGTCCCCGTATACCCAAGAAGGGTCGGCGTCCAACTGGCCGGGATCAGCAGGGCCGTCGAGGCGATCATCATGAGACCGATCGCGCGGCCACCGCCGGGCGGCACCAGTTTGAAGCCGACTCTGGCGTAGTCCTCTCGGAGCATCCAGGCGAGCCCCAGGACGTGCGGGAGCTGCCACAGATACCCGATCGCGAACATCGCGAGACCCGCGCCATCGATCGTCCCGGTCGCGGCGGTCCAGCCGATGAGCATCGGGAGCGCGCCTGGCACGGCACCGGCGAGCGTGGCGACGAACGACCGCGTTTTCAGGGGGGTGTAGACCCCATGGTACATGAGGCCACTGGCGGCCGTGAGCATCGAGGGCAGCGCCCCGAGCGTGAGCGTCAGGTAGACCAGGCCGCCGAAGAGGAGCAGCGTGCCGAACGCCAAGGCCTCGAGCGGTTGAACTCGGGCTGTAGGTAAGGGGCGCCCTTTCGTGCGCTCCATGACCGCGTCGGCTTCGCGCTCCACATATTGATTGAGCGTAAGGGCGCCCGCCGTGGCCAGCCCGATGCCGGCCATCGTGTGGAGCGCCACCGCGAAGGAGAGGTCACCCCGACTCCCGACGTAGGCGCTGACCCCGGCCGTGATCATGACGTACCCGGCGATCCCGGGCTTCGTCAGCTCGTAGTACGCCCTTCGCCGGGAGTCGGACTTCGCTTCGGTCTGCGCTTCCGCGTGGTCCACGGCCCGGTCGCGATCGGAGAAGAGAAACGCCGGCAGCCCGGGAATCCGGCCGCCGGCGTCGAGGTTCTTGAAAGGTACCCCACGCCCGACGGTCCGCAACGGGCGGGCGTCCGCCTCCGAACGCGTCTACGAACGCCACAGATTCCGGCGCTTCACACTTTGCGGGGAAGGTCTGTCCAATGATTGTTCAAGTATCTGTTGACATACAATTCTACTGTTCATATAGTGTATCACTAATTCATGAACAACTCCGTTATGGAGGCTTAGAAAATGCTCAAGTTCACCACTTCACGGATCGCCGCGGTCCTGCTGGCTGCCACGACGTTGGCGGCTTGCGGCGACGACGACCCGATGGAAGTCGACACGCCGGTCTCGATCGCGCAGACCGCGATCGCGACGGCAGATCTCTCCACGCTCACCGCCGCTCTTCAGGCGGCTGGCCTCGTCTCGACGCTCGAGGGCACCGGCCCGTTCACGGTCTTTGCCCCTCGCAATGCCGCCTTCGACGCGCTGGGTGCCGACGTCGTGGCGGGTCTGCTGGAAACCGGCAATCTCGACGTACTGTCGCGCGTCCTCACGTTCCACGTCGTTTCGGGGGCCGCGGCCTTCTCGGATGATCTGTCCGACGGCCAGACGTTCACGACGGTCGAAGGCGGTACACTAGAGGTCGGCGTGTCCGCCAACGGTGTCACCGTCAATGGTGCGAACGTCGTCACGGCGGATGTCGAGGCGTCGAACGGCGTTGTTCACATCATCGACGCGGTGCTCGTTCCCGAGACCGACGTATACGAGACCGCGGTCCTTACGGGAGGCACGACCACGCTGGCCTCCGCGGTTCTCGGTGCAGGCCTCGATGCCGCGCTGCAGTCCGACGGACCGTTCACGGTCTTCGCTCCGCTCAACAGCGCCTTCGACGCGGTCGACGCCTACACGCTCGACCAGCTGCTCGCCGAGGACAACGTGGACATCCTCACCAAGGTCCTCACGTATCACGTGATTGAGGCCGAGGTGCTCGCCAGCGGGCTTTCGGACGGTCTGACGGTCGAGACGCTGCAGGGCCAAGAGCTGGTCTTTGACCTCAGCGATGCTTCGGACCCCAAGGTGAACGGCGTCAGCATCACGACGACGGACATCGAGGTCGACAACGGCGTCATTCACCTCGTGGACGGCGTTCTCCTGCCCGAATTCGACATCGTCGAGACGGCGGTGATCACCGAGGGCACCGGCACGCTCGCGACGGCCGTCGCGGCCGGTGGGTTGGTCGATGCGCTTCAGGCCGATGGACCGTTCACGGTCTTCGCGCCGATCGACGCGGCCTTCGAGGCTCTGGGCACAGATCGTTTGGACGTGCTCCTCGATCCGGCCAACATCGAGCTTCTTCAGAAGGTCCTGACGTACCACGTCATCGAGGGCGCGGTGCCCGCCAGTGCGCTTTCGGACGGCATGATGGTCGAGACGCTCCAGGGCTCCGAGGTCACGTTCGACCTGAGCGACGCGCTGGACCCGAAGGTCAATGGGATCAGCATCATCGCGACCGACATCGAGACCGAGAACGGCATCATCCACCTGGTCGACGGTGTCCTGACGCAGAACCTGGACCTGGTCGACGTGGCCACGGTCGAGGGGTTCTCGACGCTCGTCTCGTTGGTCGACCAGCAGAGTCTGACCGAGACGCTGCGCGGAGACAACATGGGCGACGGGTACACTGTCTTCGCCCCCACCGACGAGGCGTTTGCCGCGCTGGCCTCCGTCCCTTCGGGTGATGACCTGACGAACGTGCTCCTGTATCACGTCGTGGCGGCCACGGTCGAGTCGGGCGCACTCACCGACGGCCAGGTCGTCGGGACGGCGTTCGCCGGTCACGACTTCACGGTCAGCATCAGCGGCTCCGACGTAACGATCACGGACGAGAACGCCAACGTCGTCAACGTGACGATTACCGACGTCGCCGCAGCCAACGGCATCATCCACGTCATCGACGCGGTGCTGCTTCCGACCCCGTAGCTTCCATAGCCAAGCCACAGATCCAGGGGTCGGGCGGGTCCCGGGGCGCAGTCAGCCCCGGGGCCCGTTTTCTCTTGGTGCTGGCTTCGTCTGGGAACAGGGACACCGTGACGTGCGCGAAACCCTTCGTCGATCGTCATAGTAGTAGAGGATGGAGAACCCGATGACCGACCCACACGAGATCAGCGCGAGGGATCGACGCCGTCGCGAACGCCATGTCTGGCGAACGGGGCTGCTGATCTCCGTGGCGTTGCACCTTGCCCTCTTCCTCGGATGGCAGGGCAATGTCATCCCACAATCGCCATTCGCCGCGGCGGGGCCCCGCGCTGGGGACGACCGCGCGGCTTCCGGCTCCTTGCAGGCGCTCAACGTCCGGACGCCGCCTACCCGTCCGATCGTCCCGCCGCCAATGCCCGTCGAGGTGGCCGTCGAGGTCGAGCCCGTCGAGTTCGAGGACGAGGTCGTGATGGACCCCTCCTCCGTGCTCGGCGAGGAGCCGGGGGAGCTCGAAGGTCCGGGCCTCGACAACGGGACTGGTGCGGGCGACGGTGGCAACGCCGAGGAAGGGCGTTTCCGTCTGCAGCCAGCGACCCCCCGAGGCATGATCTTCCCTCCGACCGAGAAGGATCTGCGCGGCACGGAGTTGCGGGTTTGGGTCTTCGTCGACGAGCGGGGCCGGGTCGTTCCCGATTCCACTCGTCTCGATCCACCCACGAAGAACGGCGGCTACAACCGTCGACTCATTCGCGAGGCGTCGGAGTGGGTGTTCCGCCCCGCGATCAAGGAGGGTCAGCCGGTCGCGTCCTGGTTCCCGTACCACATCTCGATGTAGCCGAGGGTTGCGCCGGGGTCGCGAGCGAGCGAGTGGTCAGTCGCCGTCGACGCTGAGCCCGGAGTTCGATTCGTGCCTACCGAAGCCCCCCGTCCCATGACTGGAGATCGATCCGACCGCCCCGTCGCGGTCGGGCTGGTCCCGGGCGACCCGGTTTCGGAGACCATCGAGACTGTGGTGGATCGACTCGGCGTCGTCGTGGTCGAGGGTGGCACGGCCGCCGGCCGCCCGACCATCGGCGACACACCGCTCCCCGCGAGCGCCCCCGAATGGCTCGTCGAAGCGCTCGTCCTGCGCGCGCTCGAGCCCCGTCACGTTCTCTTTCTGTGCGTGGCCAATTCGGCGCGCAGCCAGCTGGCCGAGGGAATCGCTCGCAGCCTCGCACCCCCAGCGGTGCGGGTCTCTTCTGCCGGCTCCGAGCCCACGTCGGTGCGCCCGCAAGCGATCGCGGTGCTCGACGAGATAGGAATCGACATCAGAGACCACCGCTCGCAGGGCATCGACGACGTGGAGCGGCCGGTCGACGCGGTCATCACGCTATGCGCCGAGGAGGTTTGTCCGGTCTGGCTGGAGGATGCGTGGCGCCTCCATTGGGGACTGCCCGATCCCGCCGGGGCGGGCGAGTCCGAGGTGGAACGGCTCGAGGCCTTTCGCAGCGTGCGCGACGAGCTCCTCCGGCGCCTGGGTGTGCTCTTCGGCGGAAGAGTCCAGTAGGTTTCACCCATGGCACGTACATCGCGGACGACGAAGCGCATCCTGTGGGTCGACGACGAGATCGACCTTCTTAGGCCGCATCTACTCTTCCTACAAGCACGTGGCTACCACGTCGACGCGATCTCCAACGGCGACGACGCGCTCCAGCTCATCCAAGAAGCTCCGTACGATCTGGTCCTTCTCGACGAGCAAATGCCGGGCCGACGAGGACTCGAGGTGCTCGAGATCATGCGACGCGAGGTCCCGCACCAGCGGGTCGTCATGGTGAGCAAGTCCGAAGAGGACCACACCATGACCGAGGCGATCGGTCGCAGGGTCGACGACTACCTCGTGAAGCCGACCAGCCCCCGTCAGGTCTTGTCGGTCGTGACTCGAATTCTCGAGGGGTCGTCCATTCGCCAGCAGCGAGCCGCTCAGGATTTCGCCGCTCGGTTCGGGACGTTGTCGCACAACGCGCAAGAAGCGTCGACGGCCGGAGAGTTCGCCTCGGTCTATACCGAGTTGGTCGATTGGCAACTTCGGCTCGGCCAGGCCGGGGAAGAGGGACTGCTCGACACGGTGCAGTCACTGGTGGTCGATCTGCGGCGTGATTTCGGGACGTGGGTCATGCGCGAGTACCCCCGGTGGGTGCAGGACTCGGCGGACCGCCCGAGGTTGTCGGTCGATCTCGTCCGGGAGTTTCTGGTCCCGCGCCTCGGACCCGACCCGGTGTACTTCGTCGTGCTGGACTGCATGCGGCTGGACCAGTGGCGCGCCATGTCTCCCCTGATTGCCGAGTATTTCGAGATCGAGGAGACGTACCACTACTCTATCCTACCGACCGCGACTCCCTACGCACGTAACGCCATCTTCAGCGGAAAATATCCCGACGAGATCGCGGAAGAGCGACCGGGATGGTGGGACGCGTCGGACGACGAGGGAAGTCTCAACGCGTTCGAGGACGAGCTGCTCGTGGAACAGCTCAGGGCACTCACCGGCCGCGATGTCCCGGTCCACTACGAGAAGATCTTCTCGGACCGACAGGGAGAGCAGGTGCGAAGCCGTGTGAACTCGGCGCTGAAGACGCCCGGGACCGTGGTCGCGCTGGTCTTCAATTTCGTGGACCTCATGACTCACGGTCGCTCCGAGTCACCGATCCTCATGGAGGTCGCGCGCGACGAGGCTGCGCTGCGGGACCTGACGCGAGCCTGGTTCGAGCGCTCCACCGCGTTCGCGGTGTTGCGAGAGGCCTCGAGACGAGGTCACAAGGTGATCCTCACAACGGATCACGGGTCGATCCTCTGTCAGAACCCGTCGACCGTTTTCGCCCGACGCGACGCGACGAGTAATCTGCGCTACAAGTTCGGGCAGGACCTCAGGGCCGAAGACCGCTCGACCGCGTTCTCGACGCGCGACGAGAAGGATCTGCGCCTCCCCTCGGGTCGGCTCGGCATGTCCTACCTATTGGCTCTGGAGGACTACTTCTTCGTCTACCCAACGAAGCTGAGGGAGTATCAGGCCCGGTACAGGAACTCGTTCCTGCACGGCGGAATCAGTCCGGAAGAGATGATCGTTCCCGTCGCGAGCCTTACGCCCAGGCGCTGACGGCACGCGGCCGAGCTCTGGGCCTGCCGTTTCACCAGGGCCAGCCCCGAACCAGCACCACGCCGAGCGCCACGAGTGCGAGCGCCAGGAGGCCGTTGAGGCGTCCTAGGAGTGAGGCCCTTTTCCGGAGCGCGGTCGTATCGGGTGCGCGTGGGTCGAGGCGCATCGCCTCCGTCGCCCGTGGACCGACGCGGAAGTCGTGTACGAAGCTCACCGCGAGGACGAGCGCAAAAAGGAGCAGTTTGATCGCGAGCGCGCCGCCGAAGGGACCCGTCCACCAGGCCACGCTCACGAGCTCGGACCACCGCACGCCACGGATCGAGAGGTTGAACGTCCCTGTCATGGCGATCACAGCGAAACAGATCCACCCGACGTATCGGAATCGTGCGCCGGTTTCCTGGAGGAACGCACCCGCGTCCATCGAGCCCGCGTGGCCTCGCTTGAGCCAAGGCACAACGACGAGGACGATGAAGAACAGACCTCCGATCCACACGGTCGCGGCGAGGATGTGCAACCAGACCGAGATCAGATAAAGGGCCTGCACGCTGCTACGTAGTCACGGGGACGCACATCGGTCTCGGGCGCCGGCGGTGAGGCCTTGGTTCCACCTCACCGAGCCCTTACGCGGCGCTCGAGACTCGCGCCATCCGCGTCCAGTGTGATCAGCCCGACCTCATAGGGCGCGAGCGGGAAGGGGCCGCTCCATTCGAGCTCAGCGGGACCGTCGTCCGATTCGTAGCCCTCGGGGAGCAGCGCGGAGAATCGGACCGTTACCTCGTGATCGCCAGCGAGAATCGGCTCGTCGTGGATCACGTAGATCGGCCGATCCCGGCGCATTCCCGCCGGGGCGATCGTGTCGACATAGGCCTCCCGTCCATCGATAACGAGTCGAAGCTCGTAGTCCACGTATAATCCCGTGCACTCCTCGCTACGTCGCATGTGTGCCGGAATCTCGGCCAGCTCTTCATCGGTCAGGGTCCGGCACTCCTCGACGCGGATCGGCTCGGCCCTCCACGAGAGTCGAACGAGCGCCTGGTCGGACCCTGCACGCACCGACCACTGTGACGCTGCGGCGATCGCCAGCGCCGCGACGACGGTCGCCACGATGCCGAGCACCTTCTCCCCCGCGCTCACGGTCCGTCCGTCTCGGCCACCGACACTGCGGGCAGCTCGCACGTAGTGTCGATCCGGATACCCCGCTCGGCGAGCACTCGATCGAGCGCTCGCACTTGAGACCGGAACGTCTCCACCGCAGCCGTCAGCCGCGCATGCTCACGCTCGGCCGCGTATACGACCCGGAGCCGCGTGCGGTCCACACGGTCCTTGAGCTCGGCTTCCCGTCCCTCGTACAGTCGAGCTTCCAGCCAGGTGACTCCTTCGCGATTCCAGCAGTCCCGGGGTGGACACGCGACCACCATCACGCCGCCCGCACCGGCACGCACCAAGTACTCCACGACCGAGCTGTGCAGGCTACCCGCACACGTAACCGTGAGGATCGGCGCTTCGGCGAACCGGTCGAGCCCCCAGCCGGCCGCGGTGCGCGCGCAGGCTACCAGCACCACGTCGTCACGTGTCGGTTCGTGCTCCGTGATGAACGCTTGAACCTCGGGCAATTGGTCCCGCCCGGTCCGGCCCCTGGGGCCGACGCCCATGGGCGCACAGGACCCGGCGCAGATGCCGCAGCTCACACATTTCGACGGGTCCACGAGTCCCACCGCGTACGGTCGGTCGTCGTCGCGGGGCACCATGCTGATGGCCTCGTATGGACAGTCGTGGTAGCACTGCTCGCACCCTGTGCAGAAGCGTGGGTCGACGAACGAGGGGACGGTCTCCGAGGCCGCGCTCGGCCTCGTGAGCCACGGGACGGCCAGCAGGGCGGCGCCCACCGCGAGGATGGTGATCCAGGCGACTCCGGGCGAGACCGATCGGCTCCACGGCAGCCAAAAGCCATAGAACAGGTCGATCGCTACCTCCGACGGGATGCGAAGGGGATCGGCTTCAGGTCCGAGGGTGGCTGGCCACAGCACCGAGAGGAGGGTGAGCGTACCGATCATCCCCCAGAGCAACGGTCGAGGTGGCCACACGTTCGTGCGAGCCAGCCGGGAAACGTGTATCCAGAGGATGAGGAGGATGCCGACCGGGATCGCGATGTGCGCGAAGAGGTTCAGGAAGAAGAACGCGCTCGGCATGTCACGCTCACCCACGAACGTCCGCGCCATCGGCTCGGAGAAGATCGGGAAGACGTCGAGAAGCCGTGCCCCCTCCGAAGCGATGAGTTGTCCGTGGGCGTCCCAGACCATGACGTAGCCGGTCCACCCGCAGACCAAGAAGACACCGAAGAGCACGAGGCCTGAAATCCAAGCGAGCGCGCGAGGGCCCCACGTTCGGTTCTGGATTCCCATTCGAAACGCGTGTACGACCGCCGCGACCACCGCGAGGTCCGAGGCGTATCGGTGTAGGGTGCGAATCCACCGACCCGTGTACGCCTGTCCCGCGATGCGCTCCATGGAGTCGTACGGTGCGCCGATCCGATAGAAGAAGATCAGGTAGAGGCCCGTCGCCACCAGCACGGCGAAGCACCCCACGACGAGCGCCCCCGAGTGGTAGAGTGGGTTGAACCGCCAGGTGTAGAGGCGATTGAAGAGGGCGTCGAAGCGGGCAAGCAGCGCGCGGCCCCCACGCTGAGACGCGCGCACGGGGGTCACCGTCATGCGCGTGGCGGTTGCCCCTCCAGGGTAATCATCATATGGTCATGATAATTAGAAGGACGTGAGGCACAACCCTCTCAGGGGCTGGATGCGGTGATCCTCTCGAAGTCGGCGAAGTATGCCCTCCGGGCCAGCCTTTGTCTGGCCGAGGCGGGGGGTGATCGGCCGATGCCGGTCGACGAGATCGCGGACCGTCTGGTCGTGCCGAGGAACTACCTGTCGAAGATCCTGCACGTGCTGGCCCGGACCGATGTGCTCGCCTCCACCCGCGGACCCGGAGGAGGCTTCCAACTGGCCCGGCCCCCGCACGACCTCGCGTTGGTCGACGTCGTCCGCCACTTCGACGATCTGTCCGACGACACGACGTGTCTCCTGGGCCCCGACCGTTGCTGCGAAGTCGATCCGTGTCATGCGCATGAGCGTTGGGCGGAGGTCCGCTCGGCGATCACGGACTTCTTGGCGGATACCAAGCTGAGCGACCTATCTTCGCCGGAGCTTCTCCTGTCCGTCGACGTTGTCGAGAAGGTCCCGATGCCCTAACCAATAGCGCGACCCCGGATTCGGCTCCCGCGACCCTCCCCCTTTGCGGATTCCGTAGACAACCCACCATTCACCGGAGGTCACATGGACGACCGTTCGACGTCGGACACCCCAGAGGAGATCCCGTTTCTCCAGAGGCTGTACGACCGCCCCTTCGTTCTTCTCGCGATCGGGTTCACGGTCATGTTGGTGCTCTTCACCGGCTGGGGTCTATGGGAGGTCATGAGCCTCCCACAGGCCACGCTTCCGTAGGAGGGCGGCATGTATACCACGGGAGTGACACCGCCCCAGGGCGTCTGGTGGAAGCCGGCCCACAGGTCAGAGAAGATATGGTTCACGATCGCCTTCGTCTGGTGCATGATCCTCTTCGCGATGATGCCGCTCTGGCACCTTCGTGGCGGGCAAAACCCGACCGGAATCCGCGCGAAGGTCGAGCCGCGCGAGTACCTCGCGAGGGTCCAACAGTTCATCGCGGATTACGGCACGGGCGAGTCCGAGGGAGGCGTCCCGGTCGTGGCCCCGCCGCCGGGCGCTGAGGTCTATCTGCTCGCGGCGCAGTTCCAGTGGACTCCGGTCCTCGAGCTGGAGCAGGGCGCGGAGTATACGCTGCACCTCTCCTCTCTGGACGTGAATCATGGCTTCAACCTCTACCCGTTCAACGTGAACTTCCAGGTGGTACCTGGATACGACTACGGCCTTCGAGTGACGCCGACGGAGGCGGGCGACTACCGCATCGTCTGCAACGAATTCTGCGGCGTGGGTCACCACATCATGGTGGGTAAGGTGCTTGTGAGGCCGTCTTCGGCTTCGGCGGAAGCGGATCCCACTCCGACCCCTGGCACCGCGACGGTGGGAGGTGGGTCATGAGCGACACTACCACCGCCGGCGGAGCGATGGCCCAGGCCGCAGGGCTCTTCCGCAGTTGCCCCACGACGGGCCTGAAGGTGCACAAGGACGCGGACGCCCTCATCAAGGCGAACGCAGTAGCGGCCACGGTCGCGCTCCTGGTGGGAGGCATCGCCGCAATCCTCGTGCTGCTCACACGTTGGCAGGCCGTGCATCTGTTGAGCGACGAGGGGTTCTACCGTTGGCTGACGATCCACGGCATGAACATGCTGATCTTCTTCATCATCTTCTTCGAGATGGCGGTGCTGTACTTCGCCTCCGCCGTCCTGCTGAATTCGAGGGTGGCGACGCCGAAGATCGGGTGGTTAGCATTTGCCTTGATGGTGATCGGGGCGCTCATGGTCGAATGGACCATGTTCACCGGGCGCGCGGACGTACTCTTCACCTCGTACGTGCCGCTGCGCGCCCACCCGCTCTTCTACCTGGGCGTGATCGTCTTCGCGGTCGGCGCCATTCTGGTCACGGCGATCTTTTTCGCGACGCTCGTGATCGCGAAGCGGGAGAAGACCTACACCGGTTCCGTGCCCCTCGTCACCTTCGGTGGTCTCACCGCGGCGATCATTGCGGCCATCACGCTCGGGCACGGCGCGGCCATCTACATCCCGACGTTCCTTTGGTCGCTGGACATGATGAACGTCGATCCGCAGGTGTATCGACTCGTATGGTGGGGGCTCGGCCACTCCTCCCAGCAGATCAACGTGGCCGCCATGGTTGCGATCTGGTATCTGCTCGGTGCGTTGACCGTCGGCGCCGTGGTCGTGAACGAGAAGATCAGCAGGACGGCGTTCGTCCTTTACATCTTCTTCATCTCCATGGCATCGGCTCACCACCTCCTGGTCGACCCGGGATTCGGTCCGTCGTGGAAGATCGTGAACACCTCGTACTTCATGTACATGGCGGTGCTCGCGTCCATGCTGCACGGCTTCACCGTCCCGGCCGGCGTCGAGATGGGCATGCGGCTGCGCGGATACACGCAAGGGATCTTCGGTTGGCTGCGACGGGCGCCATGGAGCGACCCGGGCTTCAGCTCACTCGTGCTCTCCGTCGTCGTGTTCGGCTTCGTCGGGGGGATCACCGGCGTCACGTTCGGGACGGAGCAGATCAACATCGTGGCGCACAACACGCTCCGGATTCCCGGGCACTTCCATTCCACGGTCGTGTCGGGCACGGCGATGGCGTTCATGGGCGTCACCTACTACGTGATTCCGCTCATTTTCCGAAAGAAGGTGGCGTTCTATCCGCTGGCGAGGATCCAGCCCTACGTCTTTGCGGGTGGGATGCTGCTCTTCTCACTCACGATGACGTTTGCCGGCACGTTCGGAGTCCCGAGACGTCACTATGACATCACGTTCGCCGGGGCGGCGTTCAGCGTCGAGTATTCGCCGGCGGTCAACCTGATGCTGGCGCTCATGGCGATCGGCGGCCTGATCGCGATTACCGGGGGAGCCATGTACATCCTCGTGACCGTGTGGTCCGTCTTCCTCGGCAAACCGCTCGGGGACGACCCGAGCGAGGCTGCGTTGGCCGGTACGGTTCCACCGGGTGTGTACAAACGCCCGTTCGCCGAGTTGCCGACGGACGAGCCCGAGCTCGAAGAGCACGGGGTCTTGGGCATGATGCCGGGTACCATGATTCTGGTCATGATCTTCATGATGGCGTTCGTGGTGTACTACTTCGCGAATTGGAAGCTCCTGTCCGCGATGTGGCAGATCGGCTGATGAAGGTGAGGTCGTGGGTACGTTGATCTCCAAGCGCGACGCCTGGCCGCTCGGGGCCGTGGGGTTCATCCTCACGGTCTCGGCGGCTTGGTGGACGCTTGCGCTCTGGTCCGTTCCAGGCGCGCCCGATTGGCTGGAGCGCACGCGGGCCGTGTGCTTCAACATCACGGAAACCGGTCTTCCGGACGCGAAGGGGTGGCTGCTGCTCGTCGGCCAGCCTCCGGCGATGCTCGCCATGCTCATGGTCGGTTGGGGCTCCGACGTCCGCGCGAGTCTCGCACGCCTCCTCGCCTCGACCGGAGGACGCCTGGCGGCTCTCACGGTCGCCAGTGGGGTCTTTCTCGGACTCTCCTTGGCAGCGACCAGGGTTCTCGACGCCCGGCTGCCCGAGGTGGCGTGGGGTGTGGACGAGCCGGCTCCCGAAACCTACCCCAGGCTCGACCGGACGTGGCCTGCAACCGATGGGCTGGTGGGACCATCCGGCGCACCTTTCGACCTCTCGGCGCTGGAGGGTAGGCCGGCCCTCGTCACCTTCGCCTTCGGTCACTGCAGGACCATCTGTCCGGCGGTGGTGCACCAGGCGCGGGCGACCCGCTTGGAGCTCGAAGAGGAGTGGTCGATCGTCGTGTTCACGTTGGATCCGTGGCGGGACACGCAGACCCGGCTACCTCGCCTGGTGGAGCAGTTCTCGCTCGACCCCTCGCGTGATTTCGTCGTGAGCGGATCGATCGAGGACGTGAACCGCGCGCTCGACGCGTGGGGCATGCCGCGGGAGCGGGACCAGCAGTCGGGCGACATCACGCACCCGGGGATCGTGTACGTGGTCGAGTCCGACGGAACGATCGCGTACGGCTCCACGGGGGGGGTCGCGCAGATGGTGAGTCTGGCAAAGCGGGTGGAGTAGGGCCCTTCTAGCACTACTTTTCGACGTGACCCTCTACCGTCGAATTCTCTCGTTCCTGAAGCCGCACACCACGGCAGTGGTCCTCGCCGTGGTCGCGGCCGCCATCTACGCCGTTTTGGACGCGTCGGTATACGTGCTGCTCATCTCCTTCGTCGAGGCGGTCTTCTCGAGCGGCGGGGCCGCGCAGGGTGCGGGTCAGAACGCCATGCAGCAGCTGCTCGACGCGACGGTTTACAGGCTGGTCGACCTGGACGGAGATCCCCTCGTGGCGATCGGCCGAATCATCGTCCTCATCATCTTGGTCTTCGCCGTGAAGAACCTCTTCGCCTTCGCTCGGGCGTATCTGCTCGCGCGGGCCGAGCAGGGCGTGAACCGCGACCTCCGCGATGCGGTGTACGACCACTTGGTGGCACTCGACCTCGGCTTCTTCGGCCGAGTGCGGGTGGGTCAGATCGTGAGTCGGCTCACCACCGAGATCGAACAGCTTCGCGTGCTGGTGACGAGGGAGATGTCCCGGCTGATCTCGGCGGTGTTCGAGTTCATCGTTGCGTTCGCGGCCATGTTGCTGATCTCGTGGAAGCTGACGTTGGCCGCTTTCGTCGTGATCCCCGCGGCGATGGGCATCTGGGGTCCGCTCGTCAACGTGCTTCGGCGACGAGACCGCCGCGTGCTCCATCTGGGCGGAGAGGTGAATGCCCACGTGTTCGAGACGCTCTCCGGAATTCGGCTCGTGAAGTCCGCGTCGGCCGAGGACCGGGAGCGGCGACGGTTTCACCGACTCACCGCCGACTACTTCCGGCAGTTCATGCGTGCCGAGCTGGCGCGTTCGCTGGCGGTGCCCATGACGGAGATGCTCGCAGCCTCGGGGACGGTAATCCTACTTTGGTACGGTGCGCGGCTGGTGGTGGCCGGCGAGCTCCCGCCGCCCCAGTTCGTGGGCTTTCTCGGATTGTCGCTCAAGCTGTACGCCCCGGTGAAGAACGTGGCCAAGTTCCCCGCGACCGCGCAGCCCGGTCTCGTGGCGGCGGAACGGGTCTTCGAGTTCCTCGATGCACCGATCGAGATCGGGGACGCCCCCGACGCTCGCCCGCTCCCCGACTTTCGCGAAGAGATCGTCTTCGACGACGTGTCGTTCACGTACCAGGACGGACAAACGGCGGTACGGGACGTCTCGTTCACTGTGCCCAAAGGAACCGTTGTGGCACTCGTGGGCCCCAGCGGTGCGGGCAAGAGCACCATCGTCGACCTCCTCTCCCGCTTCTTCGAAGTCTCGTCGGGAGCGATACGGATCGACGGGCACGATGTTCGTGACGTGCGTGTTCACGACCTTCGATCGCTCATGGGGATCGTGTCGCAGGAGACCGTCCTCTTCCACGACACGGTCCGGGCGAACGTCGCGTACGCGCGGGCCGACGCGAGCGACGAACAGGTCGAGGCCGCGGCCCGCGCGGCGCACGCGCACGAGTTCATCGAGGCGATGCCGAACGGCTATGAAACGGTGGTCGGCGAGCGGGGCGTCGAGCTGTCGGGCGGGCAGCGTCAGCGCATCGCGATCGCGCGGGCCCTGCTGCGCGATCCGCCGATCCTGATCTTCGACGAGGCGACGAGCTCACTGGACACTGAGAGCGAGCGACTCATTCAGGACGCTATCGAGCGGCTCCTCGAGGGACGCACGGTGTTCGTCGTGGCTCACCGCCTCTCGACGGTGCAACGGGCCGACCAGATTCTCGTGGTGGACGGCGGGCGCGTCGTCGAGCGCGGAGACCACATCACGCTGCTCGCCAAGAGCGGGCGCTACAAACGGCTCTACGAGCTCCAGTTCGAGGACGCACCGGCGCCGACGGCGTAGGTGGCTGGATGCATGAACCCACCTCGTCCTCGAACGGTCGCGTGACGGGGCCGTCCGCGCGACACCGGCTGGAGTACGCCGGGTTCCGGTTCCTGCGTGCACTCATCCGAGTCTTGCCTTCGTCCGCTGCAGAGGGACTCGGCGCCGCCCTCGGCTGGCTCGTGGGCACCGTGTTTCGAGTTCGACGTGCAGACGTCGACGAGCACCTCGCGTTCGTCTTCTCGGATCGCGCGAAGGCGTGGCGTGCCCGGGTCGCACGAAGGAGCTACATGCATTTCGGGCGGGAGGGCGTGGTGCTCTTCATGATGGGTCGGTGGTCGAAGGAGAGAATCGCCGAGTGCGCCACCATCGTCGGGTTCGAGGAAGTCCGGAGGGCTGTCGAGGAGGAAGGGGGCGTGGTGGTCCTGACGGGCCACCTCGGCAATTGGGAGGTGGCAGGCGCGGCGCTCGCAGCTCGCGGCATTCCCCTGGACGTCGTGGGTAAGGGCATGGCGAACCGCCGCTTCGAGGCCGACCTGTTCGAGGTGCGCGAGCGACTCGGTATGCGCGTGATCGAGATGAGCGACGCACCGCAGGGAGTCCTCCGATCACTCGGTCGAGGGCGAGTGACCGCGATGGTTGCAGACCAGAACATGCACCGGCACGGGATCTTCCTCCCGTTCTTCGGTCGCGCCGCGGCGACCGCGCGAGGGCCTGCTCTTTTCGCACTCCGAACAGGGGCTCCCGTCTTCGTGGGGTTCGCGACTCGCCAACCGGGGAGGCGAGCGCGCTACGCGGTGGAGATCGAGCGCCTGTGGTACGAAATCTCGGGCAATGTCGAGGCGGACGTATTGTCGCTGATGCTCGCCTATCATGCCTCTTTGGAACGCGCCATTCGAGCCGCGCCGGAGCAGTATTTCTGGCAACATCGGCGCTGGAAGACGCGTCCCCCTGAGGAACAGCCGTCGCAGCCGTAGGTTAGTAGGGGTCACACGTCTTCCTGCCCTGCCAGAGCTCGACCCGACCGTGATCTACGTCTGCATCCCCACGCACAACGAAGCCTCGACGATCGGCGTCCTTCTATGGAAGACGCGGAACGTCCTGGGCGAGTTCGAGCGGGATTACCGGCTGGTGGTCCACGACGACGCGTCGACGGACGAGACCGCGGACGTGCTGACACGGTACCGCCGATCGCTGCCGCTCACGATCCTGCGCTCGGAGGAGCGGCTCGGCTACGGACGTTCGGTCGAAGCGCTGCTGCGTCACGTACGGGGCGACTCGTCGTATCCGAAGCGGGACTGTGCGGTCGTGCTGCAGGCGGACTTCACCGAATCGCCCGACGACATCGTGTCACTCGTCAAGGTGCTCGAGGGGGGCGCTGACATCGTCGCGGCCGCTCCCGAGCCCTCGCAAGCCGACGGTCGCGGGGTTCGGATGGTGCGGTGGGCCGCGCGCACTTTCTTGCGCGGGCTCATGGGTGGCTCGCCGGTTTCCGACCCCCTCGGCGGTTTCCGGGCGTACCGCGTGATCGTGCTCAAGAAGGCGCTTCGCGATCTCGAGGAGGGTGAGGCTCTGATTCGGTCGGATGGGTGGGCGGCGAACGTCGAGCTGCTCGGGCGACTCGCGCCCTATGCTCGCCGGGTCTCGGAGGCCCCGTCGCGTGTGCGTCACGACCTGCAGACCCGGCCGACACGCTTCAAGCCCTGGAAGACCTTCCTCGGACTCGTTCGACTGCCGTCGTCCATTTGGTCTGGTCCGGGACCGGAGGTCGCGTGAACCGCCCGATCTTGGCCGTCTCTTTCCTCACGCTTCTTCCGACGTTGGCGGCGGCCCAGGACGGAAACACTGGTAAGGCGCGGGATCGCGACTTCCTCGTGGATTCACTCCGCGGGGCTTTCCCCCCGGCCGAAGTGCCGGTGTCGTTGACCGAAGAGGACGTACCGGTCGATCCGTTCGCCGCCCGGGCGCCGTTCGGTCCCGGTGAGCACCTGGTCTACAAGGTGAAGGTCGGCATTTTCGGCGTGGGTGAGGGGTTCATGTCGGTCGTCGGTGTGGACGAGTACGAGGGCAGCCCGGTCTATCACGTGGAGATGGGCCTTCAAGGCAATCTCGGCCCGGCCAAGGTGAACGACCTGTACCAAACCTGGTTCGACGTCTCCACGCTGCAAACGTGGCGCTACGTGCGCGACGTCGACCAGATCGGGTACCAGAGCTACCGACATTGGCGGTTCTTCCCCGACCGCATGCGGTGGGAGCGTCAGGATAACGACGAGGCCGGGGACCTCGGCTCGGCCCTGCCGCTCGACGAGATCGCGTTCATCTATTTCCTGCGGACGCTGCCGTTGGAGGTGGGGAAGTCGTATGCGCTGAGCCGGTACTTCGACGAGGACGGCAACCCCGTCATCATTCGGGTTCTCCGGAAGGACCAGCGAGAGACCGAAGGCGTGCTCTACAACACGATCGTCGTCTCCCCCGAGATCCAGACGGACGGTCTCTTCGGTCAGGGCGGGAAGGCGGAGATCCACCTCACGGACGATGAGCGCAGGATTCCCGTCTACGTGAAGTCCGACATCCCGAGCTTTCCGGGCTCGCTCACGCTCCACCTCCGCTCGATACAGGACGGATATCCGCTGCACCCCCGGTCTCGGGAGCTGGCGCTCGAAGGCCGCCGGGCGAGGGCCGACTCGACGGCTGTCGTAGGCCAACCCAAGCGGTGATCGGACGCGCGTGGCGCTGACCATGCGCCAGCTCCGCCTGAGGGCGGTCTGGCTCATCGTCCTCCCGTTCCTTTGGTTCGCTGCGCCCACACCGACTGCCCTTCTCGTCGGCGCCGGCCTCGCCGCTCTCGGGCTGTGGATACGCGGCTGGTCCGCCGGGACCATCCACAAAGACGAGGAGCTGACGACCTCGGGTCCGTACGCCTTTACCCGAAATCCGCTCTACCTGGGAAGCTTCTTCATCGGCCTCGGTGTCTCCCTGGCCGGGGGACATTGGGTATGGCCCACGATCTTCCTGATCTTCTACGGAGCGGTCTACTCCAAGACCATCGTGGGTGAGGCTGACCATCTGTCCGAGCTGTTCCCGGAGCGGTACGCCGAGTACGCCGCCGAGGTGCCGGTCTTCTTCCCGCGCGCCACGCCCTACCGCGCACGGATGGGCCAGACCGCCGGCTTTCGATGGGCTCAGTACCGTCGGAACCGCGAATGGGAAGCGACGCTCGGCGCGGTGGCCGCCTTCGGTCTCCTCGCGGCCAAGTCCCTCTGGGTCTGACGGAGCTCAGGCGAGCAGGTCGGTCGCCTGCTCGACGGCCTCGGTAAGGAAGCGCTCGATTCGACGGCCACGCTCGCCAGGCTCGAGCGAGTGGACCTCGTCGCCCGTCAGGACCGCACCGGTCCACCCCTCCGTGTGCCACGCTCCACCTTCGGTGAGCGCCGGTAGGCGGTCAGGATCGGGATACGGCCACGGAGTGACGTACCAATACCAGTGATCGTACCCACCGCCCATCGGCGCGAGCCCCACGCCGACGGTCCGCACCTTTTCGGCGTCGTCCGCCTCTTCCAACGTGATGAGCGTCGCGATGTCGAAGTGGTGCGGCCAGCAGCGCACGATCGAGGCATCGTCCCGGGTCGAGAAGCGCGTGTCGAGCACGGCAGCGGCGGAGCCGAACAGGGCGGACAACACGTCGAGCGCGGGCCCCTGCTCCGTTGAGAAGCGCGCTCCCGCGCGTACCGGATGATCGGGCATGTCGTACTCTGGACGCTCGATCACGGGAGGATTGCCACCCCGGTACGTTGCCATGCCAAGCGCGAGCCACTCGTATCCTTCGTCGAGAGTATGACCTCCCAGGGCGAATGAGCCGAGGATTCCGTCCTCGCGATCCAGGAGCAGGAGCGTCAGATCGTCGGGCCGGAGAGCGAGGCGGAACGGATAGGGTCCGGCGAAGGCGACCCCGACGAAGGCCCGCAGGCCATGGTTCCACAGCATCGCGCGGTGGCTGTCGTCGGCTTTCGGCTCTGCGAATGTCTGCCCAGCCGAGGCGATGAACTGGGCGGCCCAGTGGAGCTCGAGGACGGCCGTGACGAGCGCGTGCGGCCTCAGCGCCGTGGCCTGCTCCCATCGCTCGCTTTTCCGGCCGACTTCGTGCGTTTCACTCATGCGTTCGCCTCTCGTACGTACCGCTCAATGGCAAGCGACACTTTCTCCAACACGTCTTCGACCCGAATGCGTTTCATCCCGTCCCGATAGTCCGCCGTGATCGGGTATTCCTCGCCAGGGTGCTCGGCGTACCCGTCCACGACGAGGTCGAGGTAGGCGCGGTACGGTCCCGAGCGCTTCGGGTTGGTGTAGCCGAACAGCCCGACCACGGGGGTGCCGAGGGCCCGCCCGATGTGGAGTGGACCCGTATCGGGGGAGATGAGGAGCGCGCTTCCGTCCACGATCCACATGAGGCGCCGAAGGTCGTCGCCCAACGCGTCCACGGGGGAGGCGCCGGTCTGCTCGATCACCTCGTCGGCGATCCTCCGTTCGACGGGGGACGGGCCGCCCACCAGCACCGGGGTGAGTCCGTGCTGGGCCTCGAGGACCTCCAGGACCCGCGCGTACCCGGCCGGGCTCCAGTTCTTCTCGAGCTTGCTGGTGCCCACCACGACGGCGCACGCGGGGCGGGACAGCTCGCGGAAGAAGGTTTCCTGTTCCGCGCGCTCACCGGAGGTGAAGTCCAGTCCCCACACCACCGGCTCCGGGTCGACGCCCAAATACTCGAGGAACTCGAGATACTGGTCCTGCACATGGCGTTGGCCTCGGGCCGGGATCCGCTCATTCGTGAAGAGCCACTGCGCATCGCGCGCCCTCCGCACGTCGAACCCCAGCTTTACCGTCGCGGGAGTGAGCGCCGTGATCAGTCCCGCTTTGAAATACACTTGCAGGCCGATGACGAGATCGAAGCGCCGATCTCGCATGGCGCTCATGAGCTCCTGGTAGCTGCGCCAGGCGGACCATCCCTTCCGACGGCGGAAGACGACGAAGTCGTCGATGGCTGGGTGGTTCGCGACCATCGTGTGCGGAACTGGCTGGATCACCCACGTGATTCGGCAATCTGGCCACGCTCGCTTGAGTGCGTTCGCGACGGGAAGCACGTGCACTGCATCGCCGATCGCGGAGAGCATGACGATGCAGATCTCCCCCGGGGGTGGGCCCTCCCAACTCATTCGTTCACCTCACCGGCGTCGGCCGTGGCGTGTAATGTGCGTCCCGTTTCATCGGCGTCGATCCGGGTACCCGCGGTCGCTGCGATCTTCCGGACGGATCGAAGGAGTCGAGTCGACATGCGACGAGCGACTTCGCGGTTCGGAGCCGACGTGACCCTCGCGCGGTCCAAATCGACCACCCAACCATTTTCCGGCTCCTCTGGAGAAAGGAGCACGTTGTGCGCGTTGAGGTCGACATGGACGATGCCGGCATCCGAGAGCTGACGAACGAGGCGGGCAGCCCCGTCGACGGCGCGCTCCCAGCCAGCCAGAGGTGTCGATCCTTCGAGCCACGCCGCAAGGGGTTGGACCGAAGGCACGAGCTCGGTCACCAGGTCATAGCGATCGAAGAGACCGGCTCGGTAGACCGCGGCCGCGACCACGGCTGGGGTAGGGACGCCCCTCGCGCGGGCCGTCACGGATACGGCCAGCTCTCGAACGGGGCGAGGACGACCGAGGCTGAAGTACCGATCCCCGAGAAGGGAGGCGACGGCCCCTCCCCGACGATAATGACGAACGACCCAACGATCCCGCCCGTCGGGTCCTGCAACCGGAGCAGCG
>JAOTVL010000147.1 GCA_029863525.1 Gemmatimonadota bacterium
CCTCGTACGGTGCGAAGAGCGGTGAGTGCATGCGGTCCGCGGTTTCCTCCCGCAAGATGCGCGCGTCGCCCAAAGCACCCTTGTTGAGGTGCGCGAGCATGAACTTCGCCATGTCCGCCGCGGTCGAGCTCATGAGGCCCGCGGGCGTCAAGTGCATGTATCCGAAGTCGGTCGCTTCGAACCTGCCGTCACGCCACACGTACCCCCTGGCGTGACGCCGGCGCAAATCCGAGTCCATTCGGACACGAACGTTGGTCGACTGCATCCCGAGCGGCAGGAGGATCTCCGTTTCGGTGTACTCCGCCCAGGGGCGACCGGAAACGCGCTCTATGATGTAGCCCGCGAGCGCAGCACCATAATTGGAGTAGGCGGCGTGCTCGCCTGGTGGCCGAACCCGTGCGGGAAGCAAACGAGCGAGGGACGGACCGAGTGTCTCCACGTCCTCGGCGTTTCGAGCCCCCCATCCGGTCCAAGTTTCCTCGAACCCGGCCGTGTGCGTCAGCAGGTGCCGGATCCGGATCGGTTCTTCGTAGCTGTCGGGGATCCGGAAGTCGAGGTATCGATTCACATCGGCGTCGAGGTCGATCTCACCTCGTTCGACCAGCTGCATGATGCCCGTCCAAACGAACGCCTTCGTGATGGACGCGATGCGAAAGAGGGAGACCTCGGGATCCGCTGGCACGCGGCCTGACAGGTCTGCCCATCCGTAGCCGCTCTGGAAGATTACCTCGCCGTCGTGCACGACCGAAACGACGGCGCCGACCATCGGGTGTTCGAGGCGTTGGAGGTCGAACGCCGCGTCGAAGAAGGCCGCGACGGTCTCGCTCGAGATCGTCGGAGCCTCCGTGGGCCCCAGCGCATCAGGGGGTCCGAACGACTCCCCGTACGGGAGACCTTCGATCTCCAGCGGCGCGAGAGTCGGCAGGTCTTGGGCACAAGCGGGCAGCGCGCTGATGAGCGATGCGAATGCAACGACGTTGGCTCGACCCATCGGCCCTCCACCTGGAAGTCGCTTGCTCACCCTTACGCACGTGACCGCGAGAATGTTGCGTCGCCTTTCGCCTCGCGGCTTACGAATCCCGTGAAGACACCTCGGGCGGCTCGCTCCGCTCCAAGACCTCGGGCTCTCGCAACCCATAAAGCGGCGGAGTCGCCACACCGAACTGGCCAAGGATCTCGTAGAGTTGCCCCCGGTGATGGATCTGATGCTCGATCATGAGCCGGATCCACTTCCACACCGTGATCTCCGCTCCCCCCACGGTTAGGCATTTACGCTGGAGCTCCTCGGGAGTCAGCGTCGCAATGATGTCCGCCGTCTCATCCTGCATGCGCACGAGATAGCCGAGGACATCGACCTTCCCCTCGGCGAGCTCGGGACCGTGCCCCGGGTATCGTGAGACACGCTGCCGCATGTTCTCCCCCCACATCCAACGTTCCGCCGCCGCCACGTGCCGAACGATGTCACCGGGTGTGAAGCGCCCTCGAGTGGGCGTGCGCTCGAGATACTCGTCCGGGATGCACTCTGCGACAGCGCGCGTGCGTCGGCGTACGGAGTCGTAGTGTCCCCTGAGCTCGTCGGCGGTCATGTCACGGGATATCGTCCCTCACGCGTTCGTCCCGGAGTCCACGGCGGGTCAGTTGCAGTCGTTGACGCTCTGGCTGAAGTCGAATTCCTGCAGCGGAAGCCCGCTCGGGACACTGGCGGGAATGATCGACGCCAGGCGGCTCGGATGCGCGTCCGGATCGCTGAGCGCGTGCATGAACGCGACGATGTCGTCGAACTCCTGGTCGTTCAGGTCCCGTGGCTCCGCGCTCAGAGCGTGCAGCCTGTCCAGCATCGGCTGAACGGGCCCCATCAGGCCCCGAAGGCTCTCGGGGAGGCGCGTGTTGGTGTAGCTGTCCAGCGTCTCGAACACGTCCGTGTGATGGCGGATCGCCTCTTCAATGCAAAGGTAGGCGCCGTTGTGCATGAAAGACGGCTGCAATGCCACGTTTCGTAGCGGCGAGGTCCGGAACTTGTAGCGGTCCTCGGGATCGCCCGTGACGTGCTCGTGACCGAAGTCCTCGTTCTCACCGGGCCCGTCGAACACGACGTTCTTCACGACCGGGTTGATCTGGGGGACGGCCAGATTGTGCGACTTGAAGTCGCTGAACATCTGGTTCGCGTACCCTTCCGTGATGTGGCACTCGAAGCACGACACCCTGAACTCGAAGAAGAGAATGCCACCCCTTTTCTGGCTCGGCGTGAGGGCGCTGGTGTCGCCGCGTGCGTACCAATCCAGGGGCGCGTCGGCTCGAATCAGGGTGAATTGAAACTCTGCGAGCGCGGCCGCGATCAGGTCGTAGTCGATCGGGTCTCCTGCCGCCACGGGAGGAAAAATCTCCCCGAAGCGGGCGCGGTACTCCGGGATGGCGTCGACGCGCCTCGCGAGCTCCTCACGGATCACGTCATTGTCACCGGGGAAGTCGAAGCCGGCCATCTCGGCGCGCGACACCACGGGCGTGAAGGCCTGACCCGCAAGCAAATGCTCGAGCCGTGACAGTGAGCTGCCCTCCGGCTCGGGAAAGGTGAAGCCGTCGGAGTTGTCGAACGGATCGAGTCCGTTCGAGCGAAAGCGGCCGTCCCACATGAGAGCACGATAGAACGCCGCGTTGATGACCGTCGGGGCCCGCCGGAAATTGTGCGGACCGGTGCGCCCCTCCCCGACCACCAGGTTGTTGTCGACGCCGATCGAGATCGGCATTGGGTCGTTGAAGGCGACGTTGGGACCGTGGCACCCGGCGCAGCTGTTGTCCTCGGTGATCGAAAGGACCCGGTCGAAGAAGAGGAGCCTTCCGACCTCGGCCAGGCGGTCGTCGACAGGACGGCCGAGCTTCACCTCGAGCTGCTCCTCGATCCGACCGTCGAAGCGGTGCGCGGCGAGCAGTGTCTGGAGCGTCGCGTCGAGGTCCTCGATCGGCACTGGATCGGGGTCGGGCGGCGTGATGGGTCCGTCGGCGCACCCCCCCAGGGCAGCCAGACAAAGCAGCACGCCGGCGCCCGCGACGGCAGAGCATCGCGAACCCGAGTGCGTCCTTCGGTGCCGTGGCCAGCGGGGGAGTCTCATCGGTAGGGTCGGGGAGTGTCCGGAACGCGCACGTCCACTTTGCTAAAGAATATGGGGGTGTTTCTACAGCGTCGAGTCGAATGCGTGCCGGGAGCCCCGTTGGGAAGGAGTGTCTATCTGAGCCTAACCGGCATCGTCATGGCCCCGTTCCCCGCCGCGTCCCACGCCGCGAAGCGGACCCAAGCCTGGCCGTTGCCGTCGAACGGGATCGAGAAGGTGTGCCGTCCGAACGGGGGCAGGTCCTTCGCGGAGACGGTGGTGGTACGGGTCTCGTCGCCGTCACCCGTGACGATCTCCACGAAGTCGAGCGGGAAGGTCCATTCGACCTCGGCCGTGGCGGACATCCGGGTTCCCGATCCGGAATAGGCGACAGAGGGGACCAGTACCTCACCGGACGATACGAAATAGTCCCCGCTCCGGAGCGCGTCGATGATGGGCGAATAGTCGCCGGGCTCGGGGAGGGCGTCCATTCGCAGGTAGCTGACCGGACCGTTGGCGTACACGTCGTCGCCCGGCGACTTGAAGTAGGTCTCCGTGATCGCGAGCAGGTACTTGAGCTGGAGATCGGTGCCCGAAATCCAGTTGTTCATGTCGTCGAGCAAAGGAATCACCCGGTAGTCCGAGAGCCTCTTTTCGGACAGGTCCGAGCCCATGCCCCAACGCCATCCGACGCCGCGATACCAGTCGCTGAGGAACTGCGGCGTCTCCTTGATGGCGTCCGGGTAGCCCGTCGAGCCCTTGGTACGGGGATGCGGCATGAAGACGAGCATGTTCTCGGCCTCGATCATCGTCCTCATGTCGTCGACGCTGCCGATGTTGTACGTACGCCCGTACTCGGGATGGTCCGTGATCAGCGGCGTCCCGGCCGGGCGCTCGTCCACGTAATGGACCGGGTGTGAGAAGAGCAGGTCCCAATGGCCTCCGAGGAGGTTGGTGTTCTCCATCTGGGGCATGACGACGAACTCGTCGTCCGAGTGACGGCGCGCACCCTCGAAGAGCCAGCGTTGTTCCTCGAGCTGCGTCGGGTCGCGAGGCCGGTCCACCGGACCGGCGATCTCGATGCCCGCGGACCGCAAGACCTCGAAATCGGAGAGCCTCGAGTCCACGCTCCCGGTCGCCTGCAGGGTCCGCCCCACGTCGGTGTGATAGTGGCTCCCCATGACCCGGTAGCCGGGTAGCTTGCGGTATACGTCCCCGTTCGTGAACGCCAAGGCCGAGGCGAACGCCTGCTCCGCGCCGCCCAGCGTGGGGTAGAAGAAGGCGGCCATGCGCTGCTCGGAGCCGGGAGGCGCACTGTAGAGCGACCAGTTCGCGAGGTAGCGCTCGACGACCTCCTGCTCTCCCTGTCGGATGCCGATGCTAAACGACTGGTCGTCGTCTTTCCTGTACCAATTCCACCCGACGTTGATCTCGACCTCACGGGCCCAGAAGAAGGTGTGCGGCGGGGGGAACGCCGCGATCGCGGCATCGCCGGTTTCGGCCACGACCAGGCGGTTGGCCGCGCGCAACGTCACGGCGTCGGCGTTCGCCGGCCCACGGAGCCCGTACGCCTGCCGCTGAGATGCGACGTCGCGCCAATGCACGCGGCTCCGCTCCGAGACGGGCAGACCCGTGAGACCGACGTCGTACTTGTATGCCACGGAGGGAAGATCCGTCACGCCGATCACCTCTGCACGGATCAGGTTGGTGCCTTCGAACACGGTGAGCACCAGCTCACCCGAGAACGAGCCGAGCTCGATGCCGTCGAAACCGACGGCGATGCGTCGACCTTCGGTGCTGACCCGACATCCCGTGGACGCGTAGCGGACGTCGGCGCGCCGGATCTCGTCGGGTGAGCGTGGCAGGCCCGGCTGGCTCGCCACACCCTCCACCGGCGGCGGATTGTTTTGAACGTTGCCGGTGCGGAGGTCGAGCGGCGCGTCCCAGAACACGTCCCACTTGTACCGGTCCACGACCTCTTGTGTGAGCTCGACGCCGAGCTCTCGAAGGGGCACGAGCTGCTGATTACTGATCCGGCGAAACCCCTCGACGATCTTGAACTCCAAGCCGAGGTCCGAGCCGATCGAGACCCAGGTTCCGCCGCCTTCGGAGATCGACAGGTCCTCGATGGTCGGTGTCCCGGCTTGGACGTCGAGCTGCAGGCGGAGCCGCTCCTCGTTCGCTCCGTCCCACTCCACCGCGAGGCGGCCGTCGACCATTCGAGCTGACAGCTCGCTCGACGCCGTGTAGCCCGACAAGTCGCATTCGAGTGGCGCGACCCCGATCGGAATCCCTTCGGCGGTACTCGGGTCGCCCGCCTCAGAGGCTGTCAACGAGGTGGAGTGAATGACCGCGTCCCCTGCGAGCCATGCCAGCAGCGCGGCCAGGGCGATGCCTGCCGACCGAAGACCCGTCGCGGGCCAGCGGGCCGCTGTTGGGCGGCGCCCGCGCTCACCCTTCACACGCCGTGCTCCTGGCGGGCTCGAGCGTCCCTCGCATGGTCAAGTAGGAATCCCACTCCTCCTGTGTGCCCTCCAGGCTCCCGAGTCGAGATTCGTCCCACTGCAGGCGGATCGCCGTGAGCGCCGAGCCCAGGAATCCCGCGCACTCGCTCGCGGCTGCGGCCTTCGCTCCGGGCTTGAGCAGCAGGTTGAGTGCCATCGTCGCGGTCGTCGCCGCCCCGGCGACGATACCCACCGTCTTTGCGTCGTCGGGATCCGACAGTGCGATGGCCGAGGCGGTCCCCGAGACCGGGAGGAGGATGCCGAGGATATTGAGGGTGGTGTTCAGGAACCCGCCCTGCGCGGCCTCCGCGCGAACGAGCTCTTCTTCGTAAGTGTCGATCAGATTCTGGACGCGATCGCCCAGGGACGCGCTGCCCAGCGCCTGCATCGCGCCGGGTGCCTCGGCGTAGAGGTAGGTGTTCTCCTGCTGGAGCCTCTGGAGGCCGGGGGTCGTGACGGAGAACGGGCGCGCGGCACCGCACGCGGACGCGCAGAGGCATGCGAGCGCGAGGACCGCGGTTCTTGGACCGGTCATGAATTCCTCAGTATTTGTCGAATCCCTCGGTGAGCTCGATGAGCACACCCGAGGGGTCGGTAAAGAAGGCGATGCCCAACTCGATGCTGTCGATCTCACGATACGCGAGGCTGAACTCGATGCCACGCGCCTCGAGTGCCGCGCAGAAGGCCTCGAGGTCGTCGACCTCGAAGCCGATGTGATCGACCGCGCGGCCGCGGGTCGGGGCGGGGGCTTCCTCCGCGGGATTCACGCTGAGGTTCATGCCCGGAACGTCGGCCGTGAACTGGATCGAGCCCCGAACCCGCGGCGTCATGCTGAACAGGTCGGCGTACCAATCCCGGAGCGCCTCGGGGTCGCCAGCGGTGTAGATGTGCACGTGGTATGGTGCGGCGGGAACCGCGAGCGTTGGCACTTCCTGGAGCTCCACACGAATGCCGTCCGGCACGCTCACGTATGCCTGGGGTCGACCGTCGTATCCCTCGAATTCCGCTTCGACGTTCAGGCCGTCCGCGCGCCAACGCGCCAGAAAGGCTTGTAAGTCCGGGACCGAGAAGCCGAAGTGATCCACGCCCGAGCCGCGCGATCCGCCGGTCGGCTCCTGCTCCCGCAAGGCCATGATCGTACCGGGAAGCCGCACCGTGACCAACGAGCCCTTCTGGACGACCGTGCCGCCGAAGTGCTCGGTCCAAAGCCGCTTGTGCGCCTCGACGTCCGAGACGTTCAGGTGGATGTGTCCCCAGGTGATGCCCGCGTCGTTGGGCGGAGCCAGCTGCGCGGCACCCGAGGACGGGGCGACCAGCATCGCTCCGACGAGCCCAGTGAGTCCGAAATGTGCGATTCTCATGCGTGCGCCTCCGATTTTCGAGGAGGCTACCGTCTCGCGTGCTCCGCCGCCATCTCTCGGTGGTATTGTGGGCCGGCGCCGAGCGAGATCACTTGTCCGCTCGAACCGACCGCTCGTCGGGTAGCGCCGCAGACGGCGACGCTCCGGCGTGCTTCAGGCAACAGGACTGGAGGTGGCTCGTGGGTCGCACGATGACATTGTTCGCGGTGGTGCTCCTGGCTCTGCTCACCTCGGTGGTCGACGCGGATGCCCAGGGTGTGCAGCGTTTCGTACGATTCGCCCAGGGTGGCGGCGCGGCGTGGGGTGAGGTCGTGGATCAGACGGTGCACGTCTTGTCGGACGCTCCCTACCTCGGTGGCGAGCGAACGGGCTCCACGATGCCGATCTCGCAGGTCGAGCTGCGGGCGCCTGTCGATCCGACGCAGATCTTCATGACCGCGTTCAACTTCCGGAGCCATATCTCGGGCGATCCGGCCGAGTATCCGGGCCTGTTCCTCGTGCCGCCTTCGTCGATCATCGGGCCCGAGCAGGACATCGTCCGCCCGGCCGAGTCGCAGAACCTGCACTACGAGGCCGAGATGGTCGTCGTCGTCGGAAGGGAGGCGGCCAACGTCCCGCTCGAGGACGCATCGGATTATGTGTTCGGTGTCGCTGCGGGGAACGACGTGAGCGAGCGGCTCTGGCAGCGAAACGACATTCAATGGAGTCGCGCGAAGGGCAGCCGGACGTTCAACGCGGTCGGGCCGCAGCTCGTCACAGGGCTCGATTATGGCAATCTCGACATCGAGGGGCGTCACAACGGGGAACGGGTGCAGGGCGAGAATACCGCGGACCTGATCTTCAGCATCGACTACATGCTCCACTACATCTCGCAGTACTTCACGCTCTATCCGGGGGACCTCATCTGGACCGGTACCATGGGCTCGACGCGGGCCATGGAGCCGGGAGACGTCTACGAGGTGGAAGTGCAGGGGGTCGGCGTGCTGCGGAACC